>JAYTUA010000052.1:0-10009 GCA_043745015.1 Opitutaceae bacterium | reverse complement strand
AGTTCTACGAATCCCAGATGCTCGCCAAGACCTACCTCAACATCGAGCAGAACGGAAAGAAGAAGCGATAGTCACTGGCGAGACCCGTTAAATCCTTTTGAACCACCTGGCCGGCGGCAGAAAAAATCGCGGATCAATGCGCCCGGTCTTTATCGTCCTGGCGCTGGCCCTGATCTGTCCGGGCGGGCATGGGGCGGATGACTCCGGTCAGCGCTGGGCGCGCTTCGAGCCGGAATTCAAGGCCTTCGCCGAGGCTGATGCGGCTAAGCCGCCCGTCCAAGGCGGGATCCTCTTTGTCGGCAGCAGCATTTTCCGGCAGTGGACCAACGTGGCCGAGATGATGGCACCGCTGCCGGTCCTAAACCGGGCGTTCGGCGGCTCGCGCACTGCGGACCAACTCGCCCGGTTTGATCAGGTCGTCACACCCTACGCACCCCGCATCGTCGTGTATTATTGCGGCAGCAACGACCTGAAGGCCGGCGAACAGCCGGAGGATCCCGCGGCAATTTTTGCGCGCTTCCGCGAATTTTCGGAACGGACGCTCGCCAAGCATCCGGCCACCCGCCTGATCTTTGTCTCCAGCACGCGCTCACCGGACCGCGTGGCCCGCTGGGAGCAGGTCGACCACTACAACGCGCTCGTGCGGACCTACTGCGCGGTGACACCGGGCCATACCTTCATCGACATCAACCCCGCGTTGGTCGACCCGGCCGGAAACCCCCGGCTCGAGCTTTACCGGGAGGACACGCTCCACTTTCACCCGCCAGCCTACGTCGAATTCACGCGGCTCATCAGGCCGGTGTTGGAACGGGTCTGGCGGGAAGTCGCAACCGCGCCGCCATCCGGAGGGTAAGGCGTTACTGCATTCCGCCGCAGATGCCTGTGATCGCAGCGCCAGCCGTCCAATTTCCAAGCCCGGCCCAACAGTTTCTCCATGCAGCGGCGTGTCACAGCCTTGCATGTGCATCACTGCATGCCATTAGAAAGTGAATCCCCTTGCCCGTATCGGCCGCTACTTGCAGCCTTCTCCCGTGCTTACCCTGAACTCAGGTTTACGTATTTTGGTCTCTGCTTGATGATGCGGCATCCTTCCGGACATTGGATTCGCGGCCAACATTTTTTCGCCCTCGCGTGGTGCCGCGGATGGCTTGGCCTCATGCTTATGGTCGGTTGCTTGCCGGCTGCGACCCCACCCGACTGGAACATCCGGGTTTGGGAGGCGGATGACGGCCTGCTCGACAACCGAGTCACCGGCCTGACCCAATCACGCGATGGCCAGATCTGGGTATCGACGCTCGGGGGATTGCTGCGGTTTGATGGCCGCACCTTCGAGGAATTCCACCTTTCCGCGGTCAAGGGCGTGATCGGCAACGGCGCCCGTGCCCTGCAGGAAGATTCCCGGGGCAACCTCTGGCTGAGCGCCTACCGCGAGACGCTGCTGTTGGTCAGCCCCACGGCCGCGCAGGCCTACACGGCTGCCGACGGAATTCCGGCCGGGTTGCTGAATGACCTGGTGGAAGCGAAGGATGGCACCGTCTGGCTGGCGGTGGGCCAGAAGGTGCTCCGCAAGGCGGGGGACCAGTTCAAGGAACTGGCCTTGCCTGACGGCAGCACCCCAAGCGGTCGCTCCGCGTTGGCCCTCGACGGCGAGGGCCGCGTCTGGTGCGCCCTGGGCGGTCGGATCGGCCTGCTGGAGGGTCATGCTTTCCAGGAACGCTACCGCCTGGATGACAACGAAGTCGTGCTGACCGTCGCGCAAGACGGCGGCATCTGGGCATGCACGGGGGAGCGGGTCTACAAGCTGACCACGGACCACCCCCCCATCCGGCAGGCGGACCTGCCCGCCGGGTGCCGCCCCCTGTCGCTGCTCGAGGATCGCACCGGTGCTGTCTGGATCGGCACCCTGCGCAACGGCCTGTTCCGTCTCGAAGAAAACGTCCTGCAGGCCGTCAAGGTCTCCCATCTACAAGTCAGTGCCCTGCTGGAGGACCGGGATGGAAACATTTGGGCCGGAACCCTGGGGGGCGGCCTGAGCCGGCTGCGGCCGCGCGCGATCGAGCTGCTGAGCGTGGAGGCCGGCCTGCCCTCGACCTCAGTCTCCTCGGTCTGCCAAGACTCCACCGGTCGTTACTGGGCCGCCACCGTCAACGGGCACCTGGTCAGCGGGGATGGCACGACCTGGTCGCTCCAGCCGTCCGGGGCCGGGTGGCCCGGTGATGCGGTCTGCGTGGCCGCCGACCGCCGGGGCCGGCTTTGGGTCGGGACGCGTGGCCAGGGATTGCACGAGATTGACCTGCGCACCGGGCAGACCCGCGTCTGGCAGCCCCGCCCGGAATCGCCGGGCAACTCCATCCGCTCGCTGCTTGTCGCCGCGGACGACACCCTGTGGTTCTCCGCCGGCGATAGGCCCGGCAGCTTCTACCACCTGGCCGACGGAAAGCTGCGGCCCATCTCCGCGCCGGCCACCGCACGTAACATCAGGTCCATTGCCCAGGATGCCACCGGACAGATCTGGGTGGGAACCTCGGACGGACAGATCCTGCGGGTCGCGGGCGACGCCCTGGTTTCGGATCCCGGCCTGAGTGCGGCGATCACCACCTCGGTCCGCTGCCTGCATGCGACGGGGGACGGCAGCCTCTGGATCGGCTACGCCGAGCGCGCCATCGCCCATTTCAAGGACGGCAAGTATACG
This sequence comes from Opitutaceae bacterium, assembly GCA_043745015.1. Lineage (GTDB taxonomy): Bacteria > Verrucomicrobiota > Verrucomicrobiia > Opitutales > Opitutaceae > Lacunisphaera. The sequence continues at coordinate 7,317 of JAYTUA010000052.1, read as the reverse complement.
CTCTTTGCGGGCAAAACCAGCCTGGTGCCCGACATCATCAGCCAGATCGGTTCGGACAAGAACGGGGCGCTCTGGCTGGCCGGCCCCCGCGGATTCTACAAGCTGTCGGCCCCGGCGCTGACCGCGTTGATGACGAACAGCGAACGGCCCCGCCCGAATTTTTACGGCCGCTCCGAGGGCCTCCCCAACCTGCAGCCGCACTACGACAACTTCCCCTCGGTGTGCCTGGGCACCGACGGGCGGATGTTCTTCGCCACCAGCCGCGGCCTTCTTTCCCTCAACCCGGCCAACCTCAGGGAGAATCCCATCGCACCGTCGGTGTTTCTGCAGTCCGTGTCGGTGGACGACGGGCTGGTCGCGCTGCGCGATCATTCCTTTCCGCTCCGGGAGGAAAAGAGCCCGGGCCGGGCGGAACTGGCCCGGACCGGGACCGTCCTGCGGCTGCCGCCCGACCACTTTCGCCTGTTGGTCAAGTTCACCGCCCCGAGCTTTACCGCCTCGGAGAGCGTGCGCTATCGTTACCGGCTCGCCGGCCTGGAAGAATCCTGGACGGATGCCGGCCCCGAGGGTCAGGCCAGGTATTCGCGGTTACCGGCGGGCAGCTACCGCTTCGAGGTGATAGCCTGCAACGAGACCGGTGTCTGGAGCCAGACTCCCGCCACAATGGCCCTGACCGTCGCCCCCTTCATCTGGCAGGAATGGTGGTTCCGCCTAGCCACGCTGGCCGTCTTCACCGCCGGAGTGGTGGCGCTCGTTCGCCTGGTCTCGTTTCGCCGCCTCCAGGCCCGGTTGCGCCAGTCCGAGCAAATGGCGGCCCTCTCCAAGGAACGCATGCGGATTGCGCGCGACATCCACGATGATCTCGGCGGCAGCCTCGCCCACATCAAGCTGCTCAGTGAAAATGCGATCCACGACAGCAACTCCGCCAGCAGCACGGAAACCCACTTGCGCCAGATCACCCGCACCACCCAGCAGGTCCTGAAATCCCTGGATGAGACCATCTGGGCGATCAACCCCAGCAACGATACCCTGCCGCATCTCGTCAGCTATGTGGGCCAATATGCCATGGAATTCCTGCGTTCGGCCGGGATCACCTGCGAGGTCGACCTGCCGGAGAATCCTTCCGAGATGCAACTCACCCCGGAACTGCGGCACCACCTCTTCCTCACGGTCAAGGAGGCCTTGACCAACGTGGTGCGCCACGCCCAAGCACGGGCGGTCCGGCTGGAGCTGACCGTCCAAGATCGCATCCTCCGGATCACCCTCGCGGACGACGGCCGGGGCTTCGACCTGCAGCCCGCCGAGCCCCATGCGGACGGGCTCCGCAACATGCGCCAGCGCATGGCCGCCGTGGGCGGTTCCTTCTTGATCGAGAGCAAGCCGGGTGGCGGCACCCGGCTTGAGCTCGCGCTCGCCCTCAAGCCGCCCGGCTGAACGCATCATACAGTTTGTCCGATTTCAGCAAAATGCCTTCGTCTTCGCCTCGCAACGTGCAGACTAGATCCATGCCGCTCTCCGTCCCCGTCACCCTGGCCATTGTGGAGGACAAACAGGGAACCCGGGACGGGCTGGTCAAATTGTTCAGTCGCATCGCTGACATCAACTGCCTCGGAGCCTTTGAGAGCGGGGAGGCTGCGGTGCGCGGCATTCCCGGACTCCGCCCACAGGTAGCCCTGGTCGACATCAACCTCCCGGGCATGAGCGGCATCGAATGCGTGTCCCAGCTGAAGGCGACGCTGCCTTCGTTGCATATGCTCATGCTGACGACCTACGAGGAAAGCGACCAGATCTTCAATTCCCTGCGGGCCGGCGCCAATGGGTATTTGCTCAAGAACATGCCCGCGGAAGAACTGGTCCAGGCCGTGCGGGAGGTCCAGGCCGGCGGTTCCCCCATGTCCATGCAGATCGCGCGCAAGGTGGTGGCCCATTTCCATCAGATGAAACAAGCGGCCACCAACATGGAGCAACTGAGTGTCCGGGAAAACGAGATCCTGCGGTTGCTGGCCAAAGGGTGCCTCTACAAGGAAATTGCCGACCAGCTCGGGATCACCATGAGCACGGTGCGCACTCACATCCACACGGTCTATGGCAAGCTGCACGTGCAAACCCGCACCGAGGCCGTGATCAAGTTTCTGGGCCGGGAGTAACGGCCGGCAACCGGCAGGGCCCGGGCGGATTGACCGGTTGGAGGCCGCGCGCCCCGCCGGCACTCATACAAACGACCGATGGCGGACCTGCGCCCCGGTCAGCTATCTTAGCCATCAGGTGAGGTATCCTCCTCGCCACCCTACCTCCCAACCCCGCCCGTCCACCTGATCCGCTTACCTATGCACCCATTCCTCCGTTTGCACCTCCCTTGCCTGCCCCTCCTCGTCCTTCTGGGCCTGCCTGCCGCCTGCTTGTCCGCCCAGACCACGGAACCGGTTTCCAACCAAACGTTGGAACTTCCCCCCTTCCAGGTGACTTCCCAGGAAAATCGCGGCTACACCGTCTCCGAGTCCATGACCGGCAGCCGGGTGAAGACCCAGATCATTGATCTCCCCTACACCGTCAACGTCATGACCAGCGAGTTTCTCGCGGACTTCGGCATCTTTGAGCTATCGGATAATGTCACCCACATCGGCAGCTTCACGGGCCTGGATGTCGGCGGCAATTTCATCCTCCGGGGTTTCACCTCCAACAACCAGCTCCGCGACGGCTTTTTCCGCCTCGGCCGCTACGGCACCAGCAACATTGATCGCATCGAGGTGATCAAGGGCTCCAGCGCCGCGATCTACGGACGCACCTCCCCCGGAGGCATGATGAACATGATCTCCAAGATGCCCAAGGAGGCGGCGAACCAGAGTCTTAGCTTCAACTACGGGGGTTACGGCACGCAACGGGTTACCCTCCAGGCCACCGGGCCGTTCTTCCAGAGCAAGCTCGGCAAGACCAACTTCATCCTCGCCGCCAGCTACTATCAGCGTGATTTCGAGGCGGACTGGACCCTCGCCCGCAACAATGAATATTACCTCGCCCTGAATCACACCTTCAAGGACGGGTCAAAGTTGACCGGGCAGATCGAGCTGTTTGATCAGGCACGCCACTCCCCCTTGTCCGGCGCCCCCGTGATCATCGACAAGAAGGGCACCGGCACCACCGCCACCCTCGACGCCGACGACGTGGCCATCGGCTATGCCCTGCCACTCAACAAGGTCAGCGCCTTTGGGCCGGTCGCCCAACTCAACCGCGGCAACAACTCCTATACCGCCACTTATGAAAAGAGGCTCAATTCCGTCTTCAGCACCCGCGTCTCCGGCAACATCTATGCTGCCTACCGAGATGACTACGCTCAAAACACCACCTGGGGCAACATTCTGATCAACAAAGCCAATACGGTTGCTCCGTTCTCCCAGCGCGGCGCGACGCCCAACTGGGGCCGGATTTTTGAGGACGGCGGCTCCTTCCAAGCCGACCTGCTGGCCCACTACTGGACGAACAACCGCAAGCTGGAGCACCGCACCCTCCTGACCTTCGATTTCAACGACTATTACCGCTGGGACCCAACCCTCAATTACGGCGCCCCCACCAATCCCGACATCGTGGCCTGGAACCTCGTCCGCTCCGTCACGGTGGACGCCAATTTCAACCCGGTGGGCCAGATTAGCTATTTCACCAAGCCACACGACGGGAGCAGCGGATTTGTCTCCACGCGCAAGATGAAGCGCCGCATCACCCTCTTCGGTGGCCTGCTCCGCCATCAGACCGCCTTGATGGACGGTCGCCTTCTCGCCTACACGGGCGTTCGCTTCGACTCGATCCGCTGGCGGCATCGCGACTACCGCACCGCCGCATCCTCCTTCACGTCATTTCTCCCCAGTTATCAGGTGGGTGATTTGATCGACAAGACGATCACCCAGTCCAAACCCAACCTAGGCTTCAACTTCAAGGTGAAGGAGAACTTCCGCGTCTTCGTCAACTACAGCGAAAGCTACTTCCTCTCCCAGGGTGACAACCCCGTTGATGTGGCCAACCCTACCTTCAAGGGCGAAACTGCCGACGGCTGGGACTACGGCTTCAAGGGCTCGCTGCTGGATAATCGACTGACCTTCACCGTGAGCGCATTTTCCATCAACCGGCAGAATGTCAGTGTCGACGACATCGATGAAATCACCGGCCTGACTGTCAGCCGCCGTGATGGCAACCAAAGCGTCCGCGGCTATGAAGCCGATCTCAACTGGAACCTGACCCCGGAGGTGTCCGTGCTGGCCAGTTATGGAAATGTCCGCTCCCGCTACACGGACTTCGGCACTGCCAATCCCCAGGCCATCGGGCGCAAGGTGCAATTTGTGGCCCCTTACAATGGGAGCCTCTCGATGAAGTATGCACCCTCCGGTCGCTTCAAGGGTTTCTCGACCAACTTCGGCGTCACCTTCGTCGGCGAGACCCCGACCGAAACCCCCATTGCCGGCGATGTGGTCACCGGTCCGGCTGGCGCACGTGTCGTCAGTTTCTCATCCGGGCAATGGAGACTCACCGTCCCGGCCTACCAGCTCTGGAGCCTCGGTGCGCGCTACACCTTCAAGGGCCGGAGCAATGTCTCCCACACCGTGGGCGTCAACGTGAACAATCTCTTCGATGAGGAGTTCACCCGCGCCGGCACCAGCGGCGCCACCCGCATCCTCCCCGGTGACCGCCGCGCGGTGTTTTTCACCTACACCCTGGGGCACAAGGGCGCACTATTCTGATGCATCTGTCGCTAACGCACTCCCATTGCCACCTAACGGGTGGGTCAGGACAATGAACTAGCAGCCTGCCAGCGGTTACAAGCCGCCCTCGACCAGCTCAATCCCGCCGGTGGCATTCTGGACCACGGCGATCCCTCCGGCCGACATGCCGGCCGCGAAGAGAAGCGTGCAAAAAAGAAGAACCAATAAAATTAAGCTCCCACCGCCATGCATCATTTTCCCTTCGCGGCATTCCACGGAAAAAAAACTCTGCTGTTGTTGACTGCGTGCTGTGCGATGAGTGCGTTCGCCGCTTCACCGCGCCCAAACATCGTCATCATCATGGCCGACGACGTCGGCTATTCCGATCTCGGCTGCTACGGCAGCGAGATCGCGACGCCCAACCTCGACAAACTCGCTGCCGAGGGCGTGCGATTCACGCAGTTCTACAACGTCGGCCGCTGCTGCCCGACGCGCGCCGCGCTGCTCACGGGACTTTACCCGCATCAAGCTGGCATCGGCCACATGGTCGATAGCGCCGGCAGCGCCGGTTACCGCGGTGATCTCAGCCCGCGCACCGTGACCATTGCCGAGGCGCTCAAGCCAGCCGGTTATCGCACCTACGCCGTCGGCAAGTGGCACGTGACGCCGTTCAACTCCGCCGAGAAAATGTCGGACTCGCACAACTGGCCGCTTCAGCGCGGCTTTGACCGATACTACGGCACGATCGCGGGCTCGGGCAGCTACTGGGACCCCGCAGGTCTCGTGCGCGACAACAAAATTATCACCGTCGCCAACGACACCGAGTATCAACCCACGAAGGAATATTATTACACCGACGCCATCACTGATCACGCGCTGCGTTTCATCGGCGATCACTCACGCGATCACGTGAACGATCCGTTCTTCATGTATGTCGCCTACACCGCGGCGCATTGGCCGATGCACGCACGTGAGGAGGACATCGCCAAATACAAAGGCCGCTACGATGCCGGCTATCAGGCGATCCGCGACGAACGCTTCGCGAAGCAGAAAGAACTCGGCGTCGTCGACGCGCGTTGGGAAATGTCCGAGACCGCCGGTGCGTGGGAAAAGGCGGTGAACAAGGCTTTCGAAGCGCGCTGCATGGAAGTTTACGCCGCGATGCTCGACCGCATGGACCAGGGCATCGGTCGTATCGTCGCCGAGCTCAAGGCGCGCGGGCAGCTCGACAACACGCTCATTTTCTTTCTCCAAGACAACGGTGGTTGCGCCGAACTCAACGGCCGCGTGGGCGATTTCGTTGCGCGCGCCGCTGCACCGTCGTTTCCGCCGCTCGGCAAAGATGTGATCGCGACTTACTCCGGCAGCATGCCGCAGAAACAGACGCGCGACGGCTGGCCAGTGCGTCAGGGCTACGGCGTGATGCCGGGGCCGTCCGACACGTTCATCGCCTATGGCCGCGAGTGGGCCAACGTCAGCGACACGCCGTTTCGAGAATATAAACATTGGGTCCATGAGGGCGGCATCTCCACGCCGCTCATCGCGCACTGGCCCACCGGCATCGCGCCCGCCCGCGATGGAAAGCTCGAGTCCCAGCCCGGCCATCTGATCGATCTTATGGCCACGTGCATCGATCTCGCGGGAGCAAAATACCCTTCGACGGCGCATGGCGAAATCGTTCCCGCCATGGAAGGTGTTAGCCTCCGCCGCGCGTTTGCCGGCGAACCGCTCAACCGCCTCACACCAATTTTCTGGGAGCACGAGGGCAACCGCGCCGTCCGCGCGGGCAACTGGAAACTCGTCTCGAAATTTCCCGGTGGCTGGGAGCTCTACGACATCGCGGCCGATCGCACCGAGCAGAATGACCTCGCGGCGAAGAATCCCGAAGTCGTCAGGACGATCAGTGCACAATGGGATGCGTGGGCGCAGCGGGTCGGTGTTCGGCCATGGGCCGAAGTGCAACAGGCGGAAAAGGCGGCCGGCGTCGGTGCCACCAAGTCATGATTCGCCTTCGCGCCGTTCTTTTCGCATTCGGCGCGGCGCTGCCGTTCGTTTCATTCGCCGCGAGCGCACCGAACGTTCTCTTCCTCGTCGTTGACGACCTCAACACGACGCTCGGCTGCTATGGCAACACCGTCGTGCAGTCGCCCAACATCGATCGCCTCGCCGCGCGCGGCGTGCGTTTCGATCGCGCCTATTGTCAATACCCGCTCTGCAACCCGAGCCGCACCTCGTTTCTCAGCGGTCGGCGTCCGGAGCATACCGGCGTCTACGTGCTGAGCACGCCTGCGCGCACCGCGGTTCCTGATGCGGTGATGCTGCCGCAGTTTTTTCGCCAGCACGGCTATTACACCGGTGGCGCCGGAAAAGTTTTTCACAACGTGAAGATGAATGACGCCGCGTCGTGGGATTTTTATGAGGATGGCGACCCCGCCGATCCGCAGGAGCTCGCCGCGCTCAAATCGCGCGCGGGCGGCGATGGCCAGCCGGCTTGGACCGTCCTCGACGGCGACGGCAGCCTGACGCGCGACGGCCACAACGCGGCCACGATCGCACGGCTCATCGCCGAGCAGACGGCCGCGAAAAAGCCGTTCTTCCTCGCGATGGGTTTTCACAAGCCGCACCTGCC
>JAYTUA010000051.1:0-2582 GCA_043745015.1 Opitutaceae bacterium | reverse complement strand
CCGAGTTCGCCCAGCCGGGAAACGGCGCGCGCCAGCCGCCAGTTGGAGACGGCGACGCCCATGCCGCCTTGGATGATGGTGGGAAATTGCATGAGGGAGGAGGCGCCCGGGTGACCGCGAGCCGGCGCGCAAGGGACAAGCTGCCCGGCTGCGCCGCGTGGAGGAAGAGCGATGCGTGTCGTCGCACGAGGTATTAGGCCCGCTGGCCGCCTGCACAAGATATGCGGCATGCGCGAAGGCGAAAACAAAAAGGCCGCGGGGTGAGCCGCGGCCTGGCCCGCCTACGCCCAAGGCTTCGGCGAGGCTCGTCCCGTGGCTTTCGCCACAGGCGAGGAGAAAGGTTGAAAAGCAAAGTTGCCGGGGTAGGGTGCGGGCATGGCCAGCATGCTTAAAGTCAGTTCCCGTGGCACGATGACGCTCCCGAAGCGGCTGCGGGAGAAGTTTGGCCTCAGACGGGGGGGCAAGTTGATGCTGGAGGAAACGCCGCTGGGCGTCCTGCTGCGGACCGGCCGCAAGAACGGCAAGGGGGAGAGATACACGCCGGCCCGGCTGGCGGAGTTTGAGCGCAACAACGAGGCGCCGCTCAGAAAGCTAAAATTGGGCTGAGTTAATCCGAGGGGCTGGGCCGGCCCGTGAAACCGAAACACGGCCATGAAGATATTCCTCGATGCGAACATCCTGTTCTCGGCATCGTTGCCTCACAGTCGCACCGGCAATTTTCTGGCTCTGGCCTTGAAACGAGCGCTGGTCGCGACCAGCGGATATGCGGTCGAGGAGACCCAGCGAAATCTGGCCCGATACAAACCCAAGGCTCTGGATGAGCTTGAGCTGTTGGTAAGCCGGCTCGACCTGTGCAATGATACGACGGTGCTGCCGGAGCTGGTCTAGCCGGCGAAGGACCGGCCGATTCTTGAGGCGGCAGTCGCGGCAGAATGCACCCACCTGCTGACCGGTGATTTCAAGCATTTCGGACCGCTGCTCGGACGCCGCATCGGGAGCGTCAAAGTGGTGTCGATGCAGATGCTCGCGGATGAGTTTATCGCCAACGGCTGGGTGCAGCGGGTATAGCCAAACAAAAGGCCGCGGGGTGAACCGCGGCCTGAAAAAGATGTCGGGCATAAAACCCGACCTACAGAGTGAGGTCAGATCCCGGCGCTGTTCTCCTCGGGGATGCGCATGTGGTAGAAGCTGCGATACACGAAGACGAGGGCGACAAGGAAGAAGAAGGCGCCGATGCCGGTCTTAAGGGTCTGGTTCGTCATCGTCACCGCGATCTCGACGGCGAGCAGGCCGAAGAGGGTGGTGAACTTGATCACGGGATTCATCGCGACGGAGGAGGTGTCCTTGAACGGGTCGCCCACGGTGTCGCCGACGACGGTGGCGGCGTGCAGGTCGGTGCCCTTCTGGCGGAGCTCGACCTCGACGATCTTCTTGGCGTTGTCCCAGGCGCCGCCGGCATTGGCCATGAAGATGGCCTGGAAGAGCCCGAAGTAGGCGATGCCGATGAGGTAGCCGATGAAGAAGTAGGCGTTGAAGAACGGCAGCGCGAGGGCGAAGCAGAACACGACGATGAAGATGTTCCACATGCCCTTTTGGGCGTAGACGGTGCAGATGCGGACGACCTCCTTCGAGTCCTTCTCGGAGGCGGTGGTGGCGTCGAGCTTCATGTGCTCCTTGATGTAGACGACGGCGCTGTAGGCGCCGGTGACGACCGCCTGGCAGGAGGCGCCGGTGAACCAGTAGATGACCGAGCCGCCCATGATCAGGCCGAGGATGATCTCGGGCTGCACGATGGAGAGGGCGCCGACGACCTCCTTGAACGGACCCGCCACCCCCGAGGCAACCTGGATTTCGTAGAGCTTCTGGAGGAGCATGATGATGCCGAACACCATGGTGGTGGCACCGACGACCGCGGTGCCGATGAGCACCGGCTTGGCCGTGGCCTTGAAGGTGTTGCCGGCGCCGTCGCCCTTCTCCAGTTGGTATTTGGCGTTCTCAAAGTCGGGCTTGAAGCCGAAGTCCTTCTCGATCTCGGCGGCGATGCCCTTCTTGCCCTCGATCTGCGAGAGCTCGTAGACGGACTGGGCGTTGTCGGTGACGGGGCCGTAGCTGTCGACCGCGATGGTCACGGGGCCCATGCCGAGGAAGCCGAAGGCCACGAGGCCGAAGGCGAAGATCGGCGCGGCATACATGAACTTCGCGGGCATCAGCGCGAGCAGCGCGGGGTTCTGCGAGAAGTAGTAGGACGCCGCCATCAGCAGCATGATGACGAGGCCCATCCAGAACGCGGAGAAGTTGCCGGCGACGAGGCCCGACAGGATGTTGAGCGAGGCACCGCCATGCCTGGAACAGTTGGTGACTTCCTTCACGTGGCGGCTGTTCGTGCTGACGAACACCTTTGTGAACTCCGGGATGAGCGCGCCGGCGATCGTGCCGCAGCTGATGATGACGGAGAGCACCCACCACAGCGCCGGGTTGACGAGTTGCCCGCCGACGGACTGGTGCGCCAGCAGGAAGTAGGAGGCCACGAAGGTGATGCCGATGGAGACCGCGGAGGTGATCCAGACGAGGTGCGTGAGCGG
>JAYTUA010000050.1:0-10109 GCA_043745015.1 Opitutaceae bacterium | reverse complement strand
GACGGACACGAGCGGGAAATCCCGGTGGAGGAATTACAATTGCACCAGCGCGTCCGGGTGCGCCCCGGCGGGGCCTTTGCCGCCGATGGCGTGGTCGTCGCGGGCAAGAGCGCCTCCGACGAGTCCAACCTGACGGGCGAGGCCGCCCCGGTGGAGAAAGGCGTCGGGGCCCAGGTGTTCAGTGGCACGCTCAACCTCTGGGGTTCGGTGGACTACGAGGTCGCGCGGTTGCCGGCGGAGAGCACGCTGCAGAAGATCATCCGGCTCATCCAGACGGCGCAGAAGCTCAAGGCGCCGAGCGAGCGGTTCACCGACAAGTTTGGCACGGGCTACACCTATGCAGTGATCGGCGGATCGTTCGCCATGTTCCTGGTGTGGTGGCTGGGCTTTCACCTGCCCGCCTTCACGAACACCCCCGAAGTGCGCTCGGCGTTCTACCGGGCGATGACCCTCATGGTGGTCGCCAGCCCGTGCGCGCTGGTCCTGTCCATTCCGTCGGCCATTCTCGCGGCCATCGCCTGGGGGGCGCGGCATGGCGTGCTTTTCCGCGGCGGGGCGGCCATTGAGAAACTGGCGGAGATCTCCGTCGTGGCGCTCGACAAGACCGGCACGCTCACCACCGGCGAGCTGGCGGTGGTGGGCTACGAGAGCTTCCCGGCCGGCCGCGAGACCGAGATCATGGAGCTGGCCTACGCGCTGGAGTCCAAGTCGGAGCACCCGCTGGCCCGCGCCATCGTGCGCGATGCGAAGGCCCGGGGCGTGAAGGAACTGGGCGTCGATGATTTCCAGAACATCGTGGGTCAAGGCGTGCGCGGCAGCTATGGCGGGGCGCAGGCGCTGCTCGGCCGCCGCGAGCTGCTCGAAACCGGCCCGCTGGCCGGCTGGGCCGCGAAGCTGCCTCCGGCTTCAGCCGAACTTTCCGAAGTATGGATCGTCGGCCGCGACGTGATCGGCCGCGTGCTGCTCCGCGACCAGATCCGGCTCGAATCCAAGGCGGTGCTCGCCGAATTGCGGCGCATGGGCATCCGCACCGTCATGCTGACCGGCGACCGCCGTCAGGCGGCCGAGTCCGTCGCCCGCGAACTTGGACTGGACGAAGTCCGGGCCCATCTCACGCCCGAGCAAAAAGTCGCGGCGATCCAGGAATTGCGGCAGGGCGGGACCAAGCGGGTCGCGATGGTGGGGGACGGAGTGAACGACGCCCCTTGTCTAGCCGCGGCGGACGTAAGCGTAGCGATGGGCGCGCGCGGCAGCGATGCGGCGTTGGAACAGGCCGAGGTCATTTTGATGCATGACCGGATCGAGAACTTCCTCGCAGCGGAACGGCTGAGCCGGCGCGCCAAGGCGATCATCCGGCAGAACCTGACGCTGTCGCTTGGCGTCGTCATCGTGATGGTCATTGCCACGGCATTCGGCGCCGTGCCGCTCGCGGTCGGTGTCGCTGCGCACGAGGGCAGCACGCTGGTCGTCTGCCTGAACTCCCTGCGATTGCTATTCGGACGGAACGCCTGAAGCGGGCAGACGAGGAAGCCGGTAGTGGGCCAATTTAATTTTCTCGCATCGGCCCGCGCGTTTGTAGGTCGGGGTTTATCCCCGACAGATTGCGCTTGGGTGTCGGGCATAAAGCCCGACCTACACCAAACTGATCCACTACTTGGAAACCGACTTGCCAGATACTGGATCATGGCAAGAGTGTTGGAGCGACGGGCCACTCGTACCTATGAAAACACGTCGTTTATCAGCAATTGCGGCAATCACCGTCCTGCTTGGGCTGGCTGGTTGCACGTTTCCTTCGTCGAACCAAATCCTCTCGTCCAGCCAAGTAGGACAGATGCAGAAAAAACAGATCGCCACTATCATTAAGGTCCGGGAAGTGGCGATTGACGGCACGAAGAGCAACATGGGCCAGTACGGTGGCGCGGTGCTGGGCGGGGCGGCGGCCTTGCCCGGTGGCGGGGTGGGCGGAGCGGGCAGTGCGCTGGCCGTGGCCGGGGCGTCGGTGGTCGGCGCGATTGCCGGTCAGGCGATCGAGGAGTACGTCACGCGGAAAAAGGCGCAGGAAATCACCATCCAGATGCCGAATGGTGATGTGTTTGTAATCGTGCAGGCTTCACCGCCGGTTTTTCAAGCCGGGGACAAGGTCAATGTGATCCACGGCTCGGGCGGAGCGCGCCTGGAAATGGCGCTGGATTTCTAGTCCTCGATCCACACCAGGTCGCGGACGCGGACCTCGTCGTAGAGGCCAAGGATCTCGAGGTTGTTCATCTCGATGCAGCCGCCGCTGAAGGGCCGGCCGAGCCGGTCCTCGTGGTTGGTCCCATGAATGTAGATGTAGCGCTCGTGGGTGTCGACGATCTCTCCGCGCGCATTGCTGCCGGCGTTGTGGCCGGGCTCGAGGCCGCGCAGCCAGAGGATGCGCGTGGTGATGAGATTGCGTGCCTGCTCCTCGGCGCTTAGCTCGGAGAAGTGCCGGCCGGTGGCGACCCGGGCCTTGAACACGATGCCGGGGGGCTGGCCGGCCCCGAACTTCTCGCTGATCTCATGCAGGCCGCGCGGCGTCCCGAGGGAATCCTTCACGTTGGACGGAGGGCGGAGCGACGTGGAGACAACGTGGGATTTCACCAGACAGTCGTCGCGGTAAAATCCAAGCAACTGTTGCGCAATGGATACTGTAATAAGCCGCGTTGTCGGCTTGAGTCCGAGCGCGGTGCACCTTTCTTTGGCCCGTTCAAACGAATCATTCACGTGAGTAATCAATCCTACAAGGTCGGTATCGTCGGGGCGACAGGGGCGGTCGGTCAAGAGCTGATCGGCCTTCTGCTGTCGCGCGCATTTCCCATAGCGGAGCTGAGGCTGCTGGCCTCGGCTCGTTCCGCCGGCAAGACCATCGATGTCGGCGGCAAGAAACTCACCGTGCAGGAAGCCCGGCCCGAGGCCTTCGACGGACTGGACATCGCCTTTTTCGCCGCGGACGGCGCCATTGCCAAGGCGCTGGCTCCTGAGGCCGTCAAGCGCGGCTGCCTCGTGCTCGACAAGAGCTCGGCCTTCCGCATGGCGGAGGAGGTGCCGCTGGTGATCCCCGAAATTAATCTCCCTGCGACTCGCGCCCACAAGGGCATCATCGCCAGCCCCAACTGCTCGACCGCGGTCGCGCTCATGGGGCTCTTCCCGCTGCACCAGTTGTTCGGCGCGAAGCGCGTGTTCTTCTCCACCTATCAGTCAGTGTCCGGCACCGGCGCGGATGCGATCGACGAACTCGAGGCGCAGACCCAAGCCTATGCCAAGGGCGAGCCGCTGCGTCGCAAGGTCTATCCCTACCAGATTTTCCAGAACGTCATCCCTCAGGTCGATACCTTCGGCGCCGACGGCTACACCGGCGAGGAGACCAAGATGCGCGAGGAAAGCTGCAAGATCCTGGGACTGCCCGCCCTCAAGGTCTCGGCCACCTGCGTCCGGGTGCCGGTCATACGCGCCCATTCCGTGGCCGTGAGCGCCGAGTTTGACAAGCCCGTCGATCTTGCTGCCGCCCGCCAGGCTCTGGCAGCCTTCCCCGGTGCTGTCCTCGTGGACGACCCGGCCAAGCAGGCCTACCCGACGCCGCTCGATTTCAGCCGGCAGGTGAAGTGCGGCGTGGGCCGCTTGCGCCTCGACACTGCCCTGGACAACGGCCTGTCGTTCTGGGTCAGCGGCGACAACCTCTGGAAGGGTGCCGCACTCAATTCGATCCAGATCGCCGAGGCTATGATCAAGGCCGGCATACCGCTGGGTCGCGCCGTAGCCTTGGCGTAGGCGGATCCGGTTTCGCGAATCAGCCAAGGTTTGAGGGGTAGGGCGGCGAGTCCCTTCGCCGCCGTTGTTGCGGCGCGGAGCGGAATCCGCGCCCTACCAATAAACCCTTGCTGCTCCCCCTGCGTTTTCGTTTCGTTTCATTTTCCGGGCGATTAGCTCAGTTGGTTAGAGCACCTCGCTTACACCGAGGGTGTCGGGGGTTCGAGTCCCTCATCGCCCACCACCCGCCGTCGCTTTCGCCTCGCGAATGCTATGCCGGAGTGACTCAAGGATGCTCCGCTAACTGTGCGAAGGAGGCTATTTCCTGACTGCTATTTCTTGAGCAACCAAATCCCTTCTGCGGGGAAAACGAATCGCGTTGGGTGGCGTCACTCCGGGGAGCCATCCAGCCGCCAGTGTCCAAAGAAGTTTACCGGCGTATTCTTTGGAAGCCGAGCTTCCGCCGTGTCGGCCGGTCCCCAGCCGATGGGCAAAAGGGTTGCCGTGACCTGGCGATTGCGTGGCATGTGCGCGAAGTAGTGTTCGTCGCTGAGCTGGTATCCCGCGATGACGCGTTCGTTAAGGCCATCGAAATCGTGATAAAACCTCTTATCACTGTAGAGGGTGATGAGCGGATGAAGCGGAAACCATATCCTCTCGGGCAAGCGCGCCGCTAGACAGGTGGCTTCGCGATAGGCCTGGACATTGGGCAAGACGCGAAGCGGAGAGGTTTGCAGCGATATGCTCGCCAAGGCGACTGCCAGCATGGACAAGGCGAGGCAACCGGCCAGTCCAAGGCGGGCAAAGGATTTTTGCGTGACCAGCACGACCAAAACCGGCGGAAACCACAGCCAGAAACTGTGCAGTGAATTGACATTGCCGCCGATTTTTAAAAGCCCCGCGAGGCCCAGCGGCAGCACACAAAAGTAGGCGAGGGTAGGAAGTAAAACCGGCGAATTCCGGCTAAAAAAGACCCGTCGCCAGATGACCATGACCGCCACGGGAAGGCCAATATGGATGAGCAGATAAATGCAGTGAGTGCGCAGCCGCTCAAGCAGCGATGCCCAGGGGAACCGGCTGGGCAATTCGATCATCGTGTGCCACAGACCCGGTCCCCCGAAGTATCCCACGGCCAGGACGACAGTCACAGTGCCCACCATGAGACAGCGCCCCACCTGCTGTCCGGCCGCCCGTGGGGATACGGTCACATACAGCCAGGCGAATTGGGCAAGGCCCACGCCAATCAGGGTTTGCTTGCAAGCAACAGCCGCGGCAACGCAGATGGCTGCTGTCCAATTGCGGCCATGCGAAAGCGCCAGCAATGATAGCAAACCGAAAACCAAACCCGGCGCGTCGGCGGTATAAACAATGTAGCTGGAACTTTCATTCCGCATCAGTAGCACACAGAGCAGCGCCGCTGCTAGCCGGCGTTGCCAGTCCTGCGCCGGGGAAGCCAGGCCGGCCGGGGCCGGCCAGAACACGCAGGTCAATGCGAGGGCGAACACGGTGAGGCCGATGTGAATGGCGCCAGCCGTTTCAATGGCCCCAATCGCGCTTGAGGCGAGGCCGGCCGGCCACAGCAGCAGTAGCGGCAATGGACCATAGATCCAGGTGCTGACCGGCCCGGTAGTCTCCGGGGAGTAGATTGATATGCCCTGATGCAAGGCAACCGCGGGCGCGATGCGGATGTCGTTCCACGGAATGGATGGAAAGCTGCACCAGCAGCTCCAAAGCCATGTGGCCGTGAGCAGCATAGCCACGGTCAGCGTAACCCAGGCCAGAGGGGCGAACGGCGAATCAGCGGGGGAATATTCAGATCGCTGATTTTGCATATTAGGGAGTCATACCGGATGCAGTGGCAATGAGAAGCGTCCTCTTCTTGATAAATTTGTGTTCCTAAATATCCATTATGGTTTCAAATTTTCCTTTAGATGAAACTCATCCTCGCCACGCGCAAAAGCCCGCTCGCCCTCGTGCAGGCCGAGACGGTCGCCGCCTTGGTGCGCAGCAGGATCCCGGGTGCGGCGTGCGAACTGCTGAAGGTCGTCACCACCGGCGACAGGCAGGCCGAGTGGTCTCTGAGCAAACAGGGCGGCAAGGGGCTGTTCACGGCCGAACTGGAGCAGGCGCTGCTGCGCGGCGAAGCCGACGCCGCGGTGCACAGTTGCAAGGATCTGCCCGGAGAGAATACGCCCGGCCTCGCTGTGGCGGGTTTCCTCCCGCGCGAGGTGACCAATGACATCCTGGTGCTCTGCGCAGGCGTGACCACGCCCGCGACGATCGCCACCGGCAGCCCGCGCCGGCAGCAGCAGATCGCGAAGCTTTTTCCGTCCGCCACCTTCACCGAGATCCGCGGCAACGTGGACACCCGGCTCAAGAAAATTGCCGCCGGGGCAGCGGATGCGACGATTCTAGCCGCGGCGGGCATGAAACGTCTGGGCATTACCGATTGGCCGGGCGTTGTGTTTCGGCCTTTAAGTTTCAGCGAGAGCGTGCCGGCTGTGGGGCAGGGGGCTATCGCCCTGCAATGCCGCGCAGGCGACGAGGCGAAGTTTGCCCCCGTGTTGGATGCCGCCACGGCCCGTTGCGTTAATCTCGAACGCGCGTTCCAAGCCCAGCTCGGCGGCGGATGCCAGATCGCGTTTGGCGCCCACGCGACCCCGGATAAACTTTATTTCTTCCACGAAAAGACGGGCAGCCGGACGCTACCGCTCAGCGCGGCCGACTTCGCCGAGCCGGCGAAAACCGCCGGGCGCATTTTGAAGGAGCTGGGGTTTCATGGATAAATCTCTCAATCAATCGACACACCCCGGCGCTTCGCGCCACCCCTCTCCAGAGGGGACCCAAAGCAGGGGCTTGTCCGTAATCCCCTCTATCAAGGGGTGCCCAACGGGCGGGGTGTGTTGAAAATCGGAAGCCCTATCATGCCTGAAGCCAAATCACTCACCGGCCGCCGCATCGTCCTCACCCGTCCGGCGGGTTCGTCCGCCGACTGGCGCACCCGTCTCGCGGCACAGGGTGCCGAGGTCATCGAGCTGCCGCTTATCCAGGTAACGAAGGACGTGAACCTCGACACACTCGCCGAGGTTTTCCAGGAGCTGAGTAGCTACGAGTGGGTTATCTTCACGAGCGTCAACGGCGTGAAGTTTTTCTTCGAGGAGTTTAATCGCATCCATGACGACATCCGTTTGCTCGGCCTGGTGCGGATCGCCGTGGTCGGTGAGGCGACTGCCGCCGCGGTGCGGGAGTTTCACCTGCGCGTGGATCTGCAGCCGAAGAAGGCCTCGGGCGAGGAACTCGCCAATGAGCTGATCACCCGCGAATCCATGGACAGCGCCAAGGTTCTGGTCGTCACCGGCAATCGCAACCGTGACACGCTAGTCGAGAAACTCCATGAGGCGCGCACCATCGTGGATCAGCTGCCGGTGTATAAAACCGAAGAGACCGATCTTGCCTCCGACCCGGTGGCGGGAGATTTCCGCGCCAAGGGCGCCGATGCCATCCTCTTTGCCAGTCCGTCGGCCGCCCAGTCGTTCTTCGACCAGGCTGCGGCGCTCAAGCTCGGCGCCAAGGCGAAACGTCCGCTGGCCGGCAGCATCGGCGCGACCACGACCGCCGCCATGAAGCAGCTCGGCCTGCCGGTGGACTTCGAGGCTGGCGAAGCCAGCCTCGCCTCGCTGATCGAGGCATTGCAGACCAAACTTTCCCGCGGATAACGCGGATACCACGGATAAGTTTTGCCCTATCCGCGATCATCAGCGTAATCCGCGGAGAATCCCCCATGAAAGTCCCCTTCCTCGACCTGAAACTCCAGCACGCGCCGCTCCGCGCCGAGGTGCTGGCGGCCCTCGCCGATACCTACGACAATACACGATTCTGCCTCGGTAAGGACGTGGAGAACTTCGAGCAGGCTTTCAGCACCGCCTTTGGTCACGTTCGCACCCTCGGCATGAACAGCGGCACCTCACCGCTGCATATCGCCTCGATCTGCGGTGGGTTTGGTCCGGGCGACGAAATCATCACGACGCCGTTTACCTTCGCGTCGAGCTGCTGGGGCATCAGTTACGTCGGGGCCAAGCCCGTTTTTGTGGACATCGATGCCGACACGTGGTGCATCAGCCCGGAGGCCATCGCGAAGGCGATCACGCCGAAAACCAAGGGTATTGTCGTCGTGCACATCTTTGGCCAGCCGGCGCGGATGGACGAGATCATGGCGATAGCGAAACAGCACAAGCTGTTCGTCGTCGAGGATTGCGCGCAGGCCGTCGGTGCCCGCTACAAGGGCGCACCGGTCGGAGCCATCGGCGACTGCGGCACCTTCAGCTTTTACCCGACCAAAAACCTCGGCGCCTGCGGCGAGGGCGGGGCGTTTGTCTCGAAGCACGCTGCGGTCATGGACCAGGCCCAGCTCCTGCGCGTCCACGGCTCGCCGAAGCGCTACACGCACACGGAGGTCGGCTTCAACTTCCGTATGGACGGCTTCCAGGGCGCGATCCTCGCCATCAAGCTGAAGCACATCGCCGCGTGGACCGCGCGCCGCCGGGCCATCGCCGCCAAGTATCGCGCCGGCCTCAAACACAAGGATGTCCAGCTCCCCGTCGTGCCGGCCTACGGCGAGAGTGTCTGGCACCAGTTCACGCTGTTGCATCCGCGCCGCGACGACCTGCGCGCCCATCTGGAGAAGAGTGGCGTCGGCACCGAGATCATCTATCCGGGCCCGATGCACCGTCAGCCCTGCTACGCCTCGCTCGGTTACGCCGCGGGCAGCCTGCCCGTGGCAGAGAAGGCCAGCGCGACCTGTGTGAGCCTGCCGATGTTCCCCGAGCTGACCGATGAACAGGTCGAGCACGTGATCAAGACGGTGTATACATTTTAACCACGAAATACACGAAGCACACCAAAGTGATTTCCTTTCGTGTATTTAGTGTGTTTCGTGGTGACAAATGATCAACGGCATCAGACTCAAGGTATGCGGGCTGACTTCCTTGGTGGATGCCGATGCCGCCGACATGGTCGGGGCGGACTACCTGGGTTTCATCTTCTACCCGAAGTCGCCACGCGGGATTACCCTGACGCAGTTCCTCGCGATGAAGGAGCGTCTGCCCCCGCGCAAGAAAGTGGCGGTGTGCGTCGAACCGGTGGCGGCCGACCTGGCGGCCTACGCGGCGGCGCGCTTTGATTATTTCCAGATCCACTTCGGGGCGGAGACGCCGACCTACCAGATCGCCTCGTGGGCGGAGACCGTTGGGTTGTCCCGCCTCTGGCTCGCGCCCAAACTGCCGCCGGGTCACGACGTGAAAGCCGAATGGCTGCCGCTGGCCGACACCTTCCTCCTCGATACCTTCCACGCCGACAAGTTCGGCGGCACGGGGGAGACAGGTGACTGGGCGAAGTTCAAGCGTCACCAGGCGGCGTACCCGACAAAGCACTGGGTGCTGTCCGGCGGCCTGAATGCCGAGAACGTCGCTGGCGCCGTCGCCGCCACGGGGGCGAAGTATCTCGACGTGAACAGCGGGGTGGAGCAGGCCCCGGGCATCAAGAGCCCGGCGAAGCTCCAGGCCCTCGTCCTCGCGCTGCACAACGCGACGAAGCAGGACAATCCATCGTATCGTTGAGCGGGCTCAGAACCCCGGCATCCCGCCGCGGCCTTTCATCTGCTCCATCTGGCGCAGCAGCTTCTTCTGGTTGCCGCCCTTCATCATCTTCATGAGCTTCTGCATCTGTTCGAACTGCTTGATGAGCTGGTTGACCTCGAGGACCTTGACGCCCGCGCCCTTGGCGATGCGGATGCGGCGGTTGCCATTTAAAATCCCGGGCTTGCGGCGCTCCTGAATCGTCATCGACTGGATGATGGCCTCGGTGCGCTTCATCTGCTTCTCGGCGTCGCCGGGCAGCTCCACGCCGCTCATGCCGGGCATCATGCCCATCAGGGACTGCATCGAGCCCATCTTCTTCACCTGCTGCATCTGCGCGAGGAAGTCCTCGAGGTTGAAGTCCGCCTTGCGCATCTTCTCCGCCATGCGCTCGGCCTCGCCCTGGTCGATGTTTTCCTGCGCCTTCTCGACCAGCGACACGACGTCGCCCATGCCGAGGATACGCGAGGCGAGACGGTCGGGATAAAAGATTTCGAAGTCCGCGGTTTTCTCGCCGACGCCGATGAACTTGATCGGCACGCCGGTGACGGACTTGATGGAGAGCGCGGCGCCACCGCGCGCATCGCCGTCGAGCTTGGTGAGGATGAGGCCGGTGAGACTCAGCGCGTCGTGGAACGCCTTGGCGACGTTGACCGCTTCCTGACCGAGCGCGCCGTCGGCGACGAGCAGCACCTCGTCGGGCTGCAC
>JAYTUA010000049.1:0-2604 GCA_043745015.1 Opitutaceae bacterium | reverse complement strand
CACGAGTTGGTCTCGCGCTTCACGACGGCGACGGTGCTCATGCATTGCATGGCGAAAACATAATACACCATCAGCGTGAAGCAAACGAGCGGAGTGAATAACAAGGCGCCATCGGGCCATCGGGCGTTGCGCAGGGCGGTGCGGACGGGCGTGACATCGGCGCGTTTGCCGCCCGCGAAGTGCTCGACGCTGAAGACGACTGCGGTGGAACTGACGAACACCTCGCGCGCGGCGAAGGAGGTGACAAGGCCGATGCCGATCCGCCAGTCGAAGCCGAGCGGCTTGATGAGCGGTTCGATGACCCGGCCTGTGCGGCCGGCGAAACTATGTGCGATCTGCTCGGTGGCGGTGGCTACGGGATCGGGGTGCTTCGGGTAGGCGGTGAGGAACCAGAGGACGATGGAGATCGCGAGAATGATGGTGCCGGCGTTTTTCAGGAACAGCCACGCCCGCTCCGCCATGTGGCGGATGATCTCCTTGAAATGCGGCGGCTGATAGGGCGGCAGCTCCATGATCATGTGCGGCACGCCCCCCTGGAAGAGCACGCGCTTGAACAACCACGCGAAACCGAAGGCCCCGAAGGTGCCCAGCGCATACATCAGGAGCATGAGCCCGACCTTTTTTCCCGAGGACACGGCATCGCTGGGCAGCAGCGTCGCGATCATGAGCAGGTAGACCGGCAGGCGGGCGGAGCAGCTCATCAAGGGTGCGACGAGGATCGTCACCAGCCGGTCCTTGGCATTTTCGATCGTACGCGTGGCCATGATGCCCGGGATGGCGCACGCGTAGGACCCGAGCAGCGGGATGAACGAGCGGCCGTTGAGGCCGACCCGGCTCATCGGCCGGTCCATGATGAAGGCGGCGCGCGCCATGTAGCCGGTGCTCTCGAGGAGACCGACAAAGAAAAAGAGGATCAGGATTTGCGGAAGAAAGACGACGATGCCCCCCACCCCGCTGATGACTCCGTCGGTGAGCAGGTCCCGCAGGTCACCGGGCGCCATGGCGCCCTTCACCCAGGTGCCGAGGGCGGCGACATGCGCGTCGATCCAGTTCATCGGGTATTCGGCGAGACTGAAGATGGAGAAGAACATCGCAGCCATGATGACGCCGAACACCAGCCAGCCCCACACCGAATGGCAGAGCACGGCGTCGATCCGGTCCGACGCGGACGGGCCCCGGTCACGTCCGCGCAGGATGACGCCCGCGCAGAGTGAGTTGATGGCCTCATAGCGGCTGTGGATGAGCACGCCGGACCAGTCGGTCTTTTCCGTAGACCAACGCTCGCGCCACTGGTCGAGGATCCCGTGGGTGCGCGCACTGAGCGGCCGGGAGCCGGCGACGCGGATGGTGTCGAAATCAGTCAGGAGCAGCAGCGCCTCGGCCCGGGCGACAAGCGGCGGGCGCTGATCGTTGCCGGTGAGCGAAGCCTGCAATTCCGCGACGGCGGGCGCGATCGCAGCAGGCACATCCCAGCGGTGGCGGGCCAGCGGCAGCTCGATGCGGCTCATCGCGAGCTTCAACTCGACCAACCCGCGGCCATTGACTGCCTCGCAGGGGATGACGGGGACGCCGAGCGAGCGTTCGAGGGCCTTGGCGTCGATCCGCATCCCGGCAGCGAGCGCCATATCCATCATGTTCAGCGCAATGATGAGCGGACGGCCGAGATCGAGGAGTTGGTGGACGAGGTAGAGGTTGCGCTCGAGGTTGGAGGCGTCGACGACGCAGATGATGCGGTCAGGCTGCGGCGTGTCCTCGCGCCGGCCGAGCAGCACATCGCGCAGGACGGCCTCGTCGGGCGAACGCGCGGCGAGCGAATAGGCGCCGGGCAGGTCGACGAGCTGGATGGGCCGGCCGTGCTGCGAATACGTGAGGCCGATCTTTTTTTCGACGGTGACGCCCGGATAGTTCCCGACCTTCTGACGGAGGCCCGTGAGGGCGTTGAACAAGGTGGTCTTACCGCAGTTGGGGTTGCCGACCATGGCGTAGACCGGCGTGCGGTCGATCGGCTTGGCCGGGCGCTTGCCGGTGGGCAGCGTGATGTGTTCAGGCAGCTTCACGCTCCGGTCTGGACCCATGACAACCTCAGCGGGCGCCCGCGGGCAGGCACTCGACGAGGATGCTCATGGCGGCGCAATGGTTGAGCGCGAGGCGGGTCCCGTTGACGAGGCAAAGACTGGTGGTGGTGCCGGAAATCTTGGTGACAAGGGTGGCCTCGCCAAAACCCATCTCACGAACGCGCTGGCAGAAACTCTCGTCGCCCCGCAGTTCGCAGACCCGTCCAGTCAGTCCAGGCGCGAGCTGGCAAAGAGCATGAAGATGGGGGGGACGCAGGTTAGGCATAAAGATGAGACTGAGTATCAAGACTCAATCAGCAATCTACGTCAGGTCAACAAACTATCTTAATCAGCTTGGGATTGAACGACTAGCGTCGCCGGCGTTTTACGGCCAGCTGGACACCGGAGTAACGCACCAGGCTTTGCAAGTGCTCGTATTGCTGCGGATCCATTTCCTTCGAAGCCTTGAGCTCTTGCTCCGCGCGTTTCATCGCGGCCTCGACGACATTTTCATCGATCTTTTCCTCGGTGATGGCGAATTCTGCGAGAA
>JAYTUA010000048.1:0-2613 GCA_043745015.1 Opitutaceae bacterium | reverse complement strand
CGCCGCCCTTTGAACCGGTGATCAAGGGTGAGCGGATCTACGGCCGGGGCACGGCGGACAACAAGGGTCCGCTGATGGTGCACCTCACGGCCGTGGGGCGGCTCCTGGAGAAGAATCCGCAGTTGCCGCTGCGCATCACGTTCGTGGTCGAGGGCGAGGAGGAGATTGGCAGCAAGAACTTCAAGACCTTCCTGCTGGCGAACAAGGAGAAGCTGCGCGGCGACTTCGTCTATTTCTCGGATACGGGCATTCCCAATCCCGAGCAGATGGTCATCACGGTGGGGTTGCGCGGCCTGCTCGCCTTCGAAGTGGAATTCACCGGCCCGCAGTCGGACCTGCACTCAGGGATGAACGGCGGGGTGCTGATGAACCCCCTGCAGGCGCTGGCAGAATTATGCGCTTCGCTGCACACCCCGGACGGCCGCGTGAACATCCCCGGCTTCTATGACGCCGTGGTGGAGCCGCAGCCGTGGGAACGCGAGCAACTGGCGAAGCTGGGACTGAAGGAAAAGGACTATGCCGCTTTTCTCGGCATCAAGGAATTTCACACCCCGCCCGGCCACACGCCGTTTGAGGCGATCCGCTTTTTGCCCACGCTCGAGTTCAACGGCTTCAGTGGTGGTTACCAGGGCGAGGGGACCAAGACCGTCATCCCGAGCAAGGCGAAGGTGAAGATCACCTGCCGGCTCGTGCCCAACCAGACGCCCGAGGGGGTCAAGGAGACGATCTTCCAGACGATCCGCGCCCGTTGTCCGAAAGGCGTGACGCTCACGATCACGGAGCAGCACCACGCCACGCCGTATGTGTCGATCCCGCCGGACCGGGCGAATACGCCCAAGGACCAATCGCCCATCCTAGCCAGGGGCTTTCGGGCCGTGGACAAGGCGGTGACCGAGGTCTGGGGCAAACCGCCGCTTTATCTTCGCGAGGGCGGCAGCGTGGGTCTCATCGCCGACCTCAAGCAGGTGCTGGGCTTGGACGCGGTGATGCTCGGCCTCTTCCTGCCCGAGGACAACCTCCACGCCCCGAACGAGAGCTTCCACCTTGGCGTGATGAAGAAGGGTATCGAGACCTCGGAGCGGGTGCTGGCCGACTTGGCGAAGGGGTAGGTGGAGGGCCCGCGTCTCTGCGGGCCTCCTTCGTCACGGTCCGCAGGGACGCGGACCCTCCAAAACAAAAAAGCCCTGGATCGCTCCGGGGCTATTCTTGAAATAGACGAAGCGTTATTGCTTCTTCAGCTCGATGAAATCCACGCGGCGGTCCTTGGACCAGTCGGACTCGGAACCGCCCTGCTTGGCATCGGTGGAGCCCTTGGAGAGGGTTTCCAGGCGCTTGCCGTCAGCGCCCAGGGACTCGAGGTAACGTTTTACGGAATTCGCGCGATTCTCACCGAGGCCGAGGTTGTACTCGGCCGTGCCGCGCCAGTCGCAGTGGCCCACCAGGACGAGATGTTTCTCGGGATTGGCGGCCAGCCACTTGATGGCGGCATCCAGCTTGCTCCGCTCAGCCGGGGCGACGGCATAACGGTCGAGGGCGAAGAAAATCGGCTCGACGACACTTTTGCCGGCGTCATCCACCGTGCCAGTGTTATCGCGGCCCACCAACGATGGGAGAGGGTCGCCGGCGATGGCTACTTGGGTCGGGTCAACCATGTTACCAACCTGACCCGTCTGCGCGGTGTCTTGCGGCGCGCGGATAGGCTTCTTCGTGCAGGCCGTGAGAAGCAGGGAAACGACGGCCAAAGTGATGCCGAGGAGTTTGGAAACATTCTTCATAATGAGCGGGAAAGGTGGTCGAGGTTATTGGACAAAGGCCAGAGGCGCGCAAGAACGAAACTCAGCAAACCGGCCGGGACTTTGGCCCATCAAACGCGGTGGTCGATCAGGCCGATTTCGAGCGAGTAACGGGTGAGGCTAGCGACGTCGTGCAGGTTGAGTTTCCGCATCAGGTTCGTGCGGTGGTTGTCCACGGTCTTCACGCTGATGTCCAACTTCTGGGCGATTTTCTTGGTGCTGTGGCTTCCCGCCACCAGCTTGAGGATCTCCCGTTCGCGGTCGGTGAGGGATTCGACCCCGGCCGCGGTGCCGTTGTTGGCCACCACGGTGCGCAGGAGCGCGGCCACGCCCGGTCCGAAGTAAGTGCCGCCTTGCGCAATGGTACCGAGGCCCTTTTTGAATTCGCTCAGGCCGGCCGTTTTCTCGACAAATCCGTGGGCGCCAGCTTCGAGCATCTCCCGCACCAGGGCGGGGCTCTCGTAAGCGGAGAACACCAGCACCCGGGTGTGCTTGAGCTGTTTGCCGATGCGGCGGAGAATATCCACGCCGCTCAGCCCGGGCAGACGGGCATCGAGCACGATGAGGTCGGGTTTCAACTCGAGGCAAAGTTCGCAGGCCTGCAGGCCTTCACCGCATTCGCCGACGATCTTATAGGCCGGGTCAATGCGCAGAATTTCCACCAGCATCTCGCGAATGGCGGTGTGGTCCTCGACGATGACGATGCGCTTGGGCGATGTGGCGGGGGTCACGGTGACTGGAGGGTGGGGAGATAGCCCTAAGGCTAAACGGGTATGATTCTCCCCGGGGCTGGGGTGAAACACAATCACGATTAGCGCGG
>JAYTUA010000047.1:0-2636 GCA_043745015.1 Opitutaceae bacterium | reverse complement strand
CTTCGGCAAACTTTTTCAAATCTCCACCTGGGGCGAAAGCCACGGCCCCTCGGTCGGCGTCGTCATTGACGGTTGCCCGCCGCTGCTGCCGTTGACGGAGACCGAGGTGCAGGCCGAGCTCGACCGCCGCCGGCCGGGCCAGAGCGACATCACCACGCCGCGCAAGGAGGCCGACACGGTGGAATTCCTGTCCGGGCTGTTCGAGGGCCGCACCACCGGTCACCCGCTGGCCATGCTGGTGCGCAACGCCGACGCCCGGCCCGAGGCCTACGCCGAGATGCGCGAGAAGTTCCGGCCCTCGCACGCCGACTTCACCTACACTTCCAAGTACGGTTTCCGCGACCATCGCGGGGGCGGCCGCTCGTCGGCCCGCGAAACCATCGGCCGGGTCGCCGCCGGCGCCGTGGCCAAGAAGATTCTCAAGCTCGCCGGCGAAGTCGAGGTGCGGGCCTTCGTCACGCAGGTGCACGACATCGCGGCGCCGGCGCTCACCAAGTTCCCCACGCTCGCCCAGGTCGAGGCCTCGGCGGTGCGCTGCCCGCATCCCGCCACGGCGGCGAAGATGATCAGTCGCATCAAGCAGGTGCGGGCCAAGGGCGATTCCGTGGGCGGCGTCATCGAGTGCCGCGTGCGCGGTGTGCCCGCGGGTTTGGGCGAGCCGGTTTTTGACCGCCTCGAGGCCGATCTCGCCAAGGCCATGCTTTCCCTCCCGGCCACCAAGGGCTTCGAGATCGGCAGCGGCTTTGCCGGCACTTTGCTCAAGGGCTCGCAGCACAACGACGTCTTCGTCAACAAACGCGGCACGATCGGCACGCTGACCAACCGCTCGGGTGGCATCCAGGGCGGCATCAGCAATGGCGAGGAGATCGTCTTCCGCGTCGCCTTCAAGCCCACCGCCACGATCCTCCAGCCGCAGCGCACCGTGGACCTCCGCGGGGCCGCCACCGAGCTCAAGGTGCGGGGCCGCCACGATCCCTGCGTCGTGCCGCGGGCCGTCGTGATCGTCGAGGCCATGGCCGCGCTCGTGCTCGTGGACCACTGGATGCGGCACGCCGCGCAGAACCGGACCTTTAAGTTTTGATTTCCTGAATTTTCGCCACGGATTACACGGATTGACACGGATACATACCACAGTCCTGAAAACAGGATTGGGATCCGGACCATCTGTTTCGATAAATACCAATGGGGTAAAGGATGGCGGATAGAACCCCTGCTGCCGACGTATGCTTCGGGAATCTGCCTTGATCCGTGATCTTCCGTGTAATCCGTGGCAAAGTTTCGAGGTTTGGGTTTGGTTGCATTCCTAGCGTCCCTGACGATCTTCGTGTGAAATGAATTCCGTCTATTTCATCCTCGGCACTCCCGGCTCGGGCCGCCGGGCCATCGTGCGCGACCTGATCGAGAACGGGCTCGCGACGGAGGACAAGGCGCTCGTGTTGCTGGCCGAGAGTGAAGCGGCCGCCCCGGCCGATGCCCTGCTGGCCGCCCGGCCGAACACCGAGGTCCGGCGCTGGACCTGGACCGAACCGGTGCTGCCACCCGTTGATTTGACCGAAGGCGCAACGGTTTTCCTCCTGGCGGACGCGCACGCGAACCAGATCGACCAGTTGGAGGCACTGAAACCCTGGCTCGAGGAACACGGCGCGGAACTCGCCCGCATTTTCTGCGTCGTGGACTGCCAGCTGGCGGAAAAGAACCCGGTGCTCCGGCAGTGGTTCGACGCCTG
The DNA here is from genome assembly GCA_043745015.1 of Opitutaceae bacterium. Lineage (GTDB taxonomy): Bacteria > Verrucomicrobiota > Verrucomicrobiia > Opitutales > Opitutaceae > Lacunisphaera. The sequence continues at coordinate 910 of JAYTUA010000047.1, read as the reverse complement.
CATCCATTTTGCCGATGTGGTGTTCCTCACCCGCCGCGAGGGGCTCGCCAACAAGTGGCTCAGCGACTTCATCAAGCACTTCAAGGACCAGCGTTTCCCTTGCCACTTTGTGCAGGTGAAGACGAAGGGCGACCTCGCGACCCCGCTGGTGTGGCTCGATTCCACCGCCCGCCGGGTCACGCAGTATTTCGACGAGGGCGAGAGCTACGAGATCGAGGGCCTCGAGACCGATGATGAGGAGGATGACGAAGAGGACACCGGCCTGTTGCCGCCGGAACCGTATTTCGTGCGGCAGACCAGCGGGCGGCGCGACAAGGAGCTACCGGATGTCCGCGAATTCCTGCCGAAGGGATAGCAGATTTTAACCGCGAATAGACGCCAATGAGCGCGAATCAGAAGAAGACCCCAAAGCAGATTATTGAATTCGAAATTTGTTCTTCTTCGCGGGTCTTGGCGTTCTTCGCGGTTTACCTGGAATTATTCGGCCTGAATTGGTCGCCCGAAAACCGGCGGCAGTCCGGCCCGCCACTGTGCTAAAGTGTGGCATGATTCAACCCGAACCTGCCTTGGCCGCCTCCCCCCAGTCACTGCCCACGCCGCGCACGATGTACCGGGCGCTCTCCCGGCGTGACGCCGCCTACGAGGGGGTGTTCTTCACCGGCGTGAAGACGACGGGGATTTTCTGTCGGCCCACCTGCAAGGCGAAGCGGCCCCGCGCGGAGAACGTCGAGTTTTTCCCCAGCGTGACCAAGGCCCTGCACGGCGGCTACCGGCCGTGCCGGTTGTGCCGGCCGATGGACGGCACCAAGCCCGTGCCCCCGCTGGTCGAGCGGCTGCGGCGCGCGGTCGAGGCCGCGGCTGACGGCCGGGTGACGGACAAGGATCTGGCCACGATGGGCGTCGAGCCCTC
>JAYTUA010000046.1:0-2638 GCA_043745015.1 Opitutaceae bacterium | reverse complement strand
GTCACCGGTCGGGTTAAAACCAGCCACTCAGGAACGGGTCAAAACCAGCCACCTTTGAGCGAGTGGGTTCATGGGAGTTGGGTGAGGGAGTGCAAGCTGCGAGCGCGGCCGGACTTGCCCGGCGTGAGCGCCGAGCGGAGGCGAGGCGGACGCGCCACCCCGGAGGAAAGGTGGCGCGACGTCACGCCGGGAGAGCTGGCGGGACGGGTCGGTTGCCGCGCGGGGCCGATCATGGCGTGACCTTCGCTTCGGAGGGCTTGGCGGCCAGGGCGGCGTTCCTGAGCCGGTAGCTCTGGCCAGTGATGGCAAAGACTTGGGCGTGATGCAGGAATCGGTCGAGGATGGCCCCGGCGGTGGGAACGTCCTGGAGCAGTTTGCCCCAGTCTTCGAGTGGCCGGTTGCTGGTCATGATCGTCGATCGCGTTTCGTACCGGCGCATGACGACCTCCAGCAGGTACTCGCCGGCGTGCTTTGGGAGCTGTTTGAGCCCCATGTCGTCGATGATGAGCAGGTCGGGCTTGAGGTAGCCGCGCAGGAGGCGGTCGCGTTTGGCGAGTGCCTCCTCCGACAGGAAGTCGGCCACCAAATCGAAGATCGACCGGTACCGCACCACGAAGCCCTGCTTGATGGCCTCGTAGCCGATCGCCTGGGCGAGGTGGGTCTTGCCGACCCCGGGCGGGCCGACGAACAGGACATCGGTCGCCTTGCGCACAAAATGCCCCGCCGCCAGTTCGTAGATATCCTTGCGCGGGATCGACGGGTTGAAGCGCCAGTCGAAGTCATCGAGATGCTTCAGCGCCGTGAACTCCGCGGCCACGGTCCGGCGGGTGATTTTGCGCTGCTCGCGGACGTTGAGTTCGTCGTGGAGGATCAACTCCAGAAACTCGCCGTGGGAGAGCCGGTTCGAAGCGGCTTCCTGGAGCCGGAGGGAGAGCGTCTGCCCCAAGGCGGACAGGCGCAGTTGTTTGAGCATGGTATCGAGGTTCATGGTGGGGAAAGAGCTGCGAGGCGGTAGGCCTCGAGCGGCCGGATGAGCGGGTGGGTTTCGAGAAAGTCGACTTGGACGACCGCGTCGCCTTCGCCCAAGAGCCGGCGCACATCGCGCAGCCGCCAGACTCCGCGGCGGGTCGCCGTGGCGGCCGCCTGTTCGAGGGCGGCCGCCGGATGGGCCTTGGCGAGGCTGACGAGTCCCTGCAAGGCCCGCAGGCCATACACGCCCCGCTGGGCGAAGAGACCTTCGGCCCACCCCGCGGTGTGGGGCCCGATCAGCCGGCAGCGGTCCAGCCAGTACGCCGCGCCGCGTTCGACGCCGCTCTTCTTGTGCTCGTGGATGTGGGCGTCGGTGGTGGCGAACCGGCCGGGCTCGGCCCGGGCGTGGGCGGCGATCACCTCTTGGCGATGATTGAGGATGCGGACCACCCGCGACTCGCCGCGCACCCAGACCTCGCGCCCGAGGTACTCGGGCGGCACCGAGTAGTACGCCTTGGCGAACTCGACATGGCCGTCGCGATGCACCTTGCGGCGGGCTTCGGTGAAGCTGGGGAAAAGCGAGTCTGGCAGGGGGAGGAGCGCCGGGCGCTCCGCCGCGAAGAGCACGCGCACCTGCTGGCGCACGGTGCCGTGGATGCGGGTGTCGGCCACCCGGCACTCCCAGTCGGCCAGAACAGGTTTTGCGCGGCGAGACTGGGGAACGTGCGTCCCTTCAGGGCGTTGTTCTGGGCGTACTTGATGCCGGCCTCGATCTTGCCCTTGTGCTCGGGTCTCGCGGGCTGGGTCGGCAGCACCACGGTGCCGTAATGCCGGGCGAAGTCCGCCATCTTCGGGTTGAGGTTCGGATCGAACCAGTCGACCTCGAGGACGGCGGCCTTGAGGTTGTCCACGATGGTCGAGCGGGAGGCGCCGCCGAAGTGCCGGAAGGCGTTCTCGCAGCAGCGGACGAAGGTCTCGGTGTCCTGCCGCCACACGGCCTCGCTGTAGCCCTTGCGCGAGTGACTGAGGACGGCCCGAAACAGGTGGGGGCGACGGCGTTTGCCGTCCGCTTCGATCCAGGCGCCCTGACCGAAGTCGACTTGCATCTCCTCGCCCGGGGCGCACTCCATCCGCCGGAACGGGAGCGGGGTCCCCGCGCCGAGTCGGCGCACGAAGCGTTTGACCGACTCGTAGCTGCCGGCGAAACCGTGCTCGCCACACAGGTCCTGGTGGATCCGCTGCGCCGCCAGCCCGCGCTCCAGCCCTGCGGCGATGAATGCCCGGTGCGGCTCGCACCGGCTGGGCGGACCGGGCACAGAGCCGGCGGTCGGGTTGCTGGCTGGTTTTGCCAGTTCCGGCACCGCGGACCCGGCGGTCGGGTTCGCTTCGCTGGCTGGTTTTGGTTCCCCCGACCCGGCGGTCGGGTTCGTGGCTGGTTTTGCCACCGGCGCGTACCGCTTCACGGTCTCGCGATCCACGCCCAGCTCACGCGCGACCCGTCGCTGGGACCAGCCACGCTGCGTTAAGGCGATGATAGTTTGCTGTAAGCTCACTTTGAGTCGGTTCATCGCGCCCGTTGCAACCGATGTCGCAGCAAGCGCCAATCCTCACTCAAAGGTGGCTGGTTTTGACCCGTTCCCTACTGGCTGGTTTTACCCGACCGCTGACA
>JAYTUA010000045.1:0-10330 GCA_043745015.1 Opitutaceae bacterium | reverse complement strand
GCGAGGAAGATGATGGCGTCGCCATCCTTCACGTCGCCGGTGATGCGCTGGGACTTCGGCGTGATTTTGCCGATGGCCGAGCCGGCCAGCACGATGGTTGCCGGATCAACGAGGCCCTTGAGCGTGGGCGTCTCGCCGCCGCCCCAGACCGCGCCGGCCCGGTGACAACCCTCCGCCCAGCCGCTCACCAGCGCCTGCATCCGCACCGTGTCGGTGAACCAGCCGGAGTCGCCCACCGCCGCGTGCATCGCGACAGAGATCGGCCGCGCGCCGCAGGTCACGAGGTCGTTGACGATCGTCGCCACGGTATCGATGGCGATCTCGGCGTAGAAACACTTGCCCGTCTGCGCATAGACGGCGTCGGCCACGAGGTTCTTGGTGCCGAGGCCCTCCTCGACGTGCGCCAGGAAATGGTCGGCCGCCTCGATCAGGTAGGCGCTCTCGCCGCGCGTCGTGGCGGGCTCGGCGTAGCCGTGCGCCGTGAGCTCGCCGGCAGTCGCGCGGGCCGCCTGCTGGCAGGCGCGCTTGAACGCATCAAGCTGGTCGTAACGGACACCGGAACTTTCGTAGGAAAGACTCATGAGGTAGAACTCCGCGGATTACGCGGATAAACACGGATGGCTATGCTTGTCATCCTGAACGAAGTGAAGGATCCAGCAGAATGTGTGCGAGCGCGAATGACTCTGGATTCTTCGCTTCGCTCAGAATGACAGGTATCGGAGATCTGTCTTTTATCCGCGTTCATCAGCGTCATCCGCGGAGAATTAATAGCTCCGGCCCTCGTGTTTCTCGAAATAGTTCACGAAGGCCTGGTTCACGACCCGGTAGCCGCCGGGCGTCGGGTAATTGCCGGTGAAATACCAGTCGCCGCTGTGGTCGGGCAGCGCGAGATGCAGGTTCTCGATGGACTGGAAGATGATCTCGATCTCGCCCTTCCAGCCGTTGGGCTTGGGCGACACCAGCTGCGTGATCTTTTTGGAAAGATCCTCGGCCGTGAACGGCTCGTAGATCTTCCGCACATGGTTGACCGGGACTTTCCCGGGATTCTTCAATTCCTCGCGGCAGAGCCGGTAGACCTCCTCGATCAGGGGGCCCTGCCCGCGCTCCTTGAGCAGGGTGATCGCGGCCTCGAACGCCACGAACTTGCCGATCTCGGACATGTCGATGCCGTAGCAATCCGGGTAGCGGATCTGCGGCGCAGTGGAGGCAATGATGATCTTCTTTGGGTTGAGCCGCTTCAGGATGCGCAGGATCGAACGGCGCAGCGTGGTGCCGCGCACGATCGAGTCGTCCACGCACACGAGGTGGTCCTTGGGCTGCACCACGCCGTAGGTGACATCGTAAACGAGCGAGGCGAGATTGTTGCGCGACTTCTCCTGGCTGATGAAGGTGCGCATCTTCACGTCCTTCGAGACGAGCTTTTCGCCGCGCGGCCAGTTGTTGAGGATCAGGTCGTCCACCAGCGCCTCGGTGATCTTGCCGGCCTGAGCGGCGTCGAGCAGCGTCTGCTTGACCTCGGCGCGGCGGCGGAAACGCAGCTCGCTCATCAGGCCGAAGTAGGCCACCTCGGCCGTGTTGGGGATGAAGCTGAAGACGGAGTTCGCGAGATCACCCCCGATGGAGGACCAGATCTGGCTGGCGAGGCCGGCACCGAGGGCCTTGCGCTCGCGGTAGATGTCGGCGTCGTTGCCCCGGGAGAAATAGATGCGCTCGAACGTGCACTGCGTCTTCGGCAGCGCCGGGATGATGCGCTCGACGCTCACGGTGCCGGCCTTCTTCATGACCACGGCGCAACCCGGCTCGACCTCGTGGACGTCGCCCGCCTCGAGGTCGAACACCGTGCAGAGCGGCGCACGCTCCGAGGCAAACGCCGCGACCTCGTCGTTTTCAAACCAGTGGCAGGGGCGGATGCCCGAGGGATCGCGGGCGACGAAGGCATCGCCGTTGCCCAGCACCCCCACCAGCGCGTAACCGCCATCCCAGTTGGCCGCCGCCGTCCGCAGGACGCGGGCCGGGTTGACCTCCTCGTTGATCCGGCGGGAAATCTCCGTCCCGGGCAGGCCCTCCCCGCGCAACTCGCGGTAAATCCGCTCGTGTTCCTCGTCGAGGCAGAAGCCGATGCGTTCGAGGATGGCCTGCGTATCGGTGGCGAAGATCGGGTGCTGGCCGATGGCGATGAGGCTGTCGTTGAGCTCCGCCGTGTTGGTCAGGTTGAAATTGCCCGCGAGCATCAGATTGCGGGTCGGCCAGGAGCTGCGGCGGAAAAACGGGTGGCAGGCGCTCAGGTTGTAGCCGCCGGAGGTGCCGTAACGCAGGTGCCCGAGGTAGAGCTCGCCGCAGAAATCGAAGTTCTTTTTGACCGTGTCGGGAAACTCCGGGTGAATCGTGCCCTCGCCGACCAGCGTCGTGTAGCGGGCGGTGAGCGCCTGAAAAATCCGGTCGAGGGGATTGTTGTCCACGTTGCGCTCGCGGAACATGTAGGGCTCGCCGGCCGGCACGTCGAACTTCACGCAGGCCACGCCCGCGCCGTCCTGCCCGCGGTTGTGCTGCTTCTCCATCAGGAGGAAGAGCTGCTGGAAGCCCCAGAGTGGCGTCCCGTATTTCTCCTGGTAGTAGTCCAGCGGCTTCTTCAGCCGCACCAGGGCGATCCCGCATTCGTGGCTGATGAATTCACTCATGGGCCGTGAAGACTGAGGGCGCGGAGCAGGGAGCCACCGGCGCGCGTTTGGTCAGGCTGGGTGCATAGGCGATACTCAAGCCGCAGATTTCGGGGAGCGGCATCGAATCGTCAACGGCTTTCTCCGCCCTGGCTTAAAACCATCCCGAATTAACCACGGATGACACGGATTTACACGGATGAAGGCAGCGGAAGGGAGCCCTCTGCCCGTGCAGCGGCAATCCGTGTCATCCGTGGTTAATTCCGTCAGTATTTCCGGTTCGCCAACTTGACCGCATCCACGATTTCGTGAACATCACTCCCTCTACCATGCTGATCCTTCGCGGTTCACCTGCCCTCTCCCCTTTTCGCCTCGCCAAGCTCCTGCAGGATCTCACTTCCGCCGGCCTGCCCATCCGCACCGTCGGGGCGGAATTCGTCCATGTGGTCGAGACGGCCGGCGAATTGACCGCCGCCCAGCGTAGTGTCCTCGACCAGTTGCTCGCCTATGGCCCCCGCCGCTCCGCCGCCACCCTCGAGGGTCTCGTCCAGGTCGTCGCCCCGCGCCCGGGCACCATTTCCCCCTGGTCGTCCAAGGCCACCGACATTGCGCACACCTGTGGCCTGGCCGCCGTCCAGCGGATCGAGCGGGTCATCGCCTTTACCCTGGATGTCGATCCGCCGGGCTCGCGCTTCCCCTTCTCGCCGCTCGATGCCGGCCAGCTCGGGGTCCTCCGCCCCTTGCTCCACGACCGGATGACCCAGGTGGTCTTCGGCGACCTTGAGGCCTGCGCCGTCCTCTTCCGGCACGAACCACCCTCGCCGCTGGCCACCGTGCCGGTGCTGGCCGCCGGCCGCGCCGCCCTCGCCGCCGCCAACACCGACCTCGGCCTCGCGCTGGCCGACGACGAGATCGACTACCTCGTCGCCGCCTTCACCAAGCTCGGCCGCGACCCCAGCGACGTCGAGCTGATGATGTTCGCGCAGGCCAACTCCGAGCACTGCCGCCACAAGATCTTCAACGCCACCTGGGAAATCGACGGCTCCGCCAAGGACCTGTCGCTGTTCCAGATGATCAAGAACACCCATCAGCTGCACAGCGCCGGCATCCTCTCCGCCTACAAGGACAACGCCGCCGTCTTCACCGGCACCCGCGGCGGCCGCTTCTACACCGACCCGCGCACCCACGAATACGCCGCGCACGACGAGGACATACACATCCTCTGCAAGGTCGAGACGCACAACCACCCGACGGCCATCTCCCCCTTCCCCGGCGCCGCCACCGGTTCCGGCGGCGAGATCCGCGACGAGGGCGCCACCGGCCGCGGCGCCAAGCCCAAGGCCGGCCTCGTGGGCTTCACCGTCTCCAACCTCCGCCTGCCCGGCGCGATCCAGCCGTGGGAAAAGGACCACGGCAAGCCCGGCCGCATCGTCTCCGCCCTCGACATCATGCTCGAGGGCCCGCTCGGTGGCGCGGCCTTCAACAACGAGTTTGGCCGCCCCGCCATCAACGGCTATTTCCGCACCTTCGAACAGCAGGTGCCCGGCGCGAACGGCTCCGAGTTGCGCGGCTACCACAAGCCCATCATGCTCGCCGGTGGCCTCGGCAACATCAAGGCCGAGCATGTCCAGAAGGGAATGATCAACCCCGGCGACCAGCTCGTCGTCCTCGGCGGGCCCGCCATGCTCATCGGCCTCGGCGGCGGCGCGGCCAGCTCCCTCGCCAGCGGCACCGGCGACCAGAACCTCGATTTCGCCAGCGTGCAGCGCGACAACGCCGAGATGGAACGCCGCTGTCAGGAAGTCATCGACCGCTGCTGGGCCCTCGGCGCGGACAACCCCATCTCGTTCATCCACGACGTCGGTGCCGGCGGCGTCTCCAACGCCCTCCCCGAGCTCGTCAACGACGGCGGCCGCGGCGGCAGATTCAACCTCCGGAAACTCCCCAACGACGAGCCGGGCATGTCCCCGCTCGAGATCTGGTGCAACGAGTCGCAGGAACGCTACGTCCTCGCCGTCCCCGCCGACCGGATCGACACCTTCAAAAAGCTCTGCGAGCGCGAGCGCGCCCCCTTCGCCATCGTCGGCGAGGCCACCACGGAGAAGCAGCTCGTCGTCGAGGATCCCCATTTCAAGAACACGCCCATCGACCTGCCCCTCGAGGTGCTGCTCGGCAAGCCGCCGCGCATGCACCGCAAGGAAACCTCGCTCACCCGCCCGCAACTGCGGCTCGATCTGCGCAGCGTCACCCTGCTCGAGGCCGCGAAGCGCGTCCTCTCCCACCCGACCGTCGCGGACAAGACCTTCCTCATCTCCATCGGCGACCGCACGCTCGGCGGCCTGATCGCCCGCGACCAGATGGTCGGCCCGTGGCAGGTGCCCGTCGCCGACTGTGCCGTCACCGCCGCCACCTTTGACGTCTACACCGGCGAGGCCATGGCCATGGGCGAACGCACGCCCGTCGCCGTCAACAACGCCGCCGCCTCGGCCCGGCTCGCCGTCGGCGAGGCCCTCACCAACCTCGCCGCCGCGCAGGTCGGCGACCTCGGCAAGGTGAATCTCTCCGCGAACTGGATGGCCGCGCCCGCCGTCCCCGGCGACGCCGCCGATCTCTACGCCGCCGTGCAGGCGGTCGGGATGGAACTCTGCCCCGCCCTCGGCATCACCATCCCCGTCGGCAAGGACTCGATGAGCATGTCCACCGTCTGGAACGACGGGCCCATTGAGAAGCGCGTCACCGCCCCGATCTCGCTCATCGTCTCGGCCTTCGCCTCCGTCACCGACATCCGCCTCACGCTCACGCCGCAGCTGCAGCAGGTCGAAAACTCCGTGCTGCTGTTCATCGACCTCGGCCGCGGGAAAAACCGTCTCGGCGGCTCCATCCTCGCGCAAGTCGTCTCCCAGATGGGCGAGGCCACGCCGGACGTGGACAGCGCCGCTGACCTGAAGAATTTCTGGAACGCCATCCAGCAGCTCGGCCGCAATGGGAAACTCCTCGCCTATCACGACCGTTCCGACGGAGGCCTGCTGGCGACCGTCGCCGAGATGGCCTTCGCCGGACACACGGGCGTGGATATTGAGCTGCCGCACCTGCACGAGCCCTTCGCCGCGCTTTTCAACGAGGAACTCGGCGCCGTCATCCAGGTGAGCGAGGAAAACCTCGACGACGTCTATCTCGCCCTGCGCGAACACGGCCTGAAGGCCTGCGTCTCGCGCCTCGGCACGCTGAACCCCCACTACGCCCTCCGCGTGAAGCAGTCGGGCAAGGAGCTCTTCAACGAAAGCCTCGTCACTCTCCGCGGCTGGTGGTCCGACGTCACGCACCGCATCGCCGCGCTGCGCGACAACCCCCAGTCCGCCGACCAGGAGCACGCGCTCCGGCTGGACCAGAACGATCCCGGCATCACCCCGAAGATCACTTTCGATCTTTCCAAGCTCTCAACTCTCAGCTCTCGGCTCTCAGCTGGCCGCGCGCAGCCGCGCGTGGCCATCCTCCGCGAGCAGGGCGTCAACGGCGAGGTCGAGATGGCCGCGGCGTTCACCCGGGCCGGGTTCCGCGCGGTGGACGTCCACATGACTGACATCCTCAGCGGCCGTGTGTCGCTGAAGGATTTCCGCGGACTCGCCGCGTGCGGCGGGTTCAGCTACGGCGACGTGCTCGGCGCCGGCGAGGGCTGGGCCAAGAGCGCCCTCTTCAACGACCGTGCGCGGTCCGAGTTTGCGGCGTTCTTCGCTAGAGTGGACACCTTCGGTCTCGGCGTGTGCAACGGCTGCCAGATGATGAGCAACCTGAAGTCGATCATCCCCGGCGCCGATCACTGGCCGCGCTTCGTGCAGAACCAGAGCGAGCGCTACGAGGGCCGGTTCGTCTCCGTGAAGGTCGAGCCGAGTCCCAGTATCCTGTTCAAGGGCATGGAGGGTTCGGTCATCCCCATCTGCACCGCCCATGGCGAGGGGTTCGCCGAGTTTGCCGACCGGGCCGCCGCCGAGACGTTCAGCAAGTCAGGACTGGTGTCGGCGCGGTTCGTGGACAACAAGCAAGCGCTTGCGCAGTCCTCCATAGCACGCAGTGCGACGGAGGATCCGGTCTACACCGAGCTCTACCCGCTCAATCCCAACGGCTCGCCCCTCGGCATGACCGCCCTCACCACGTCCACGGGCCGCGTCGCGATCATCATGCCCCACCCCGAACGCGTTTTCCGCTCCGCGTGCATGAGCTGGGCTCCCAAGGACTGGCCCGAGGATTCTCCGTGGATGAAATTATTCTACAATGCTCGAAATTGGGTAGGCTGAGAACCTGCATGCCTGTCCGCCATACTTCACCACCGGCAGGTGGACGTCACCGCTGTTGTTGATGATGCCGAAGCCGTAGAGCAGCCACCGGATGACCACGACGACGAAGTTGAGGATCTTTTTTCATCGTCGCCTTCAGCGGAACCGGCTTTCTTCCTGCCGTGAGACCGCACCACACCCAAGGCTTCGCCGCCCGCGAAATCATCATCGTGCTGGTCATCCTGGGTGTCCTCGCGATCTTCGCCTACAAATCTTTCGAGAAGGTCCGCACCTCCAGCCAGGACACGGCGGTGCTGTGCCCCATCCGTCAACTGGCGGCCGCGGCGGACCAGTATTACCTTGAGAACGGTGTCTCGACCGTTGATTACGCCGCGCTCGTGGGCGCGACGAACTACGTCAAGGCGCTCAACACCGTCGCCAGTGAGACCTATCCCACACGCTACACCCGGGGCATGACCATCACCGTGACGGGCGTCGCCGGCCTGCGCACCATCACCTACGCGCCCTGAACCCCCGCTGATGCGTCCTCACATCCTTACCGTGGACGATTCCAAGGGCCTGCGGCTCATGGTGGAGAAAGCACTCGGCGCCTTTGACTGCGAGGTGAGCGAGGCCAGCAACGGCTACAATGCCTTCTTCGCCATCGACCGCGCCCGGCCCGACCTCATCCTCCTCGATGTCGCCATGCCCGTCATGGACGGTATCGAGACACTCACCCGACTGAAAGCCGCCCCCGAACTTGCCGCCATCCCGGTGATCATGCTCACCTCGCGCGCCGACCACGCCGTCATGGGCCAGCTTGTGACCTTGGGTGCGCGTGACACCCTCATGAAGCCCTTCGACGCAGCCGCGCTGGTCGAAAAGGTCCGCGCTGTGCTCAAGCTGAAGCCGGCCAAGGCCTAGCCTGTTTCCGGTCAGCAGCGCCGGACGAACTCGCCGATGAACCGGTCGATGTTCTGCCCGGTGACCTGCGCCTCAATCTCACGGCGCAAGCCGTGGATCTTCTCCGTCAGCTGCACAGTCACCCCCAGGCGTTCCGCGAGCCGAAGGATCGCCTGCGGTCGCTTTGATTCCCAGCGCCAGCAGGTCAGGCCGACGCGGATCGGCTTGGCGGGCAGACTCTCTATCGGGGTGGCGCTTTGCTCCGTGGGCATGTCCGGATTGAAGCCGAAACCGCGCCACCGGGCTGTGAATTTTGGTCATGGCCAGTTTGGTGTAGGTCGGGCTTTATGCCCGACACACCCAAGTACTCTGTCGGGGATAAACCCCGACCTACAAACGCGCGAATCGTTGGTAGAAACCATACAAACCCACTATCCGCTACAGACTCTCCCCCAAGCCGCCTCACCGGCCGCGGTAGTGGTTCAGCCAGTCGATATTGGGGCGCTCCATGGCCCCCTTGAGCAGCCGGATCGTCGCGCGCGTCTCCGGACTGTCATCGAGGGAGACGCGCCGCACCCGATCGGCCAGGGCATTCAGCCTCTGCCACTGCTGTTCCTCTGCCAGCATGGCGAGCGCGATGCCATTGTTCAGGCCGAAGAGGTTGCCGATACGCAGGCCCGGATATTTCTTCAGGGCGAGTTCCATGCGCCCCTTGCCCGTTAGCCAGCCGTAGTCGGACGGCGATTCCTTCATCAGCGGGCGGACGGACATTTTGGGCAGATTGAGGACCCCATCTTTTTCCACGGCCGGTTCCGGCGCCAAGGAAGCCTCGGTTGTCTCGACAGCTGAATGCGGAACATACTTGGGCAACTCGGCAGCCAGCACCTCGGTGATCCACGACGCCTGGCGACGGGATGCGGGCGATGCAGCCAAGGAATCAGCTGACCGGGCTTCGACTCCGAGGAGAAATACCATTGCCACCAGCGCTTCAGGCCGAAGATGCGGGCCGCGGCTCATGACATTACTCTGGGGGTGGCGTCCGGCGGCGGCAAGGCAACACCGCCTGCGGCCATTCCACGGGGGACATTCACGAAGACTTCACAGTCAGGTGCTGACAAAGTAATCCCCATTAAGCCTGAACCAGACCTGCGATAAACATCCTAGTTCCTCACTGTTACGCTGCTGCAGGCTGCTCGAATCAACTTCCATCCGGTCGCTCTGGATTTGCCTCCGCCGGAAAGCTGGCTTTGCTGCCGGTGTCAGTCCCCACCCCAACCCCGGAGACCCCATGAACCGCCGCACCGCCAAGGAATTTGATCAGGAACTGCTCGATCTCTACGATTACTACGTTCACGGCCAGATCGACCGGCGCGGATTTCTGGACCGCGCGGCCAAATTCGCCGTCGGCGGCCTGACCGCCGCCGCGCTGCTCGACCTGCTGAGTCCGCAATACGCGTTCGCCGCCCAGGTACCGAAGGACGACAGCCGGGTCGCGACGGAATATCTCAAATACCCCTCGCCTGACGGCAGCGGTGAGATGCGCGGATTGTTCGCCAAGCCTGCAGGAGCGACAGGAAAACTTCCCGGCATCATTGTCGTCCACGAAAACCGCGGGCTCAATCCCTACATCGAGGATGTCGCCCGCCGCGTCGCTCGCGCGGGTTTCGTGGCCTTTGCTCCCGATGCGCTTTACCCGGTCGGCGGTTATCCGGGCAATGACGACGAGGGCCGCGCCCTTCAATCCAAGCTGGATGGCAAGAAAATCACCGAGGATTTCGTGGCGGCGGTGAAATTCCTGCACGCCCACCCGGCCTGCGACGGCTCGCTCGGCGTGACCGGTTTTTGTTTCGGTGGATTGGTCGCCAACACCCTCGCCTGGCGGCTGCCCGACCTGATCAAGGCCGCGGTGCCATACTACGGCGGCCAGCCCGCCGCCGAAAATGTCGCCAAGATCAAGGGCGCCCTCCTCCTGCACTACGCTGAAAATGACAAGGGCGTGAACGCCGGGTGGCCTGCCTATGAGGCGGCCCTCAAGGCGGCGGGCGTTGAGTACGAGGCCTTCATTTATCCCGGGGTGACCCATGGGTTCCACAATGAGACGACCCCGCGTTTCGACCAGGCGGCGGCCGAGCTGTCCTGGACCCGCACCATCGAGTTCTTCAAAAAGAAACTCGGCTGAACGGCGTTCACCCCAACTTAAGTGCTGAAAGATTGTAAGTTGCGCGGCCGGTGTTCTGACTTCGCCCATGAGTAACGTCCTGCGTCGGCTGCGTATGGTTGGTGTGTTAGTTGCCATTGTCACCAGCCTCGCCCAAGGTCGCACGCAGACCCCGCCCGCCGTCACGGGTGGAGGAGTTTCGGGCAACCCGTTTTCCGCCCCGCCCTCCAAAGTCTACTCGATCTACGACTACCACGGCATCGACAACGTCACCGATGCGATCGGGGAATTCAACGAACTGAACGCAGACCTCCCGGGCAGCGTGACTCCCGCACTGCTCA
>JAYTUA010000044.1:0-2661 GCA_043745015.1 Opitutaceae bacterium | reverse complement strand
CGTCCTCGAGGAAGACGTGGACCTCGTTGACGCGGCCGAAGAGGTTGTGCAGGTCGCCCATGATGTCCTGGTAGGCGCCGGTCAGGTAGATGCCGAGGTAGTAGGGCTCGTTGTGCCGCAGCGGGTGGAGCGTGATGTAGTCCTTCACGTCCTGCAGGTCGATGAAGCTGCCGACCTCGCCGAGGTGAAAGCGCCAATTCTGGTCCAAGGATTGACGCTGGCGGGGGGCATCCGCTGCGGCCCGGGATGCCGCAGCTAGGGCGATGCTCATACTGAGGACGAAGGCGTAGCTGATGCAGAGGAAGCGGGGAAGATGCATGGAGTGTAATGGTTGATTATTCAGAATGGTTGAGCTGGCCCGGATATGGTGGATTGCCGGCTTACTTCGGCAGGGGTTGTCCGCCGAGTTCCTGAAAAACCTTGTCCACATGCGCCACGAACCATTGGTCGGTGGGGACGTAGCGGGCGATGTGTGCGATCTTCCGCAGTTGGGCGCCCAGTTCCGGCACGGCGGCCTTGACCTCCGCCGGGGTCTTTTTTGCCTCGAGCAGCGCCTTCACGCCGCGCTGCAGCTCGATGAAATAGCCCTGTTGGTCAACGATGACCTCGGGTCCGCCCATCGGGCCATGCCCGGGGCAGACGATTTGCGCCCCGAAGATTTTGGCCGCTTCCAGGGTCTGGATCCAGGCCGAGACATTGCTGTCGCGCAGGAAATTATTCGGGCCGTTCACGCAGCAATCGCCGGTGAAGAGGATTTTTTCCTGCGGCAGCCAGACAAAGGTGTCGCCGCGGGTGTGGGCTACGCCCAGCCAACGAAGCTCAACCGTGCGCGGGCCGTCAGCAAAGACCAGGCGGTCGGGATAGACCAGGCTTGGGAGCTTCAGTTTGCTGGCGGCGACGTCGGGCCGGTTCTTGGCTTCAATCTCCCACGCGCTGCCGGAATTCTTGAGTGACTCCAGCGCGCCAAGATGGGCGATGGCCACGGCCCCGGCCGCCGTCCAGAATTCGTTGCCGAAGGCGTGATCGGGATGGTGATGCGTATCCACCACAAATTTGACCGGCTTGTCCGTGCTGGCGCGGACCTTGGGGTATACTTCCTTGGCGCCCGAGGGATAATTGGCGTCAATCACCACCACGTAATCCTCCAGGATGATCCAGCCGTTGTTGCTGTGACCCCGGCGGGGATCGCCCTGATGGAAATACACCGTGGGGGTGATGGCCTGAACGGTGTTGATCTGAGCTAGAAGCGGCGACGACGTGGCGAGCAGCGCAAGCGCGGCCAGCAGGGCGGGTTTGACGAGTGGCATGACGGGGGATTTTTGGGGAGGAGGTCGGGAGAGCCTAGCGATCACTTACCAGCCGCACGGCCGGCGGCTCGTCTTCGTCCACCGTGGTAAAACGAGCCACCGAGGCGTCGGCGAAGATGTTGTCGTTGAGGTCGTCATTGGCGGTGGAGACTTCGCCGATAACCGTGTCGGCCTGGGAGGCCCAGAAGCTGTGATAGGTGCCAGGCAAGAGAGTGACTCTCTCTCCGCCCGCGAGGGCGAAGGGCCGGCCGGCTTCAACGGTGGTCCATTCGCCGCACCGTTTGACGCGGAGCAAAGCGACCCCATGGCCCTTGGCGGCGGGACTTTCCGGCCAGAGCACCATCGTTAACTCCCCGCGCCGGCAGATGATGTCCTCCTTCTTTTTCCGATGCGTGTGCGCCGGGATGGCCTGGCCAGTGCGCAGGTAGATCAATTTTTCGCTGTATTCAGGTTCGTCGGCCAGGTTGACGAGCACGATGCCGCAGCGGGCGAAATCCCCACTGCCGCAATCCGTCACATCCCAACGGGCGTTGGGCGGCAGAATCCAGCCCGTGCTTTGGAAAACCGCGAGGGCCTCGCGATAGGCGGCGTTGATGGCGGAGCGTTTCATCGGGCGGAGTTGGGCGCAGGCTGGGGCAAAGGTTACTCGAGCCAGATGCGTTCGATCTGCACGCCCTGCGGCTCGGGGTATTCGGCGACCGTCAGCCCGGGCCCGATGGAAACGAGCACGCTTTCGGCCCGGCTTAGGTCCAGCGGAATCCCGGGTTTGATTGATGACCAAAAAGGAATGAACACGGGATAGCCGTGGGGGATATTCGGTGATCGCACCTGTTGCAGGGCGCTGACTGGAACGGAATAGCGGCCGTGTTCCGGTTGGACCGGCAGCGTTGCCCCATAGGCAACCCCATCAGCAGTGATAAGCGACAACTGGACCAGACAGGGCTTGTCGGTGGCGGACCTCCCGTAGAGGACGATTTTGCCGGCCGTCCCGAGATCGGAAGTCCGGCCGTAAATCTTGTCGCGAAAGAAATACCGGAAGGAGTGGTCGTGTTCCCCTTGATCAAGATTGTGCGCCACCACCTCCATGGCGCTGGTGCCGGGGCGGTCCGAAGGAACCAAATCATAAACCAAATCCCGGGCTTGGGCTGCAGTATATGTGGCCGAATACCATTGGGAGCAATTAGGGGACGCTGACAAGGTCGGGGAAATCAGTACAATTCCACGCAAGCCGTAGTTATTGAGCATTGCACAAAATCGCCGCGTTTTTCAGTCAATGACCTCAAAGGCCGGTTAATTACACGACAAGAGCAGCGGCAATTGGGTTGGGGTTTGGAGTGGTCTGTTGCTGGTTGGC
>JAYTUA010000043.1:0-2664 GCA_043745015.1 Opitutaceae bacterium | reverse complement strand
CTCGCCAGTCTCACCGGGAAGCAGACCGCCCAATTGAACCATTGGATCAAACTCTACGACCGCACCGGCGACCGCCCGCTCCGCGACTACAGCGAACCCCCGCCAAACGGCCATACTCCATGAAAAACCTTCCCCGGCTTTCCCTCCCCGCCATCTGGAACATGAACTTCGGGTTCCTCGGCATCCAGTTCGGGTTCGGTCTCCAGCTCGCCAACATGAGCGCGATCTACGCGAAGCTCGGCGCCGACGCCTCGAAAATCCCCATCCTCTGGCTGGCCGGCCCGATGACCGGCCTGCTGGTGCAGCCCATCATCGGCTCGCTCAGCGACCGCACGTGGAACCGGCTGGGCCGGCGGCGGCCCTATTTCCTCGTCGGGGCCATCCTGTCCAGCATCGCGCTGTTCTTCATGCCCGACGCGCCTGCGCTCTGGGTGGCGGCCACCATGCTGTGGGTGCTCGACGCCAGTATCAACGTAAGCATGGAGCCATTCCGCGCGTTCGTGGCGGACAAACTGCCCGAGGAGCAGCGCACGCTGGGCTTCGTGATGCAGAGTTTCTTCATCGGCATCGGGGCGGCGGTGGCCAACGCCCTGCCGTCCATCTTCGGCCACTACGGCGTGCACGGCAACGCCGCCAACGGCGTGCCTATCGCGGTGCTCTACGCCTTCAAGTTTGGCGCCGTCGTGTTCCTCCTCGCGGTGCTGTGGACGGTCTTCTCCTCGAAGGAATATCCGCCGGAGGACATGGAGGAGTTCGAGCGGCGCCGGCGCGAGCACAAGCGGTTCCAGCTGCATCCCGGCGTCGTGCTGGGCGGCGCGGTGCTGGGCATGGTGTTCGGCCTGTCCCGCGGCGCGCTGGTCGACGGGCAGCTCAGCTTCTGGCAGCCGCTCATCGGCGCCCTCATCGGCGCGCTGATCGGCGCGGTGCTGAGCGGACCCGAGGTCTATGCCGCCCTGCGCGAGATGCCCTTGACGATGAAGCGGCTCGCCGTGGTCCAGTTCTTCACCTGGCTCGGGCTGTTCTGCATGTGGATGATGTTCAGCCTGGCGACGGCCCAGCAGGTCTTCGGCACGCTCGATCCGCATTCGCCCGCGTTCGACCAGGGCACGCTCTTCGGCGGCCAGACCTTCGCGTGGTATTCCATCGTGTGCTTCCTGGTGGCGTTCCTGCTGGCGCCGCTGGCCAACCGCCTCGGCCGCCGGCAGGTGCACGCCATTGCCCTCGTGCTCGGCGGGCTGAGTCTGCTTGCGACCGGCTTTATCCACGACCGCGTCCTCTGGCAGTGCACCATGATCGGGGTGGGCATCGCTTGGGCGAGCATCCTGGCCATGCCCTACGCCATGCTGAGCACCGCCCTGCCCGCGGCCCGGATGGGGGTCTACATGGGCATCTTCAATTTCTTCATCGTGCTGCCGGAAATCCTCGCCTCGCTCACGCTGGAACCGGTGGTGAAGCAGCTTTTCCACAATGACCCGGTCAAGGTCGTCATGCTCGGCGGCGCGTCCATGCTGGTGGCGGCCATCGCCTTGGTCTGGGTGCCGGCCGAGAAAACCACCACCTGATCCCCATGCATCCCACGATCAAGTCCCTCCTCCTTTGCCTGTCCCTGGCCGTCATTGCCACGGCGGCGACCGACCCCTACCAGCCGGTCCCCTATGTGAAGCTCAAGCACCCGGAGTGGTCCAAGAACGCCACGATCTACCAGATCAACACCCGGCAGTTCACCGCCGAGGGCACGTTCCGGGCCGCCGAGAAGGAACTCCCGCGCATCAAGGCCCTCAACGCCGACATCGTCTGGCTGATGCCCATCCACCCCATCGGCGAGAAGAACCGCAAAGGGGGCCTGGGCAGTCCCTACGCCGTGAAAGACTACCTCGGCGTCAACCCGGAGTTCGGAACCCTCGCGGACCTGAAGCATTTCGTCGCCACCGCGCACACCCTCGGCCTCAAGGTCATCCTCGACTGGGTGCCCAACCATACCGCCTGGGACAACCCGCTGGCGGCGCAGCATCCGGAGTGGTATCAGAAGAACTGGAAGGGCGACTTCATCCCGACGCCGTGGTTCGACTGGAGTGACATCATCAACCTCGATTACAGCCAGCCGGGCTTGCGGAAATACATGACCGGCGCCCTGAAATACTGGGTGAAGGAGGCGGACGTCGACGGCTACCGCTGCGACGTGGCCGGCTTCATCCCGGTGGACTTCTGGAACAACGCCCGCAAGGAGCTCGATGCCATCAAGCCCGTCTTCATGCTGGCCGAGTGGGAGTCCCGCGACCTGCACGCCGAGGCCTTCGACATGACCTACGCGTGGAGTTGGTATGAGGCGATGGTCAACCTCAGCAAGGGCAAGGCGGACGTCGGCGCCCTCGACAACTACTACGCCTGGAACGAGGGATTTTATCCGCGCGATATCATGCGCATGAACTTCACCAGCAACCACGACAAGAATGCCTGGGAGGGCACGGGGCCCGAGCAGATGGGCGACGCCCTGCCGGCCGCCACGGTGCTCTCGGTCGTCAGCGAGGGTCTGCCGCTCATCTACAACAGCCAGGAGGACGGTGAGTTGAGGCGGCTGAAGTTCTTCGAGAAGGACCCCATCGAGTGGCGCGGGCATCCCCAGGCCGAATTCTACCGGAAGCTTTTCGCGCTCAAGCATGCGAA
>JAYTUA010000042.1:0-2674 GCA_043745015.1 Opitutaceae bacterium | reverse complement strand
GCGTCACGGCGCCGCGCCTCTACAGCTGGAAACCCATCGAGCTCGCGGGCGCGCGCAGCGACGACGGCCACGTCTACGTTGGCGGTTTCACCGTGCGCATGAAGCCCGACGCCACCGGCACCGAGATCATCGGCTACAACTATCGCAACAGCTACGAGCAGACCATCACCTCCTTCGGCGACGTCTTCCAGAACGACAACGACGACCCGCCCGCCTGCCGCACAGGCTTCGTGCTCGAATACGGCAACGCCGGGTTCTTCTCCCGGGACGGCAAGCGCACCTGGCAGGCCGACCGCCGGCCGGGCCAGGACATCCCCACCGCCGAGTGGCGGCAGGAAGACCCGGGCGTGATGCCCGCCGGTGATGTTTATGGCGCCGGCGCACCGACCGGCATCGCCTTCTACGAGGGCGACGCCTTCGGGCCCGAGTGGCGCGGTGCGCTCTTCAGCGCCGACGCCGCGCGCAACACGATCCTCGGCTACCGGCCCCAGGCGGCCGGCGCGGGCTTCAAACTGGATCGCTTCAACTTTGTCACGAGCAACCCGTCGCAGGTGCTGGCCGGGGTTGATTCCAAGCGCGGCAAGATGGGCGAGGAGATCGGCACCTTCTTCCGTCCCTCCGACGTGGTGGTCGGCCCGGACGGCGCCGTCTACATCGCCGACTGGTTCGATCCGCGCGTGGGCGGCCACCAGGATTTCGACAACCAGACGGCGGGTGCGATCTACCGCGTCGCCCCCAAGGGCTTCAAGTCCGTCGTGCCGAAGTTCGATCTCGCGACGACGGAGGGCCAGATCGCGGCCCTGCGCAGCCCGGCGGTCAACGTCCGCTCGCTCGGCTTCGTGGCGCTGCGGGCCCAGGGCGCCGCCGCGCTCGCGCCGGTCGCCGCGCTGCTCAACGACACCAATCCCTACATCCGGGCCCGCGCCATCTGGCTGCTGGCGGAGCTCGGGGCCGATGGTCTGGCGCGCGTCGAAGCGCTGATCAGTTCCGCCGACGCCCAGACCCGCATCACCGCTTTCCGGGCGTTGCGCGCGCACGATCACCACGTCTTGCCGCAGGCCGCGAAGCTGGCGTCCGACCCTTCTGCCGCCGTGCGCCGCGAGGTGGCGGTGGCGTTGCGCGATGTGCCGCTGGCTGGGTCGCGCGACCTGTTGCTCACGCTGGCCCGCGGCTACGACGGCGCCGACCGCACCTACCTTGAGGCCTGGGGCATCGGTTGCATGGGCAAGGAGGCGGAGATCTACACGACGCTCGCCGCCGGGCAGAAGGAATCCGATCCCCTGAAATGGTCCGACGCCTACACGCAGCTGGTCTGGCGGCTGACCCCGGCCGCCGCCGTGCCGCCGTTTGCGGCGCGGGCCTGGGCCGCCTCGCTCGCGGTGAAGGACCGGCTCGCCGCCGTGAGCGCGCTCGGTTTCATCCCGACGAAGGACGCCGCCTTCGCCCTGCTCGACCTCGCGCAGAAAGCCACCGGGCCGGTGCAGAAGCAGGCCTTCTGGTGGCTGCTGAATTACCGGAACGAGCGCTGGGCCGGCCACGGCCTGGATGCCGAGCTCAAGGCCCGCGGCCTCTACGATCCCGCGACGGTCGTGATCACCGAGAGCATCGTGCCTGTGCCCCCGGAGAGCAAACTGCCCCCGGTGGCCGAGATCGCCGCGCTCAAGGGCGACGCCAAGCGCGGGGCGGCGCTCGTGACCGCCTGTTACCTTTGCCATCGCATCGGGGAGCAGGGCGTGGATTACGGCCCGAATCTAACAGCTTTCGCCAAAATGCAGACGCCCGAGGTCGTGATCGGCGCGATCGCCACCCCGTCGGCCGACATCTCGCACGGTTTCGAAGGCACCACGGTCACCCTCAAGGATGGCAAGGTCATCCAGGGCATGCTCGTGTCCAGCGGCGACCCGCTGGTGATCCAGAGCATGGGCGGCGTGACGCAACTGATCCCCGCTGATCGGGTGGAGAAACGCGAGCGGATGAACCGCTCGCTCATGCTCGGCGCCGATCAACTCGGGTTCGATGCCCAGGGCGTCGCCGACATTGTGGCCTACCTGCGCAGCCTCTGAGGTGATGTCTGTAGCGGCGGTCTATGACCGCCGGTTGAGCAACGGCGCTCATAGAGCACCGCTACAGTCATGGTCTCAGGAATAATCCGCGCAGTGGATCGCGCCGATCAGCCGGCGAAGCAGGACTTGAAGCCCTCGGTCAGTGCCGCGCGCTCGAGATTCTTGCCGATGAAGACGAGCGTGTTGGTGCGGTTTTCATCCGCCTTCCACTCCCGGTCGAACTTGGCGTCGAAGAGCATGTGCACGCCCTGGAAGACCAGGCGCTTGTTCGTGCCCTTCACGACGAGCACGCCCTTCATCCGGAAAATGTCGCCACCCTTTTCCGCGAGCAGCTTGGAGATCCAGTCGTTGAGCTTCTTGCCGTCAAGTTCGCCGGGAAGGCTGATGCCGACGGACGAAACCTCTTCGTCGTGTGCGTGCTCGTGGCGGAAAGTCTTGTCCCAGCCGTAGCGCACGACGGCGCCGCTGGCATCGTGCAGGTGCGTCGGCACATCGTGGCCGGTGAAGAGGAGGTAGCGGCCGGTGGCGGGAAGCGAGACCTTGAAGCGGCCGTGCTCGTCCTTGAGCTTCAGGCGGTGGAGCTGGGCGCCGGTGGTGATGGTCTCGCCGGG
>JAYTUA010000041.1:0-2681 GCA_043745015.1 Opitutaceae bacterium | reverse complement strand
ATGAGTTGGTAGTGGGGCCCGGTGTGCAAAAGAAGAGGGGTTACTTCTCCCAAGCGGAGAGGAAGGCGTCAATCAGCTCCGGCAGATCGGGGCTGTAGCCGCCCTCAAGGATGGCGGCGGCGGGGAGGCCGGACTCGCGCAACCAGCGGCCGAGTTCGGCGAAGTCGTCACGCTCGAGCGTCATGGAAGTGATGGGGTCGCGGGCGTAGGCGTCGAATCCCGCCGACACAAGGACGAGGTCGGGCTGGCCGGCCAGCACGGCCTCCCAGGAGCGGGCCAGTTCGGCCATATGCGATGTGCGCGGGGTGTGCGGGGCGATGGGAAAGTTGCGACAATTGCCGTTCGAGCGCTGCCCGGTGCCGGGATAGCCCGGCGACTGGTGGACCGAGGCGAACAGCAGGCCGGGCCGGCCCTGGAGAATGTCCTCGGTGCCGTTGCCGTGGTGGGCGTCGAAATCCCAGACCGCGACGCGGCGGTTCGCCGCGCAATGCAGCGCGCTGATCGCAATCTGGTTCAGGTAACAGAAACCCATCGCTTGGTGCCGGGTGCAATGGTGGCCTGGCGGGCGCATGAGCGCGAAAGCCTTCCGGCCGGACAGGGCGGCGGCGGCCGCATCCAGGGCGGCCCCGACGGCCCGACGCGCGTGCTTCTCGATGCCGGCAAAATACGGGGTGTCCTCGTCAATGTCCGGCGGCGCCGCAATGCGCCTAAGGAGCTCCGGGGCGTGGGCCGCGAGAAGGGCGGATTCCGTGACCTCGCCGGGCTGCCGCCACTCCCAATCGGGGTGCCCAGCCCGCAGGTGCGTCGCACTCCGCAGCACGCGGGCCGGCTGTTCCGGCCGCATGGTGGAGCCGTATTCAGCGCAGCGGGAATCGTGGAATATGATCATACAAGTGTCCGCCCACGGACTGCAGGGACCAAAAGGCGAAACTAAACCGTGCGCTTCAGCAAGGCCGGATTGTCGCTGAGGATCGCATCCACGCCCCGGACGGCGAGCCGGCGCATGGCCGGTGCGTCGTTGACCGTCCAGCACCACACCACGCCACCGTGGCGGTGGATGCGATCGGCCACGGTGCGACGGCACACGGCGCGGTGATTCAGGCTGAGTCCGGCGGCGCCGAGGGCGGACATGGCGTCCAGTAATTTTTTCAGGCCGGGCCCCTCCGCAATGATCATGCGGGGAATTTCGGGGGCGCACCGCCGGGCGGCGCGCAGCAGCGAAAACTCAAACGAGGCGAGGATCACCCACCCGGCCGCCTTGGCGCGACGGATCGCGCGGACCACCGGCGCGGCCTTCGCGCCGCGCTTCAGCTCGACCTGCACGACGACCCGGCCGCGCACCAGCGCCAGCACGTCCGCCAGCCGCGGGATAGGCTCGGTGCCGTGCACGCGGAGTTTTTTCAGTTCGCGCCAGGTTTTCCTGCCGATGCGCCCGGAGCTGCCGGTCAGGCGGCGCAAGGAATCGTCATGGAACACCACCGGCACGCCGTCGCGGGTGACCTGCACGTCGAGTTCGATCCCGTCCACCCGGAGCGCAAGGGCCCGGCGGAACGCCGCGAGCGTGTTCTCCGGTCTTTCGGCGGAGGCGCCGCGGTGGGCAATGAAAAGAGGAGAAACCACAGAACACACGGAATACACGGAAGAAGGCCTTGGCGACAGGGCTTTTTCTTGCGCTTCCCCTGCGCTTGCATGCCATTCCTGCTGCATGAAGGTCGTCGTACTCTGCTCCGGTGGCATGGATTCGGTGACCGCGCTCCATTGGGCGCGGTGGCGGCACGACGTGCGCGTGGCGCTGAGCTTTGACTACGGGGCCAAGCACAATTACCGCGAGATTCCGCAGGCGGCGGCCCAGGCGAAGAGCATCGGCGTGACCCACCAAGTCATCCCGCTCGATTTCATCGGCCGGCTGTTCGCCTCGGATCTGCTCAAGACCGGCGGCGAGATTCCCGAGGGGCATTACGCCGACGCCAACATGCAGCGCACGGTCGTTCCCTTCCGCAACGGGATCATGCTGGCCGCCGCGGCCGGGCTGGCCGAGAGCGTGGGCGCGGAGGGATTGGTCATCGCCGCGCACACCGGCGACCACATGATCTACCCGGATTGCCGGGAGGATTTCATGGCGGCGATGGGTGACGCCATGCGGTTCGGCACCTACGCGGGCGTGCAGCTGCTGCGGCCGTTCATTGCGATGACCAAGGGAGCCATCGTCACCGAGGGCGCGCGGCTCGGCGTGGACTTCTCGAAAACCTGGTCGTGCTACAAGGGCGGAGCGATCCACTGCGGCAAATGCGGCACCTGCGTGGAGCGCCGCGAGGCATTCCTGGACGCCGGCGTGCCCGACCCCACCGCCTACGAGGCCACGCCACCACTGCCGGCCAAACCGGACAAACACAAAGGAGCAAAGTAGCGAAGCCCTTCGCGGCTTGGTGTTTTCCCATGCTCATTTCAGAAATATTCCATTCTTTGCAGGGTGAGGGCGAACTGACCGGCGTGCCGTCGGTGTTCGTGCGCACCAGCGGCTGCAACCTGCGCTGCAACTGGTGCGACACGCCGTATGCGTCATGGTCGCCCGAGGGGACGCAGCTGCGGGTGGACGAGATCGTCGCCGAAGTGCGGAAGAGTCCGGCGCGGCACGTGGTGCTGACCGGTGGCGAGCCGATGATCGCGCCGGGAATCCGTGA
>JAYTUA010000040.1:0-10483 GCA_043745015.1 Opitutaceae bacterium | reverse complement strand
CCTAAGTCCTTGGCCTTATGTCTTATCGGACATGAGACATAATGTATATTGTGCAAAGGACCAGCGCCTCCGCAGGCATCGAGTCGAAGTTACAATGTCGCCTTTCGACATTGGCACCGTGGTCAGCTTATGGGCTCAGAGGTCACTGATCTGGTTCACCGCGACTATCGAGCGACCCTTGCAGACCTGCGACGCCTGAACTTTTGGATCCGCGCGGACGGTGCCTGGCGGGCGTCTGCCCTGCCTTACTGGGACGCAGGCGACGTGCTATGCAACGTCCTGCACGGGCACTGCCCCGTCCTTCCTGTGGGCACTGCTGGAGCCGGTAGGGCGGCCCGCGCTCCTATCCTACCGTTACATTGGTTTTTGCCCTTCGATGGCAACAAGTAACTGTTTTCGAACAACCGTTTGATCGTAGCTTGACCGACACGTGATCCTTATGAGCGGCAACCCTGCAGAAGCTGCGGCCGCATCCTTTACGCCGTCTGCGTACTTCGCCCTGTCCTTTTTGTGGCTGGCGTCGTCCAGCTCTATAGCAGCTATGGGCTTGAGGCTTTGTGGGTCGCAGATGATCCAGTCGAAATGCTTTTGGGAGATCCGGAAAAAATCTGCACGTGCATTCGTGTCAGCTTGGATCACGTCAGCTACGCGTAGTTTGGGAAAGATCGCGAAATCTTTGGCCGCAAGTACCAGCGTGTTGTGGAACAGCTCTTCCGCTGGTGTGAGTATTGAGCCGCGGACTTTGAATTTTCCGGCCTGAGTTTTTTCTTTTTTTGTGCTGGCAAGCTTTAGCAACGCTACCAACGCGAACACGACCGCAAGGACTATGAGGATTTTCACGCGACTTCTTTAACGGCTTCTTGCACGCTATTGCTCTCGGGAGACTTGGTCGGCCTACCTGGGCGCCGGTGTTTCCACTCAGGCGGTATTAACCCGAGAACTTTCAAAGCGAATTCGGGTTTTAACGTGGATAACTCTTTCATCCAGACAGCGGCGTATTTCGTATCGTCCATGTGTCCGCCCTGTGCTACAGCTTGGAGGTCCTCGCGCACTGTGTCCTCAATTTGAAGTATGAAGTTACGTTTCATAGGGTTATAGAATGTCATGAAATAGGTATTGACCGCATGCAATAATCATTTTGTACTACATCCATAAGATGAACGCGGCCAATGATTTGGACCACTGTATATTGTGCATTACATGGACCCAAATCCTTAATGCTGAGGCTACTCTACTTGGCCAGGCCCCAGCGGCTGGTCAGCGGATAATAGATAAATAATGGCCGGCCGACGACGTCCTTGTCCGGCACGAAGCCCCAAGCCCTGCCGTCCTTGCTGCGGGGCGAATTATCGCCGAGGGCAAAGTAGGCATTTGCCGGAACCGTCACGGTTTGCCCAAAGCCCAGCAAGCCATCTGCCGTGTAACCGGGATAAAGACCCTCCTTGCGGGCATTCTTGGCGAAGGCGACCGCACCGTCGATCGGCTGACCGTTGTGGTAGAGCTGCCCATCGCGGGCTCCCATGACGGAATTCCCACCGTCCATGATGGCGGATGCCGGACGCCGGATCTCCAGGGTGTCACCCGACTCACCGACCAGACGCTTGACGTAATACTGGCTGATTTGGTTGCCAGACGAATCCTGCATCTCGGTACTGTGGATGTTCTCCGTCTTGAAGACGAAGCCCGAGCCGATTTTCGGCGGGAAGAAATTATAGGTCAACCGGTCCACGAACAGCAGATCACCGGTCAAGATATCAAACGACATGATGGCCTCGCCTTGCCGGACTTTTTTCCCGGTGGGCACCCAATAAACCCGGATATCCTCGCCCTGCCCACTCCGAATGATGGAGGATTCCAGTTGTCGGGCATGGGCGGCCGCTTGGATGATACCGTATAGGCTGGCGGACCCGCTCTTGAACGAACGGTCCAGCACTTGGGCGAACTCCCCTTGAAAATCCGCCGGTACGGTCACTTTTGTCTGCTGGCCACCGACCATGAAGATATATTCGCGCATCATGGCCGGAAACACCCACATGGTGCGACCTGGCTTGTCGGTGAAGGCCGGTTGTCCGTAGCGGGTGATGGGAATCATCACCTCGCCGTCGGCCGGCGCGGTCACCGTATAGTTGCTCGCCCCCAGCGTCACCAGTCGGGCGATCCGGCGCACGATACCGGGCTCTTCGCCCGGCTGGAAGTCCTCCGCCGTCATGCCATAATAAGTCGGCCACATCGAGTTGGTCGGAATCTTGAACGGCTGGACGAAATAGGCCCGCAGGCCGAGGATCACGATAGCCGCGACAAGGAAAAATTCCACGTTCTCGACCAGCGAGTTGGCCGGATAGATCCGCCCGCCGGCTTCGCGCATGGCCGCCTCCAGGTTCTCGATCGCCTTCTGCAAGACACCCGGGGCCGCCTTGTCCTTGAGCCGGGTCTTGAGTTCCCCCGTCGCCGTCACCAACCGCCGGTCCTGCACCTCGGTCAACTGGTCGCGGCGGTAGTCATGCACCCGCTCCGCCATCTCCAGCCAATTGGCGGCGGTGTGGAGCATTTTCTTCTCCGCCGAAAACAGGAAGGCAAACATGGTGACGGGGATTAGCTGTTCGTTTTGAGGACCTGGATGAAGGCATCTGGTGGGATCGAAACTTTGCCGATAAGTTTCATCTTCTTTTTGCCCTCTTTCTGTTTGTCGAGCAACTTTCGTTTGCGGGAAATGTCACCGCCATAGCATTTTGAAGTAACATCCTTGCGCATCTCACGGACGTTGTCGCGGGCGATGATCTTGCCGCCGATGGCGGCCTGCACGGCGATCTTGAACATCTGCGGCGGGATGATGGCAGCCAGTTTCTCGCAGAGCGTTCGCCCCTGCCCTTCCGCCTTGGACCGGTGCACGATGCTGGCGAAGGCGTCGACCGGGTCGCCATTGACCATGATGTCCATCCGCACGAGATCGGAGACGCGGTAATCGCCCAGTTCGTAATCCATCGAGCCGTAGCCACGCGTGATGCTCTTCAAGCGGTCGTTGAAATCCACCAGGATTTCGTTGAGCGGCAGCGTGCCGCTCAGCATGACGCGCGAACCGTCCAGCGTGGTGGTCTGGTCGCAGCTGCCGCGCTTCTCCATGATCAGGCCCATGATGTCACCGAGAAACTCGTTCGGCATGTGGATGGAGGCCTTGATGGTCGGTTCGCTGATTTCCAGGATCGAGGCCGGATCCGGCAGGTTGATGGGGTTGTCCACCTCGATGACGTCGCCGCCATGCTTCGTGACCTTGTAGACCACGCTCGGGTACGTGGAGATGATCTCGACATCATATTCGCGCCGGATGCGCTCCTGGACCACCTCCATGTGCAGCAGACCGAGAAAACCGCAGCGAAAGCCGAAGCCGAGCGCGACCGAGGATTCGTTCGAGTAGATCAATGCGGAGTCGTTCAGCCGCAGCTTGCCGAGCGCGACCTTTAATTTCTCGTAGTCATTCGATTCAAGCGGATACAGGCCGCAGTAGACCATCGG
Organism: Opitutaceae bacterium; assembly: GCA_043745015.1. Taxonomy (GTDB): domain Bacteria; phylum Verrucomicrobiota; class Verrucomicrobiia; order Opitutales; family Opitutaceae; genus Lacunisphaera. Next base: position 6,973 of record JAYTUA010000040.1, on the reverse strand, counting down.
GCGAACCTCCTTGTAGCCGGGCAGCATGTCGGCCGCGGGTTTGTTCGCGTGCGTCACGGTATCGCCGATCTTGATCTCGTCGGTGCTCTTGATGTTGCTGACGATGTAACCGACGTCGCCCGGGCCGAGTTCCTTGATCTTCTCCATGCCGGGCCGGAACACGCCGACCTCCTTGACCTCGGATTTCTGCCCCGTGCTCATCAGCATCATCAATTCACCGGCCTTAATGGTGCCGGAGAACACGCGGATGTAGGAGATGACCCCGCGATAGGAATCGTACTTCGAGTCGAAGACCAGGGCGCGCAAGGTCGGGTAATCCATCCAGCGCGGCGGTGGGATGCGCGCCACGACGGCCTCAAGGATGTCCTCGATGCCGATGCCGGACTTGCCGCTGGCGAGAATCGCCTCTTCAGCGGGGATCGTAAGAATGTCCTCCAGCTGCTTCATGCACAGCTCGAGATTCGCGCTCGGCAGGTCGATCTTGTTGATGACGGGAACGACCTTGAGCCCCTGGGCAAAGGCCAGGTGGGCGTTGGCCACGGTCTGGGCCTCGACACCCTGCGCGGCGTCGATGAGCAGCAAGGCGCCTTCGCAGGCGGCGAGTGACCGCGAGACTTCATAGGAGAAATCTACGTGCCCCGGGGTGTCCGTGAGGTGCAGCTTGTAGGTCTTTCCGTCCTTGGCCGGGTAATTCATGACCACCGGGTGCATCTTGATGGTGATGCCGCGCTCCTTCTCGAGGTCCATCGAGTCGAGATGCTGGTCGGTCATCGCGCGCTTCGTGATCGTGCTGGTGTATTCGAGCAACCGGTCGGAGAGCGTCGTCTTGCCGTGGTCGACGTGCGCAATGATGCAGAAGTTGCGGGTAAGGAGGGCGGACATGCTCACGTGATGATATCAACCATTTCGGCGAAGGATTTGACGACCCAGGCCTTGTCCGTGCGCTTGGCGAGACCGGCCAGCACCCCACCCGGGCCGCACTCCCAGAATTCCGTGGCGCCCGCCGCGACGGCGCTGCGCATGCAATCCTCCCACAGCACGGACGAGACCACCTGCTTGATCAGGGCCTCGCGGATCTGCGCAGGCTCGCTGACGGCCTGCCCGGTCGTGTTGGTGAAGACGGTGAACTTCGGCCGGTTGAAAGTGACGTCCGCCAGATATCGCGCGAATTCCTCGCGGGCCGGTTCCATCAAACGACTGTGGTAGGCGCCGGCGACATTCAGCAACATCACGCGCTTGAGTCCGCGCTCCTTGGCCACGGCCACCAAGGCCTCAATCTTGGATTTCTCCCCGGAGACAATGATCTGGCCCGGCGCATTGAAGTTGGCTGCCTGGATGCCAAACTCCTGGCAAAGCAGCTCCACCTTGGGCCGGTCCTCGCCGATGACGGCCGCCATGCCCCCGGTCGATTTCTCGCAGGCCAGCTGCATCAGGCGGCCGCGCTCGGCCACCACCTTGAGTCCCGTGGCAAAATCGAAGACCCCGGCTGCAGCCAGTGCCGTTATCTCACCCAGGCTGAGACCAAGGCCGATTTTCACTTCGGGCACCCCACCCCGCTCCCGCAGCGCCGCAAGCACGGCCAGCCCGTGCACGTAGAGCGCCGGCTGGCAGATCCTAGTCTGGGTTAGCTCGCTCTCGGGACCCTCAAAACTGACCTTGGTCAGACTCCACCCAAGAATGCGGTCCGCCTCGTCGTACAGGGCCCGGGCCGCCGGGGAACCGTCGTAAAGCGACTTCCCCATGCCGAGCTTTTGAGCGCCCTGACCTGCAAAAAGGAGTGCTAGTGACATAGATGAAGGGTCGGTTAAACCCAGCGAAGACCTAAAAACCAAGTCCTAAAAACTTCTCCGCGGCAGGAAATAATCCCGGTCCGCCGAAAGAACTGGAAGTGGCGACTTCCCCGGGGGTTGCCGCAGGGCTTGTCGCCCAGTCCCGGCGCGTTCGGCGCGTGGAGAACCTCGCATTGGGCCGGGTTTGCCTAGGTTTTGAAGAAAATGCCCTTCAAGTTCATCTCCAGAGCGGGCGCATTGGGCGAGAAACGCAGGCCGTCGGCCTTGCTGATCTTGCCCTCCTTGATCAGGCGGTAGAGATCCTTGTTGAAGGACTTGGAGCCCTGGTCGCTGCTCGCTTCCAGCAGCTGCTGGATCTTGTCGTTGTGGCCGTCGAGGATGAGGTTCTTGACCGTCGCATCGGCGATCAGGATCTCGTGGGCCGCGAATCTCCCGCCGCCCTCCAGCGCCGGGATCAGCTTCTGGCAGATGAACCCGCGGAGCGAACCGGCGATCTGCCGGCGCGCCTGGGCAATCTGCTCCGGCGGAAAAAACTCGAAGAGGCGCGTGAGCGACTGCGCGACGGTGGCCGCGTGCATGGTGGAAATGACCAAGTGGCCCGTCTCGGCCGCCGAGATGGCGGTCTCGAAGGTCTCCTTGTCGCGCATTTCGCCGATGAGGATGATGTCGGGGTTCTGGCGCAGCACGGATTTGATCGCCAGTTCGAAGCTCGGCACGTCCAGGCCGATCTCACGCTGCTGGAACAGGCACTTGTCGTCGCTGAAAGTGTACTCGATCGGGTCTTCAATGCTGATGATATGCTTGTCCATGTTCTGGTTGATCCAGTTGAGCATGGCGGCCATCGTGGAACTCTTGCCGGAGCCCGTCGCGCCGCAGACGAGCAGAATACCGTCCTTGGCCTGGGCCATCTTGATCAGCGTCTCGGACTCGATCTTGAGCTCCTCAAAGGTCGGCGGGCGGTTCTTGATGTGGCGGAAAACAATGCTCACGAGCCCGCGCTGGTGAAAGGCGTTCACGCGGAACCGGCCGACGTCGTCCGCCGCGTAGGCAAAGTCCACCTGGCCGTCCTTATCCCACCGGTCCTTGAAGATCCGGGGCACTTTCTCGTCCACGAAAGCCTGGGCATGCTCGCAACTGATCGGGTCCATCTCGACCGACCGAAGCCGGCCGCCGATGCGGAGGTAGCCGGGTTTCTCGGCCTTGATCACAATATCACTGGCGCCGCTCTCCACGGCCAGTTTAAGCAGATCGTTAACAATTTCAGTGTGAAGTGTCGTGCTCATGGAATTTTATGCGTGAACCGGCATTAAAGCTGTGCTTTCCCTACAGCGTATCTTTGTATCGAGCAAGGTAACTTTCCAATGAATCGCCCCCGCACCTTCACCGGCACCTACACCGCGATTGTCACGCCCTTCCGGCGCGGCGCCGTCGCTTATGACGAGTTGCGGAAACTGGTGGATTTCCAGGTCAAGGGCGGCATCAACGGGCTGGTCCCGGTCGGCACGACCGGGGAGTCGCCCACGGTATCACACGAGGAGCACCTTGATATCATCCGGTGCACGATCGAGGCCGCCCGCGGTCGCGTGCCGGTCATCGCCGGCACCGGGTCCAATTCGACCCGGGAAGCCATCGATATGACCAAGGCGGCTGATGCCGCCGGCGCCGACGGCCTGCTGCAAGTGGCACCCTACTACAACCGGCCGACGCAGGAGGGACTGTTCCAGCATTTCGCCCGTATCGCCGAGGTCACCGAGAAGCCGATCATCCTGTACTCCATTCCGGGCCGTTGCGGCATTGAGATCAGCGTCAAGGTCATCGAGCGGCTTCGCGCCAAATATCCCCATGTCGCCCATATCAAGGAGGCGGGCGGCAGCGTCGATCGCGTGGATCAGATCATCCAGGCCATGGGCGATGCCGTCACGGTGCTGAGCGGCGACGACAGCCTTACCCTGCCCTTCATGGCCGTCGGCGCCAAGGGTGTCATCAGCGTGGCCAGCAATCTTTACCCCCGCGAAGTTGGCCGGCTGGTGGCCCATGCCTTGGCGCAGGACTACCCCAAGGCCCGCGCCCTGCACCGCCGGCTCTACCCAATCTTCAAGACCATCTTCATCGAGTCCAACCCGGCGCCCATCAAGCTGGCCATGGCCCGCGCCGGCATCATTGGCTCGGACGAAGTCCGGCTGCCGCTGAGCACCTTGAGCGAGGCCAGCCGGCAGACCTTGCTCGCCACGCTCAAGGCTTTCAAGAGGTGATGCCATGACTTCACTGAAAATACTGCTGAACGGCTCGAAGGGACGCATGGGCCAGACCATTGCCAGCCTCGCGGATGAAATGGGTGCAAGCATTTCCGCTGCCACGGATGCCGGTGACAATCCGGCTGCACACATTGCCGGTTGCGATGTGATCGTCGATTTCAGCACGCATCAGGCCACGGGCGATCTGCTCAAGTTGGCCGCCAAGCACCGCAAGCCCATCGTCATTGGCACCACGGGTCACAGCGCCGGCGAAAAGAAACAACTGTTCGGCCTAGCGGCCAAGGTGCCCTGCGTCTGGGCGGGAAATTTTTCCGTGGGCGTAAATCTTCTGTTTGCCCTGACCCGTCGCGCCGCCGCCGTACTCGGTTCGGATTACGACACCGAGGTCATTGAGATGCATCACCGGTTCAAGAAGGATGCTCCCAGCGGCACCGCCGCCCGCCTGCTCGAAATCATTTTGGAGGAACGCAAGCTCACCGCCAAGGCGTTGCGCCACGGTCGCTCCGGTATCACGGGCGAACGTCAGCCGACCGAGGTCGGCGTCCATGCCCTGCGCGGCGGTGATGTCGTGGGTGACCACACCGTGCTTTTTGCCGCGCTCGGCGAGCGCCTTGAACTGACCCACAAGGCCGGCGACCGGGGCATTTTTGCCCGCGGGGCAATCCGCGCCGCCCACTGGGTCAGCCGGCAATCGCCGGGCGTCTACGACATGCAGGACGTGCTGGGCCTCAAATGATCACCAGCATCTCCGGCACCCTGGTTTCCGCCACACCGCTGACCGCGGTCATTGAGACCGGGGGCTTGGGTTACGAAATTCATATACCGGTCACGACGGCGGAGCGTCTCCCCGCGCCCGGCCAGCCGGCGAAGCTCCACACGCTCGCCGTCTACCGCGAAGATTCCGCGACCCTCTACGGCTTTGCGACCGAGGAGGAGCGGAATTTCTTCCGGTTGCTGGTGGAGAAAGTCACCGGCGTGGGCCCGAAGATGGCGCTCAGCGTCATGAGCAAGCTTTCCCTCGCCATGCTCAAGTCGGCCATTGCCGCCGGTGACGTCGGCCTGCTGGCGAAATGCCCCGGGATCGGCCGGAAAACCGCCGAGCGTCTCGTGATCGAGCTGCGCGACAAACTGAATCCTGCCGAGGTCGGCACCGTGGTGGCCGGCCAGGCCGCTCCCGCCCGGGACAGTCGCATCAGCGATGCCGTGCTCGCGCTCAGTGCCCTGGGCTACAAGCCCGCCGAAGCCGACAAGGCCGTTCGCCAGGCTTGGGTTGCACTCGGGGCCACCGCCTCCACCGAGGCGTTGATCAAGAAAGCGCTGGGCTGAAACCTCAGCGCTGGAATTGGAAGACCGTGGACTCCACCTGCTGGGCCGACGTTTGCTGGATGCGGAACAGTTTCGGGTCCTGCGCCGGCATCGGCCGGTAGGCATTGAACACGTCGTCATCAAACAAGGATTGGACGCGGGCGGATTGCAGGTGCCCACTGGCAAAGGCCCGCTCCTCATCCTGCTCGCGCAAGGCGGCCAGCATGGCCGAGTAGTCCCGCGAGCTTGCCGCGCTGTTCCGCAGGCTCACCAAGCCGAGATCTTTCTCCATGATTTTTGCCGGGACAACAGGTGCCGCCGGGGCGACGATAGCCGGCAACACGGCCGACTGAACCACGGTCCTGGCTGTGACCAGTGGTGCGTCCGCACTTGTCGCTGGGCTAAAGCGCACGAAAACCAGGGCCAGGCAGGCCGCTGCGGCCAACCCGGCGCCATAATAGACGACCTGCCACTTTCCACGCTTGGTCTCGAAAGGTTCAATCTTCCCGGTGCGCGCCGGCTGGAGTGTGGGCATTTCCGCGGCGTTGGCGCGAAAGCTGTTATAGACCAGCTTGGTGGCGGCGTGAATCTGGCAATACTGCCGGTAGACCGCCTGCCGGCCGGGACTGTGCTGGATCTCGGCCTCCAGTTCGGCGGTTTCCGCGACGGTGATCTGGCGGTCGATATACAGGTTCAACAATTCAATGAATCGATGGTCTTTCATGACTGGTATTCCTCCCCTAGTTTTTCCCGCAGGCTTTCGCGGGCCCGGGCGATCCGGCTTTTGACGGTGCCTACGCTGATGCCGAGGATCTCGGCGATCTCTTCGTAGGCGAGATTCTGGACATTGCGCAGAATGAGAATCTCGCGGTGTTTTTCGTTCAACTGCTCCATGCACTCGGCAACGCGGCCGACAAATTCCTGGGTAACGGTCGCATCCTCCGGGGTCTCCTGTTCGGCGGGAATCAACTCCGCCAGCGTCGTGTCGTTCTCCGTGCCCACGGGCGCATCGAACGAAATGGATTTGTCCCGCTTGCGCCGCCACCAATACCAATAGCGGTTGCGGGCCAGATTGGTGGCAATCTGGTAAAGCCAGGTCGAGAAGGCTGAGTCGCCGCGGAAATTGACCAGCCCGCGATGCGCCCGGATAAAAGCATCCTGGGTTACTTCCTCGGCATCTTGCTGGTTGCGGAGGAGCTGATTGGTCATCGCGTAGATGCGGTCCCAATAGCGGGTTACCAATTGATCAAACGCCGTGGCGTCCCCGCCTTTAAAGCGGTCCACCAGCAAACGGTCGAGGGCGACTTCCTGGGCTCGGGCTGTCATGTGCTCAGGGTCGTTCTGATCCGGAAATTTGAGGATTGTTCCCACGAAAGTCTTGTTTGGACGACAGCTTGCACACTCCGGCTGAGGCGGTCAACGCCGGGTTGCACCGCCCGGCGGGTGCAAATAAACTTGCCTTGCCGTCCAAGCGAAAAACTATCGGCACGCTTGGGTAATATGGGGTGATAGCTCAATGGTAGAGCAGAAGCCTTTTAAGCTTTTGGTTCTGGGTTCGAGTCCCAGTCGCCCCACCACCCTGCCCGCAAGTCCCCGGCAGCCATCACCTAGGAGCAGCGTGGG
>JAYTUA010000039.1:0-35852 GCA_043745015.1 Opitutaceae bacterium | reverse complement strand
CGCCCTGCGGGCGCTCGCGGCCCAGGTGTGCGAGGGTGAGTTTGCCGTGAACGGCAAGAGCATGTTCAAGGAGGAGTTTGTCACCTGCGGCGGCGTGCGGCTGGCGGAGGTGGACTTCAAGACCATGGGGAGCCGGCTGGTGCCCGGGCTGCATTTCGCCGGCGAGTTTCTCGACATCGACGGCATCACGGGCGGTTTTAATTTCCAAGCGGCGTGGACCAGCGGCTGGCTCGCCGGCCGGGCGATGGCCTTATGATGTCCTACGCCGAACTTTTCCTCGCGGTGGTGCCGGTGCTCGCCCTGATCGGGCTGGGCATGGGGTTGCGGCGGGTGGATTGGATCACGGAAGCCGGGGAGGAGACCCTGCTCAACCTGATCGTGAAGGTGCTGTTCCCCTGTTTGATCTTCGAGTCGGTGGCCGGCCAGGGCGGGATGGCCGGGACCGGAGACGTGGTGCTGCCCCCGCTGGCGGGTTTTGTCCTGACCTCACTGTCGCTGGCCGCGGCCTGGTATGCGGCCCGGGCGCTGGGGCTCTCCATCGGGCACGGCTTGCGCACTTTTGCGCTGGGCGTGGGCCTGACCAACTACGGGTACCTGCCCTTGCCGATCATGGATGCGCTGTTCGGGCCGGCGAGCCGGGCCGCGTTGCTCATGCACAATGCGGGCGTGGAGGCGGCGATCTGGACGACCGGCGTGCTGATTGTCACCGGCGGATCGCCGCGGGCGGCGTGGCGAAAATTGCTCAACGCCCCCCTGCTGGCCCTGGTCGTGGCGTTACTGGCGAAATTGAGCGGGCTGAACAATCCCACCGCGTCGTTTGGCTGGCAGCTGCCGCCGTTGGTCTGGCAGTTTGTCCACCTGCTGTCGGTTTGCGCCGTGCCGCTGGGTTTGCTGATGACGGGCTCCAGCATTGCGCCCCACCTGGGGGATCCCAAGCGGCTGGCGAATCCCCGCGTCATCCTGATGGCGTGGTTGCTGCGGCTCGCCGTGTTGCCGTGGATCTGGCTGCTGGCGGCGCGCTACGCCCCCGTCTCCGACGGATTGAAACAGGTGCTGGTGGTGCAGGCCGCCATGCCCGCGGCAGTCATGTCGGTGATCATTGCGCGCATTTATGGGGGCCAGCCGCTGGTGGCGGTGCAAATCATCCTTGGCACCACCGCGCTGGCGGTGTTCACGATCCCGTTCTGGATCAGGTTCGGGTTGACCTTTGCCGGGCTGGCGCCGTGAGGCGTGGAATCAGCAGGTCGGATTCCAAGCCGGGCTGGATTGACGCGCCGGACTGATCTGGCTCACTGGCGGCCATCATGGACTGGATAACCGACCCGCAAATCTGGATTTCGCTGCTGACGCTGACGGCCCTCGAGATCGTGCTCGGCATCGACAACATCATCTTCATCTCGATCCTCGCCGGCAAATTGCCGGCGGAAGAGCAGGACAAGGCCCGGAAACTCGGCCTGTCCCTCGCGCTGATCACCCGCATCCTTTTATTGTGCAGCATTACCTGGGTCATGAGCCTGACCAAAGTGTTGTTTGCGTTGCCGATGTTCCAAGTGGATGTGACCGGCAAGAGCCTGATTCTCCTCGTGGGCGGATTGTTCCTCATCGGCAAAAGCGTGGTGGAGATACACGAGAAACTCGAAGGCGCGGATGGTCACGCGACGACCGGCGGCCGCACCGCTTCGTTCCGGAGCACGATCATCCAGATCCTGCTGCTCGACATCGTCTTCTCCCTCGACTCAGTCATCACGGCGGTCGGCATGGCCAACCATCTTTGGGTCATGATCATCGCCGTCGTTATCGCGCTGGGCGTGATGCTGGCTTTTGCGGGGGCTATCAGCGACTTCGTGAACCGGCATCCGACGCTGAAGATGCTGGCGTTGAGCTTCCTGATTTTGATCGGCGTGATGCTGGTTGGGGAGTCGTTTGGGCAACACATCCCGAAGGGCTATATTTATTTCTCCATGTCCTTCGCCTTTGGGGTGGAAATGCTGAACCTGCGCCTGCGGGCCAAGTCACGGCCGGTCGAGCTGCACCAGCCGTATCGTTGAAGATCCCCGAGCGTTGACGGCGCCCGGTGCCCCGGCTTCACTGCCCGCTGATGGCGAAGAAACTCAACTGGGGCATCATCACGACAGGTTGGATTGCGCGCAAGTTCGCCACCGACCTGCCGCAATCCCAAACCGGCCGGCTGGTGGCGGTCGGAGCGCGCCGGCTGGCCGATGCCGGGAAGTTCGCCCAGGATTTCGGCGGGGTGCGCGCCCATGGCAGCTACGAGGCGGTGCTGGCCGACCCGGAGGTCGAGGCCGTCTATATCGGCACGCCGCACCCGTGGCACGCGGAGTGGGCGATCAAGGCGGCCCAGGCCGGCAAGCACATCCTCTGCGAAAAACCCCTCACGCTTTGCCTCGCTGACACCGAGCGCGTCATCGCCGTGGCGAAGAAGCACAACGTTCTCCTGATGGAAGCCTTCATGTATCGCTTCCATCCGCAGACGAAAAGGGTGGTCGAGCTCGTGCGCGGCGGCGCGATCGGCGACCTGCGGCTGATCCGCGCCTCGTTTAATGTCCTCTGCGGGTTCAATCCCGAGCACCGGATGTTCAAGAAGGAGCTCGGCGGCGGCGCGATTCTCGATCTCGGCTGTTATCCGGTGTCGTATTCGCGGCTCATCGCCGGGGCTGCGACGAGTGCGGCAGCCTCGGCGGTGTCGGGGAAGGATTTCGCCGAGCCGCTCGAATTTCACGGCACTGGCCGGCTGCACCCGCAGGTGGGCACGGATGAATTTGCCACGGCCGTGGCGAAATATCCCGGGGACATCGTCGCGGAGCTTTCCTGTGGTTCGACTTTTCTCAACGACAACTCCGTGCAGCTCCACGGCACCACGGGCTGGCTCGACGTGCCGAATCCCTTCACGCCGGGGCTGGAAGGCAAGGCGGAGAAAATCATTTTGCACCGCCGGGATGCCGCGCCGGAGGAGATCATCATCACGAGCCCCGGGGTGGGGCTCTATGCCCACGAGGCCGACGCGGTCGCCGAGGCATTGGCGCGCGGTGAGCGCGAAGTGCCGCTGGCGACGTGGGCCGACACCCTGGGCAACGCCAAAATGCTCGACGCGTGGCTGGCGGCCGTGGGCCTGCGCTACGATTGAGCGATCGGTCCGTCCGGCGCGGGGTTCCGACCGCTTGTCGCAGCGGGCTTGCCGGCGTCGATTTGGGAGACAGGCTCTGTTGCAAATGAAATATCGCCAACTTCTCGCTGGTGCGGCCGTTTGGGCCGCCCTTTGTTCCCAAGTCCACGCGACCTCCGCCATCACCAATGAGGCGATCACGGCCGAGCGCAGAGCGACCGAGTCGGCCAAGGCCAATGCATTTTTCGACCGGGTGTTCGACGAGGATGTTGATCGCAGTCCGTTCCAGCAGGGCTACCTCGGCCTGAAAAAGGATCACGACAAGTGGGACGAGTTCTCCGAGGCGCGGCGCCTTGAGGACTTTGTCCTCACGGTCCAGCGGCTGGGCGAATTGCACCGCACGATTCATTTCGACTGGCTGGATGGGCAGACGCAGATGAGCTACCGGCTGTTCGTGACCCAGGCCGAGCAGACGGTCGAGGGCTGGAAGTGGCGCAACCACGACTATGTCTTCACGCAGATGAGCGGGCTGCACGCGGATGCCCCGGCGTTCCTCATCAACTATCACCCCGTGGACGACGTGGCCGATGCGCGCGCCTACCTCGCCCGGCTGCGGGGATTCCCCGCGTTGTTCGACCAGCTGATCACGCTGACCGAGGCCCAGGCCGCGCGCGGCATCCTGCCGCCGAAGTTTGTTTTCCCGCTGCTGGTCGAGTCAGCGCGCGAGGTGATCACCGGCGCGCCCTTCGACCAGACTGAGAGAAAATGCGCCCTGCTGGAGGATTTCGAAACCAAGGTTGGCGCGCTCAAAGCCGTGGACGCCGCCACGAAACAGCAGCTCATCGCCGACGCCCGCGCGGCGTTGCTTGAATCGGTCAAGCCCGCCTACGGGAAACTCATCGCGATGTTTGAGACGCAGGCGAAGCTCGCGACCGACGACGACGGTGTCTGGAAGCTGCCCGAGGGCCGCGATTACTACAACTACCGGCTCCGCGTGCAGACCACCACCACCCTCACGGCCGACGAGATCCATGCGCTCGGTCTGCGCGAGGTGGCGCGCATTCACGCCGGCATGACGGCCATCAAGGAACAGATCGGCTTCAAGGGCGACCTCGCGGCCTTCCTGAAGTTCATGCGCGATGACCCGCAGTTCAGCTACCCGACGACCGAGGCGGGCAAGGCCGCCTATGAGAAGCGGGCCAATGAAATCATCGAAGCCATGCGGGCCCGGCTCGACGAGTTTTTCGGCACCAAGCCAAAGGCCCCGCTCGTGGTGAAGCGGGTCGAGCCTTTCCGCGAGAAGGGCAATGCCGGGGCGTTCTATGAGCAACCGTCGGCCGATGGCTCGCGACCCGGCGCCTACTACATCAACACCCTCGACATGCGCGCGCTCGCGATCTGGGAGATGGAGACGCTGGCCCACCACGAGGCGATCCCGGGCCACCACATGCAGATCGCCATCGCGCAGGAGCTGGAGCACATGCCGAAGTTCCGGATGTTCGGCGGCTACAACGCCTACGCCGAGGGCTGGGCGCTCTACAGCGAGTATTTTCCGAAGGAGTTCGGGTTCTACACGGATCCCTACCAGGACTTCGGTCGCCTTTCCGACGAGTTGCTCCGCGCGGTGCGCCTCGTGGTGGACACCGGCATCCACGCCAAGCATTGGACACGCCAGCAGGTGATGGACTACTTCGGGGCCAATACGGCGTCGTCCGAGCGGGAAATCTTCTCCGAGACCAACCGCTACATCGTGTGGCCCGGGCAAGCCTGCGGCTACAAGGTGGGGATGCTGAAAATCCTCGAATTGCGCGAACTGGCGAGGAAGGAGCTCGGGCCGAAGTTCAAGCTCAGCGCCTACCACGACCTTGTGCTGAAGAACGGGGCGCTGCCGCTGAGCCTGCTCGAGGACAACGTCCGCGCCTGGATCGCGCAGCAGAAGGGTTGAGGGGCCCAAACCCAACACACCCCGGCGCTGCGCGCCACCCCTCTTCATAGAGGGGATCCAAACCTGCGCCGGCTGAAATCCCCTCTGGAGAGGGGTGCCCGAAGGGCGGGGTGTGTTTATTTCAACCCCAGCTCGCGGGCGAGCCACGCCACGCGGTCAGCGGCGACTTCCGCCGTGTGCAGGTCGTGGCCGGCCTCGTAGGTCGCCATGTGCTTGGGGGGCCGGGCGGCGGCGTAGAACTCCGCGGCCTCCTCGGCGGTGATGTAGAAATCCTTGCTCGCAAACTGGAAGAAGACCGGGGCCGGCGCGAGCTTCGGCACGAAGAGCACCGGGTCGATGGCGGCGAGCTGCTGCTTATAGGCCGCGAGATCCATTGGCTGCTGGCGGAAGAGAAACCAGTCGATGAAGTGCGGCGTGGCGGCCATGAACACGTAGGTCTTGGCGCGGCGGTCGAGCGCGCTGGCGATCAGGCCATACATTGCGCCGAAGTCGTGAGCCACGAAGGCGACGCGCGCCGGATCAATCGCGGGTTGGGCGAGCAGCAGGTCCATCGCGCGGCGCAGTTCGACCACCTGGCGGATCGCCCGGGCGTAATCCTCCTCGGGGACGCGGTTCTTATACCAGCCGGGCTCGGCCCACATCGTGTCCACCAGCAGCGAGACCACGCCGCGGCCGGCAAGCGCGACGGCTTCGTCGAGGAACTGCGTCCGGTTGGTCGTCGCGGGTTCGCCGAGCCAGTGGACGTAGAGGATCGCCGCGTGGGGTCCGGCACCGGCGGCGGGAGTGACGAGATAGGCCTTCACGGGTTTGTCCGCCGGCGTGAAGGTGAGATCGCGGATCACGGCGGCGCCGCGGGTCTCGCGGCCGGCTTCCTGCACGTTGAGCGGCGCGGCGCGATCGTAGGCAAAGATATCCGCCGCCGGTTCGCCGGCATAAAGGCCAACCGCGGCCAGGAGACTGGGCAGGCTGGAGAGTTTCATGTTGTTCAACGGGCGGTGCGGCGAAGGTTGTCGCACACGATGGCGGCGGCCACGGCGGCGTTGAGGGATTCCGCCCCGCCGAACCGCGGGATTGTAACGTAATACGTTACAAATGGTCGGGTGGTCTCGGCCAGCCCACGGCCCTCGTTGCCGATGACCACGATAGCATCGCGCAGCGGTTTGAGCGTGTGGACATCTTCGCCGGACAAATCGCAACCGAGCACGGGCACGGTGGCGCCGGCCAGAGCAGCGGCGAGTGGCGTGGTGTGCACCACGACCCGGGCGAAGGAGCCCATGCTCGCGTTGATGACTTTCTGCGAGAAAAGGTCGGCGCAGTCCGGCGAGAGCAGCACGCGGTCGAAGGCGAACCAGTCGGCGATGCGCAGCAGCGTGCCGACGTTGCCGGGGTCCTGAATGCCGTCGAGGGCGAGCGTCAGGCCGCGGTTGAGCGCGCCGGGGGCAAGGTCGCGCCGGACGATTTTCCCCACGGCGAGCACGCTCGAGGGGGTGGGATAGTGGCTGAGGCGCGCCATCTCGGCGGCGGTGATTTGGAGGCGGGACGCCCCCGTCCCGCGGGGTGAGGGCACCCCGCCTCCACCTTCCCAATCAGCCGTCGCGTAGATTTCGACGAAGGGGAAATTTGCCGCCAGCAATTCGCCCACGACCTTCTCGCCCTCGACCATAAAGAGGCCGAGCACCTCGCGGTGCTTCTTTTCCTGCAGCGAGCGCAGGCGGGTGAGCTCGGCTTTGGTGAGGGGCATGCCGGCAGCAGAGCAGGCGGAGACCGCTTTGAAAAGCAGGCTTTCAAACGGTTCGGGAAAATCTAGGATCAGCGGTATGAAACGCCATGCCCCGCTGGTCGCCCTGCTGTTGTGCCTTTCCCTGCTGGGCCTGCCGTTGCTGGCGGCCGAGAAAACGAAGGCCGACCCCAAGGCGGTCAAGACGCCCGGCCTGGAGCTGGCCGCGCTGGCCACCCAGGTCACCGGGATCGCGATCTCGCCGATGCTGGGCGTGAGTGCGGTGGGAGCTTATCAGTGGATGCAGGCCGGCACACCCGAGGAGAAGGCGGCCCTGCCGTGGTTCGCCAATCCGAGCTTCTGGGCGCTCGGCATTTTGATGGTGGGAGCGGTGGCAGCGAAGGATGCCTTCGGAGCCACCCTGCCTCCCGGCTGGAAAAAACCGCTCGATATCCTCGAGACGATTGAGAACAAGGCGAGCGGGCTGGTGGCGGCGGGCGCCGTGGTGCCCTCGCTCGTCACGCTCGGTTCCAAAATGATCATGAATTCCTCGGGCCTGGGTGCGTCGGTGGATTTTCATGTCACCGGGTTGGCCATGCTGCCGGTGGCGACCTTCGACACGAGCTGGCTGCTGAGCATTTTGATGGTGCCGCTGTCGGTGGCGGTGTTCGGCGTGGTGTGGCTGTCGTCGCATGCGATCACGGTGCTCATTTTGCTCAGCCCGTGGGGGGCGATCGATGCCGTGTTCAAGGGCCTGCGCACCTCGCTGCTCGGTCTCGTGACGGCCACGGCGTGGATCGACCCGGTGGTGGGCGCGACGCTGTCGGTCATCATCATCTTGCTGGCCTGGCTGATGGCGGGCTGGGCGTTCCGGCTGACGGTGTTCGGCTCGGTCTTCTGCTGGGATTTCTTCACGGTCCGCCGCAAGCGGTTCCAAGTGCTGGCGGACGGCAACAAGGTCTTCACCGGTGACGAGATCGCCGGCGTGCCGCGCCGCACCTATGGCCGGCTGCACCAGGCGGCGGATGGCGCGCTGACCTTGAAGTTCCGGCCGTGGCTCGTGCTGCCGGCGCGCGAGGTGGCCGTGCCACGCGAGGGGCTCGTCGTCGGACGCGGGGTGTTTTATTCCGAGGTGCTCGGGCACGACGCCAAGACGGACAAGAATCGCACGCTCCTGCTCCTCCCGCCCCGTTATCTCGGCCACGAGGAATTGTTCGCGCGCACCTATCACATCTCCGGCACGTGCGAGGTCGGCCTGCGCAAGGCGTGGAGCTGGATCCGCGAGGCCGTCGGCTTCGGCGCGAAGCAGACTGCGCCCGCGGCGGCCTAGGCGAGCGCTGCAACCAGCTACAAAATAATTGCGGCTGGCGCGCCGTTGGATTCAGGGCATCCTGCCACAACCCCGCCCATGCCATCTGAGCCCGATAAAAATTATCGCTGGAGATTGATCGCGCTGACGCTGGTTTGTTACCTCGGGCTGGTGCTCTGGCCGGAATTCATGGCCGCCATGGGGGTGGGGCATGCGGGGGTCTGGTTTCTCGATATCAACACCCTGCTGGCGTCCAACGACGCGGTGGTGCGGGGGCTCGATCCCTACAAGCCCAACCCGCTGGACTACCTCCGGGATTCGCATGCCTACTCGGATTGGTGGCTGCAGCTTCACTACCTCAACCTCGGCCGCAAGGACCGACTCTGGCTGGGGGCCTTGATCAACGCGTTGTTTTTCCTGGCCTTCTTCTGGCAGGCGCGCGCCCGCACCTTTTGTGAACTGCTGGTGCTCTGGCTGCTGATCTGGTCGCCCGCGCTCATCCTCGGTTTCAACCGGGCGAACCCGGACCTGCTGGTCTACGCTTTATTGGTGCCTGTCGTCCCGCTGTACCTGGGCGAGCGATGGTCCGGCCGGTTGCTGGCCAGCGGCCTCAGCACCCTGGCCATTGGTTTGAAATATTATCCCGCGATCGCCGGGCTGGTGATTTTTTTTCACCGCCCGGTCACGGCGGGAGCTCGGCCTGCTGATCCTGCTCTGGGCCGGGCTCGGGGTGGCGCTGGCCGTCAACCTGCATGATGACCTGGCCCGGACCTCGGGGTTGATGACGGCCTCGGCCGGATTCTGCACGTACGGGGCGGCGGCACTGGCCGCCAATATCGGGCATGAAATGACCGTCCTGATGCTGGGCCTCGGGCTGGCCTTCGCGGCTTTTATCACGGGCTGGGTGCGCCCGGTGTTCCCGACGGACGGCGAAGGAACAGCCGACCGGGCTTATTTCTTCCTCGGCGCCAGCCTGATCACGGCCTGTTTTTTCCTGACCATCAGCTATACCTACCGCCTGGTCTTCGCGCGGCTGATGATCCGCTGGCTGTTCACGGTCACGCGGAGCGGGGTGGCTTGGCACCGGCTTTACGCCTAGTCGGTACTCCTGCTCGGCATCGGGATCTTCTGGGCGGATGGACTGGTGGCCCTGGCGGTGAACATGAACCTCGACAACCTGCCCCGGCCGCAACTCGGCCGGTTGACCGATGCGCTCGTGGTCATCATCCATGCGGCCGGCTGGGGCTGGACGCTCCTGTTACTGGCGGGGCTGGGCACGATGGGGCGCCTGGGCTGGAACCGCTGGCGGCCGCGTGGTGCGGTGGATCTGCCGGCGGCTTGATCGACCGATCGGGTCAGTCACCGACGGTTCACTGCTCCAGAAAAGCCCGCAGGGCCTCAAGTTTCTCGGCCCAGTAGGTCTTCATCTTTTCCGCGGCGTCCGGCGTGGGGAGCTTGGAGTGTTGCGGCACCACCTGGCATTTCAAGGAGCCTTTCGGCCAGAAATTGACGCTCAAGAGGGTGTTGTCGGACCAGAGGATGCGAATGGACTTGTGGGGCGTGGCCTTGCGCACGGTGAGCGGGGTGCGGGGCAGCCATTGCTCGCGCAGGGAGTTCTCGCGCCAGGCCGCAAAGGCCCGGCCGACGGGCGCGGCAATGGTCTTGGCCACGCTGATCTCAAACCCGTCGGGTTTCTGGTGCTTCACGCGGAGCCCGCGCGCCTGCTCGTAACCGACGGTAACCATCTGGCCCCACCAGTCGGCCAGGCGGTGGGAGCGCTGCAGCCGCAGGACGATATCCTTGTGGGGGAGCTTGGCGGCCCCGGCTTTGTCCAGCACGCCGAGCCACTCCCGCCAGGTCTTGCCGGTGGCTTTCTTGACGGCGGTGGAGCTGATTCCGCCATAGTTATCCGCCGTGCGTTTCATCAGGGTCTGGTCAGCTTACAAATAGGGGGCAGAGCCTCAAGACTGATGACACGGGGGGCCTAAATCTTTTTGTTTCCGCTCCGCGCCGAACATGCTAGGCATGGGGCATGAGCGACGAGAATGCCCCCAAGCTTCGCCTGAAACCCAAGCTGGGGACAGAACCTGCCGTCGAGCCGCAAACCGCAGTTTCTTCCAGCGCAGCTCCGGTGGAGCCGCCGGCACCTGCGGCTGTCGCCACACCCGCCGCTGAAACGGAAGCCCCCAAGGTGGTCCGCCTGCGACCCAAACTTTCTGCCGCACCCGTACAGGAAGCTGCCCCCGCCCCCGCGCCTGCCGCCGAACCAGTCACGGAGGCGGCCCCGGCGGCCGCCGAGCCCGTGCGGCTCAAGCCCCGTTTGTCCGCCGCGCCGATGGAGGAAGTCACCAGCGCGCCGATGCCAGTCGCTGAGCCCGCCGCACCGGTGCCGGAAGTCGCGCCGGTGGCCGAGGCAGCGAAGCCGGTGGCGAAATTTGGCCTTAAACCCAAGGCGACGGTGGCGGAACAACCTGCCGCCCCCGCCCCGGCGGGTCCCAGTGCGGCGGGCCCGATGCCGCCACCGCCGGGAGCTGAAGCACCGGTGCTTCATGCCCCGCCGCCGGCCGCTCCCGCGGCCACTGACCGGGGTGAAAGTGGCGAACCCGGTGAGATCACCGCGATCCGCAAAGCTTCGGGCATGCCTTTCCCTCCGCCGGGAAAATTTCCCCCGCTGCCCGCCGGGGCCTTCCCGCCACCGGCCGGTGGAAAATTTCCCCCGCCCGGGGCGGCCAAAAAGAAGGGGTCGAAGAAAAAGCTCATCCTGCTCGCCGGGGGCGGGCTCGCCGCCTTGATCCTGTTGGGTGGCGGATTCGTGGCCTATCAGAAATTTACCGAGGAGCCGCCCCCGCCGCCGCCGAAGCGCCGGGTCGCCCCCAAGCCCGTGACGCCGCCGGGTCAGGCCGCGGCCGAGGCGACGGCCGCAGTCGACAAGGGCAAGGAGCCGGGGGCCGCCCCGGTGACTGAGGCGGGCAATGCGAAAGCCCCTGGCGCGGAAACCAAGCCCGTTGAGGCCAAGCCCGCGGAAAAAACCGCGGTGGCCGCCGAAACGAAACCGGCAGAGGAAGTGAAACCCGTGGCGGAAGCCAAGCCCGCCCCGCCGCCTCCCCCGCCGGCGCCCAGCGTCGCCTTCCGGGGCTGGGTGGAGAACCTGAAGATCAGCGGCGTGCGCGGCGGGGCCAATCCCCGCGTGTTTGTCGGGAAGAGCTCCTATCTGAAAGGCGACCTGGTGAATCCGCAGCTGGGCATCACCTTTGAGGGTTACAACGACGCGGCCCGCGTCCTGACCTTCAAGGACAAGACGGGTGCCACCGTCGACCGGCGCAACTGAGCCAGTCTCCAGGGTCTCAGCCCGCGCTGAGCGCGGTCCTGATGCTGCGCAGCAGTTCGGGGTCGGTGGCGATGGCGAGGGTGCCGTTCACCACGAACTGCACCCCCATGCTCATGATAAGGAAGCCCATGATTTTGGTCATGGCGTTGACGCCGACCGGCCCGATGAAGCCGACCAGCCGCCCCGAGACGCGGAGCACCGTGTAGGTGATCAGCGCCACGGTCACGATGCCCGCGATAATGGCGATGTAGTCGAGCCAGCCGGTGGCGAGCGAGGTGAAGCCCAGCGTCACGGCGATGGAGCCGGGGCCGCTGAGCATGGGCATGGCGAGCGGGGAGAAGGAGATGTCCACCTTGCGCCGGGCGGCTTCCTGATGCTCGGCGTCGGGTTCCGGCGCGGCCTTGTTCGCCGCCAGCATGCTCATGCCGATGCCGGTGAGCAGGATCCCGCCGGCGATGCGCAGCCCCGGGATCGAGATGCCGAAGAACTGCATGATGAAGGTGCCGCCGATCAGGAAGCTGACCAATATGGCGACCATGTAGAGGCTGCCCTTGCGGGCCTGCTCGCGGCGCCGCTCGTCGCTGTCCCCCTCGGTGATGGCGAGGAAGGTCGGCCCGGCGGAAAGCGGGTTGATGATCGGCAGCAGGCCGATCAGGGTGCCGAGGTAGATGCCCCAGAGGTGGAGGAGGTCCAACATGTGCTGTTTGAAGCTGAACGCCAAGTCATGCTCAGGGCCACCCTTTTCCTGTCATTCTGAGCGAAGCGAAGAATCCAGTGTGACAAACGCAACGGTCGTGCTGATGGATTCTTCGCTTCGCTCAGAATGACAGGAACGGTGAATCAGTTCTAGTTACCACACGTCCACCGGACCCTTGGGCACGGGGATGGCCTGGCGGCGCAGCAGGGCGGGATCGTCTGGCGCGAGCATGAAGGTGGCGACCATCGGGGCCGGGCGAAACTTGGGCAGCAACTCGCCGTGTTCATCGCAGAAGGGGGCGCGCCATGTTTCATAGTTTGCGAGCAGCGCCTCAAATTCCACCCGCGTGCCGAACTGCGTGACGCCCTTCTTGAATTCCTTGGCCGGGCCGAACCGCTTGGCATACCAGGTGGCCGGCTTGCGGAAGAGGCGGCAGCCGTGGTTCTCGCCAAAAACCTCGATCATCAGCTCGAGGTGACGGCGCATCACCTGCACGAGCTCGGGGTAGCCCGGCTCCGCTTTCAGCTCGCCGGTCGTCAGGTAATGCTGCGTGTGCGCGAAGATCCAGGGATTGTAGAAGGCGCCGCGGCCGATGCTCACGCCGGCGCAGCCGGTCTCGGCGAGCATGTGTTTTGCCGCTTCGGGCGTGGTGACATCGCCGTTGCCGATGACAGGAATGTTTTTCACGGCCTGCACGACCGCGCGGATGCCCGCGAGGTTGACCGTGCCGCCGAAACCCTGGGCACGGGTGCGGCCGTGGACAAAGATGGCGGCAACGCCGGCGTCTTCCAGCACGCGCGCAAGGTCGGGAGCGGTGAGGTTGTTCTCGTCCCAGCCGAGGCGCATCTTGGCGGTGATGGGGATCTTCACGGCCCCGACCATGCCGCGCACCAGCTTGGCGGTCTTGTCCAGCTCGGTCATCATGGCCGAGCCGCCGCCGATCCCGGTGACCTTCTTCACCGGGCAGCCCATGTTGATGTCCACCGAGGCGATGCCGAGGGACTCGACGATCATGGCGGCATCGCGCATTTCCTCCGGCACGGCGCCGAACAGCTGCACGGCGAGAAGTTTTTCCGCCGGGCAGGTGCGGATCATCTGCAGGGCGCGCGGGTTTTTCTCGAGGAGCGAACGGGCGTTGACCAGGTCGGTCGTGGTCCAGTCAAGGCCGCCGATTTCGCGCACGACGAGGCGGAAGGGCAGGTTGGTGTAGCCCGCCAGCGGGGAGAGGAACAGGTTCGACCGCAGTTCGTAGGGGCCGATGCGCACGGCGCGGGATGGCCTCAGCGGGAAGCTAGCGCGCGCTGCATCCGGGCGAGGGACTCGGTGAGCGTGGCGCGGGGGCAGCCGAAGTTGAGCCGCACGAATTTCCCGGCGGGCGCGCCGTATTGCGCGCCGTCGGCGAGACCGACGCCGTGCTCCTCGAAAAACTGGCCGGGGTTGGCCAACTTGAGCGCGGACACGTCGAGCCAGGCGAGGTAGGTCGCATCGCAGGGAGTCAGCTTGATGGCCGGCAGGTGCTCCTTGAGAAAGGCCGCCATGAAATCGCGATTGCCGCGCAGGTAGGCGAGCAGGGCCTGGCGCCAGGGTTCGCTGTCGCGGAAGGCGGCCTCGCAGGCGGCATAGCCGAGCACGTTCATCTCGGGCACGATGCCGGCCATGGCGCGCACGAACGGCTGGCGCAGTTTGGCGTCGGAGATGATCGCGAGCGAGCAGGCGAGGCCGGGAATGTTGTAGGTTTTGCTCGGGGCGAGGAGGGTGATGGTGCGGGCGGCCGCGGCGGCCGACAGGCTGGCGACCGGGATGTGCCGAAGACCGTCAAGGATGAGGTCGCAGTGGATGTCGTCGGAGACGAGGACGAGGTTGTGCCGTTCGCAGAAGGCGGCGACCTGCTCGAGCTCGGGGCGGGTGAAGACGCGGCCGACCGGATTGTGCGGGCTGCAGAGGAAAAACACCTTGGTGCGCGGCGTGACAGAGCGTTCCATGGCGGGCCAGTCGAATTCATAGCGGCCGTCGGCCCGCACCGCGAGGGACACGGCGATGGTTTCGCGCCCCATGTTCTTCGGCGCGCTCATGAAGGGCGGGTAGATGGGCGTGGCGGTGATCACGGCGTCGCCCTTCTCGCCGAAGGCACCGGCGGCGAGGTTGAGCCCGGTGACGAGACCCGGCAGCCACACGATCCAAGCGGGATCAATTTTCCACTGATAGTGGGAGGCGCAGTAATGCACGACCGTCTCAGTCAGTGACGGCAGGGCGCTGCCATAGCCAAACACTCCTTGATCCACGCGGCGGCGGAGTGCGGCGACAATGGCCGGCGATGCGGCGAAATCCATGTCGGCGATCCACAGGGGGAGGATGTCGCGCCCGGCGTATTTGCGCCACTTGCGGCTGTCGCTGGCGGCGCGGTCGATCACGGTGTCGAAATCAAAGGTCATGGGCAGGGGCTGATTGAAGCCATGCGCCTCCGGGTGGCCACGGAAAAACGCGGGCGGGACGGAGTTTCCCGCCGGGACGGCACACAGTGCGGCGATAATTCCCACCCGGGGTGTGCAGTCCGGTGCGGCTGTTTGCCCCCTATTTGCCGGTCGGCCTTTTCGAGGCCGTCCAGCCCCGCAAGATTGCGGTAAACTGAACCAACCTTGTGCCGTTAGACAGGTCGGAGTTTTTCGGCACAGCCTAAGCTCTGCATCACTTAATCAATCCGGCGGCTTAGGGGTAGGCCGCCGGGTGATCTGCTCGCTCACGCGGGCAAGTCGCCGGGAGCCTGCTTACAGGCCCCGGCGATTTTATTGGGGGAGGCCAAAACCGCCTCAATCCTGCTTCCGCGCCGCCGGGATCAACACGGAGGCGAGGATCGAGGTGGCCAGCACGGTGCCAATGATGCCGAGCGAGAGGCGGATATCGATGGGGTAGTAGTGCGAGACGATCATCTTCAGGCCGACGAAGATGAGGATGACAGCGAGCCCGATGTTGAGGAAACGGAAGAGTTTCATCACACCTGAAACGGCGAAATAGAGCGAGCGCAGCCCGAGGATCGCAAAGATGTTTGACGTGAAGACGATGAATTCATTGCGCGTGATGGCGATCACGGCGGGGATGGAGTCGAGGGCGAACATCACATCGGTCGTCTCGACCACGATGAGCACGATGAAGAGCGGGGTGGCATGGAGCTTGCCGTGGATCCGGGTGAAGAAATGCCCGCCTTCGAAGTGATTGGTGACCGGCAGGAACCGGCGCGCGATTTTCACGGCGGGATTCTTCTCCGGGGCGAAGTTGTCGTCCTTTTTCGGGATGGCCAGCTTGATGCCGGTAAAGACCAGGAAAGCGCCGAAGAGGTAGATGATCCAATGGAAGGCGTTGATCAGGCTGATGCCGGCGAAAATGAACAGCGCCCGCATGACGACGGCACCGATAATACCCCAGAACAAAACCCGGTGCTGGTACCGCGGCTCCACCCGGAAATACTGGAATACCACGATGAAGACGAAGACGTTGTCCACGCTCAGGCACATTTCGACGATGTAGCCGGTGAAGAACTCGAGCGCCGCCTGCTCACCCAGCTTGAAGGAGACAAGAAGGTTGAAGGCCATGGCCAGGCCGAACCACACCGCGCACCACGCGAGAGCCTCCTTCAGCGAGACTTCGTGGGCCTTGCGGTTGAGCACGCCCAAATCGAGGGCGAGCATGAGGCCGATGAAGGCCAGGAAACCGACCCAAGCCCACCAAGGCAGGGGGCTGAACATGGCGAAAAGGGGTGGCATGGTCGCGGCGAGTGTGGGCGCAGCGTCTCGGTCGCGGCAAGCGGGGAGTTGGTGGAATCCCCCGCCTTGTTTCCAGCCCGACGGCCCCCACCTCAGTCCAGCGTCTGCCGGTAGCGTTTCACGCCGATCATCATCGCCACGGCCAGGAACAGGAGCAGCGGCCAGAGCTCGGGCAGAATCTCAGCCAGGCCATTACCCTTGAGCAGAATGCCACGGGCGATGCGCAGGAAATGGGTGTTGGGCAGGCAGGAACCGATCGCCTGCGCCCACTCCGGCATGCCGCGGAACGGGAACATGAAACCCGAGAGCAGAATCGACGGCAGGAAAAAGAAGAACGCCATTTGCACGGCCTGCAGCTGGTTCTGAGCGAGAGTGGAGAACGTGATGCCCACCGAGAGATTGGCGGCGATGAACGCGAGCGACACAACGTAGAGCAGGACAAAGCTGCCGACCATCGGCACATGAAAGATGAAATGTGCGGCCAGCAGGATCAACGTCACCTGGATGTAGCCGACCGCGATGTAGGGCAGGATTTTCCCGATCATCACCTCGACCGGCCGGACGGGGGTGGCCAGCAGGTTTTCCATGGTGCCGCGTTCGCGCTCGCGGGTGATGGCGAGGGCCGTGATGACCACCATCGTCATGGTGAGCACCACTCCCATAAGGCCGGGCACAATGTTATACTGGGTGATGTTCTCGGGATTGTAGTGGGCGTGGATGCGGAAATCCACCGGCCCATCCCGGCCGCGCAGCCGGGCCAGCGGGCCGGGCAGGTCGCGGTTGAAGACCGTGGCGGCGAGGGCGCGCGTGGCCGAGACGGCCGGGCCGACGGCCGCCGGATCGGTGGCGTCGGCCTCGATCAGCACGGTGGGGCGTTCGCCACGCAGGAGCCGGCGCGAGAAATCCTCGGGGATGTTGATGACGAACTGCACCTCGCCGAGCTGCAGCAGGCGTTGCGCATCCGCCTCGGTGGCGGCCTCGCGGACGAGGGAGAAATAACCGCTGTTCCGCAACGCGGCCACGAGCGTGCGGGCGAACGGACCCTGGTCGGCCGCCCGGATGGCCGCGGGCAGGTGCTTCGGGTCGGAGTTGATCGCAAAGCCGAAGATGATGAGCTGCATCAACGGAATGCCGACCATCATGCCGAAGGTCACGCGATCGCGTTTCATCTGGATGAACTCCTTGAGCACGATGGCCCAGAACCGGTGGAAGGTGAAGCGGCGCATGCTCACGAGAAATTATCCTTCGCCTCGTCCATCAGGCTGATGAAGACGTCTTCGAGCCCGGCGCGGGCCCGCTGCCAGTCATGCGCGGGAACGCGCAAACCGGCGATGGTGGTGTCGAGCTGCGCGGCGTCGCGGCCGCTGACATGGAGCGTGTTGCCGAAAGCCACGACCTGCTCGATGCCCGGGCGGCCGCGCAAGGTGTCGGCGAGGGCGCGCAGGCCCGGCCCGGTCACGGTCCAAGTGGTCAGCCCGGCGGCGGTGAGCACCTCGCTGAGAGTGCCGCGGGTGAGCAGGCTGCCATAGGCGAGGTAGGCGAGACGGTGGCAGCGTTCGGCCTCGTCCATGTAATGCGTCGTGATGAGCACGGTGAGGCCGTCGGCCGCGAGCCGGTGGATCTCGTCCCAGAATTCGCGGCGCGCCTTCGGATCGACGCCCGCCGTCGGCTCGTCGAGCAGCAGGAGCTGGGGCGAGTGGATCAGGCACGCGGCCAGCGCGAGCCGCTGCTTCCAGCCGCCGGAGAGCTGGCCCGCCAGTTGGTGGCTGCGGTTGGCGAGGCCGAGCCGGTCGAGGCTGCGCTGCACGGCGGCGGCGCGGTCGGGCACGGCGTAGACGCGGGCGATGAAGTCGAGGTTCTCGCGGATGCTGAGGTCCTCGTAATAACTGAACCTTTGCGTCATGTAACCGACGTGGCGCTTGATCTCGGCCTGCTGGGTGCGCACGTCGTAGCCGAGGCAGGTGCCGGTGCCGGCATCGGGGGTGAGCAGGCCGCAGAGCATGCGGATGAACGTGGTCTTGCCCGAGCCATTGGGGCCGAGAAAGCCGTAGATCTCGCCGCGGCGCACCTGCAGGTCGATCGCGTTGACGACGGTCTTGGTCCCGAAGCGTTTCGTGACGCCCGCGACGTCGATGGCGAAAGTGTTTTCAGCAGAATCCATCGGGAATGTTCATGGAGCTGGATCCTTCGCTGCGCTCAGGATGACAGGTGATGAAGTTTAAGGGAAAACTTCCACCGGCTGGCCAGGGTGGAGGCCGCGGGCCACGGCCGGGTCGAAGACGGCCTCGACCAGGAAGACGAGCTTGGCGCGGTTCTCGCGGTTGTAGAGCACCGGCGGCGTGTATTCGGGCTGGGGCGAGAGGTAGTTGATGCGGGCCGCCAGCGGGGCAGGGCGGCCGGAGAGCGCCACCCGGACGGTCGCGCCCGCCTTCAGCGCGCCGAATTCCGCTTCGGGCACGAAGAAGCGCACCTTGAGGTTCTCGGGCGGGAGCAGCGTAACGACCGGGGCCGCCGCGGCCACGAACTCGCCCTCGCGGTAGAGGGTGTCGTAGACGAGACCAGCGCGGGGGGCCGCCACGCTTTTCTGGGCCACGGCCCAGCCGGCGCGATCGAGGGCGGCCTGGGCGGCGGCGGTGTCGGCTTCACCGGCCGCGATCACATCGGCGCGTCCACCCAGTTGCGCGGTGATGAGGTGCGCGGCGGTCTCGGTCACCAGCGTGGTGTTGGCCTCATGGTTGAGGCGCACCCGGTCAAAGTCGTCGTCGGAGAGCACGGCGGTCTGGCGGAGTTTGGTCGCGCGTTCCAGTTCCAGCCCGGAGAGCTCGCGGGCGGTGCGGGCCTGGGCGAGCCGGGCCTCGAGGGCGGCCAGTTCGGAGGGCCGCTGGCCTTTCCGCAGGTCGGCGAGGCGGGCCTGGGCCTGGCGGAGTCGTTCGGCCGCTTCGCGCAGAGTGGTGAGTTCGGCCCCCTGTTCGAGGGTGAAGAGGGGAGCGCCCGCGGCCACCTGGGCACCCTTCTGCACGGCGAGTTTATCCAACCGGCCGGCGAGCGGCGAGGCGAGGTAGATAAATTCTCCCTCGAGATAGCCCTGATAGGCGGTGGAATCCCGTCGGGCGCAGCCAGCGGCGAGCAGAACTCCGGAGACACCCCAGGCTACTTTTTTCCACAAAAATGCATCCATGGCCGGCAGTGTGGCAGACGAGGGGATGGCGTCCAAGTGCAAAGGCGTTTCAACGGTTGCCTGCGTACAGACCGGGACTAGGTTCAGCGGCGTGCCCGTGCAGACCAACAACATCAAGGCGGAGATCTCAACCCTTCTGGCGAACAAGGATTTCGCGGGGCTCAAAGCCAAGCTGGAGCCATGGCTGCCGTCGGATGTCGCGCCGATCCTGTCGGAACTGCCGGTGGAGCAGCTGGCCGCGCTGTTTCGCGGCTGTTCAAAGGAATTGTCCGCGGCGGTCTTTTCCTATCTGGAGCACAGCGCCAAGCACAAGCTGCTGAAAACGCTTACGCAGCCCCAGGCCGCCGCGCTGCTCAACGAACTGTCGGCCGATGACCGCACGTCCTTCCTGAACGAACTGCCGCTCGACGTGGCGATGCAGCTGCTCACGCTCCTGAGTCCCGAGGAGCGCAAGGTAACGCAAGATCTGCTCGCCTATCCCGAGCACAGCGTCGGCCGGATGATGACCCTCGACTACGTGGCCGTGCGCTCCGATTGGACGGTGCGCGAATCCCTCGATTTCATCCGGACGCACGGCTATGACCGCGAGACCCTCAACATGGTCTATGTGACCGACACGGCCGGCCACCTGCTGGACGACATCCGCGTGCGGCGTTTCCTGCTGGCCGACCCAGAGACCAAGGTCAGTGCCCTGATGGACGGCAATTTCACCACGCTTTCGCCCACCGACGACCGCGAGAAGGCCCTGCATGTTTTCCGCAAATACGACCGCGTGGCCCTGCCGGTCAGCAGCCCGGACCACAAGCTCATCGGCATCGTGACGGCGGACGACATGCTCGACGTGGCTTCGGAGGAGGCGACCGAGGACATCCAGAAGCTCGGCGGCAGCGAGGCGCTCGACGAACCCTACACGACCATCGCCCTGACCAAGATGGTGAAAAAGCGCGCCAGCTGGCTCGTGGTGCTGTTCCTGGGCGAAATGCTGACCGCGACCGCCATGAGCTACTTCGAGGACGAGCTGGCGAAGGCCATCGTGCTCTCCCTGTTCATCCCGCTCGTCATCAGCTCGGGCGGCAACGCCGGTTCGCAGGCGGCCACGCTGGTCATCCGCGCGCTGGCCCTGGGTGAGTTCAAGCTGCGGGACTGGTGGCGGATCATGCGGCGCGAACTGGCGGCGGGCCTGATGCTCGGCCTGATCCTTGGCAGCATCGGGTTTCTCCGCATCGTGATCTGGTCGCGCTTTTCCCACATCTATGACCCGAGCCCGCTGCTGGTGGCCACGACGGTCGGCACCGCCCTGGTGGGCATCGTGCTCTGGGGCTCGCTGATGGGCTCGATGCTGCCGTTGATCCTCAAGCGCCTCGGCTTCGACCCCGCGACCTCGAGCGCACCCTTCGTGGCGACCCTCGTCGACGTGACGGGCCTGATCATCTACTTCTCGGTCGCGCTCCTCATCATGCTGTGAGCGCCGAGCCCAAGCCCCAGCCCGTCTTGCTCTACGACGGCCAATGCGGTCTCTGCAACCGGGTCGTGCGTGGCTTGCTGCGGAGTGACGCCGCCGGCCGGCTGCGTTTTGCCCCGCTGCAAAGCCCGCCCGCGCAGGCTTACCTGATGGCGCAGGGCCTGCCGACGGAGGATTTCGATTCCCTGGTCTTTGTCCCGGACTGGAACAAACCTGTTCCCGGCGGCTACAAACTCCGGACCGACGGTGTCCTGGCGGCCGCGGCCGTGGTGGGGGGCAGGTGGCGATGGGTCACATGGACCCGGGTGTTGCCGGCCGGATTGCGCGATTTCTTCTACAAACTCGTCGCCCGTTCGCGCTACGCGCTCTTTGGGAAATACCGGCCGGCGCCGCTGCCAGAACCCGATTGGGAGCGGCGCTTCCTCGCGCGCTGAGCCCCGGCCAATAAAAAGGCCGGACTGAAGTCCGGCCTCGAATGAAGGAATGGCTGCGAAGCGCTTATTCGCGGCCGTAGCCGCCGCCGCCGGCGTCACCACCACCGCGATCGCCGCGGTAGCCGCCACCCCGATCACCGCCGCCGCCGCCGCGGTAGCCGCCACCACCACCCCGACCGCCCCGGCCACCGCCGAAGCCACCCCGACCGCCCCGGCCACCGCCGAAGCCGCCGCGACCACCCCCACCGAAACCGCCACCACCGGGGGGGCGCTCCTCGCGCGGACGCGCGATGTTGACCGCCAAGGCGCGGCCCTCGATCTGGTGGCCATGAAACTTCTCCACAGCTTGCTGGGCCTCGTCACCGTTCGCCAACGTCACGAAGGCGAAGCCACGGGAACGACCGGTGAATTTGTCGAAGATGATTTCGACGACGCTGACGGTACCGACCTGGCCGAACAGGGCCTCGAGGTCCTGCGCGGTGCTGGCGAAGGGAAGGTTCCCCACGTAGAGCTTGTTGTTTTCTGACATGTGATGATAAGAGCTGATGCTGCTGCCTTGCCGCCCGTCCCCGGCTGTCGGATTTCAAATCATCACTGAACACTCACGCTCACCTGACAATTCTCCGTGGCGGTAGAAACTAACAAACAACCAACCCAACGCGGCAAAGGCTGGCCCGGCGGGCGACCTTAGCAAGCGATTATTGGGCCGGCCCCCGGGGGCGCCCGCCGGACATGGGCGGCAATCTCCCTATGGGAAAATGAATTTTCCCTCTAGAAAATCGTTGCATTGCCGGAAGCGGGTTCTATGACAAATAGCACTATGGCTAAATCCTCCCGCAAACCAAACGCCGCTTTCATGAAGCCGGTAACTCCCGACGCCAAGCTTGCTCTTGTCGTTGGTTCAAATCCGCTGCCCCGCACGGAAATGACAAAGAAACTCTGGGCCTACATTAAAAAGAACGGCCTCCAGGACAAAAAGAACCGCCGCATGATCAATGCCGACGACGCCCTCAAGGCCGTCTTCAATGGCAAAGCTCAGGTCAGCATGTTCGACATGACCAAGCTGGTCAGCAAGCACGTGTCCTGATTTCGGCCCTGAGCTGAAACCCTTTGAACCGCCGCGGAGCAATCCGCGGCGGTTTTGTTTTGGCGTGATCCCGCCGCGGGGTAACACTTCCTGGCTTGACGACTCCGCCCCGCCCCGACCACCAGCGCGCCTTGCTCGGCTTGCTGCTGGCCAATCTTTTCTGGGGCCTGAGTTTTCCGCTGATCAAGGCGGTGGTTTTCACCCACGGGCAGTTGCTGCCCGGCAGCGGGAACTGGTTTATCACCGCGCTGACGCTGGCGCCGCGCTTCCTGCTTGCCGCCGCCATCATGCTCGTGGTGGCGCGGGCGCACTGGCGCAACCTGTCCAGGTTGGAACTGCGGCAGGGCGTGCTGCTCGGCGTCTCCAACGCCCTGGGCATGGTGCTGCAGGTGGACGGCCTGCAGTTCACGTCGGCCTCGGTCTCGGCGTTCCTCACGCAGTTCTATGCCATCATGATCCCGGTGGTCGTGGCCCTGCGGGTCCGGCGCTCGCCGCCGGCCCTGATCTGGCTCTGCGCCGGGCTGGTGCTGGCCGGCACCGCGATCCTCGGGCGCTTCGATTTCCGCACGCTGCGCCTGGGCCGGGGCGAGGTGGAGACTCTGCTCAGCTCGGTATTCTTCATGTGGCAGATCTTTGTGCTGGAGGACAAGCGTTGCGCCGCGAACCGGGCGATGCCGGTCAGCGCCCTGATGTTTGCCACCGAGGCGGTGGTTTTCTCCACCATGGCCCTGGTCACTGCGCCAACCCCGGCCGATTGCCTCGTGCCGTGGACCTCGGGGCCGTGGCTCGGCTTCACGGGGTTGCTCACGCTTTTCTGCACCCTCGGGGCCTTCCTGCTTATGATCCGCTGGCAGCCCAAAATCACCGCCACCGAGGCCGGACTGATCTACTGCTTCGAGCCGGTCTTTGCCTCGGTGATGGCGCTGTTTTTGCCCGCGTTGTTTTCGCGCTGGGCCGGGTTCGACTACGCCAACGAGACGTTGACGTGGCAGCTTCTCGCGGGAGGCGGACTGATCACGTTCGCCAATATCCTGCTCCAACTCAAACCGCCCTCCTCCGCCAAGGCTCGGGAGGGCGGGCCGCCCAAGAGCTGAGCCCGGATCATTGCTGCGACCGGCGGCGGAGGGAAACCACGGCGCGCAGGGTGACGGCGCCCAGCACGATGGCGCCGCCGAGGAGGGCGTACCGGCTCGGCCGCTCGCCCACGTCGAGCAGCACCCACACCGGGTTGAGGATCGGCTCGATCACGGGAATCAACACCGCTTCCAGCGCGGTCACGTGCCGGATGGCCCGGGAGTAGAGCAGATAAGCGAGGCCGAGTTGCACGACGCCGAGCAGGCCCAGCGCCAGCCAGCCGCCAGCCGGCAACGGGGGAGCCGTGACCAACGCCGGCAGGCCGACGCCAAAACCAATCAAGTTGCCGAGAATGATGGACTCGAGGGTCGAGGAGTCCTTCTGCTTGCGCATCAGGATCGTCATGACGGCAAAGCCCAGGCCGCTGGCGAGGGCCACCACGAGCCCCGCGATGCTGCCCAGCTGCAGGCCCTCGTAGAAAAACACGCCGAGGCCGCCGAGCACCGCGACAATGGTGAGCCAGTCGAGGCGGGTGGTGCGTTCGCCGAGCAACCAGGCGCCGAGCAGGGCGACCCAGACCGGCGCGGTGTATTGGAGCAGAATGGCGTTCGCCGCCGTGGTCATCTTGTTGGCCAGCGTGAACAGGATGGTGCAGGCGGCATAGGCGGCCGCGGCGCCGAGCTGCAGCGGGGACCAGGTGAAGCGCAGCGAACGCCAGCAGACGGCGAGCAGGAACAGGGCGGCGATCAGTCCGCGGCCGGCGGCGGCGGCGAGCCCGGGCCACTCGACATGCTTGAACAAAACGCCCGCGAGGCTCCAGCACAGCGCCCCGCCCAGCAACAGGCCGACGGAACGGGTGTGGGCGGGATCACGGAGATTGCTCATCGTTTATTTTCCAAGGTTCATTTTTCATTGCCGGAGGAGAAGTTGGTTTCGCCCCGTGAAACCGCCAATGGCCGGTGAACAATGAACGACGAAGATTGAACAATGATTGTCCCTATCGGTTCAGGGCCTCGAGCACGCGGCCGGGGGTGAGCAGTTCGGGCAGAATGACGGGGTCGGCCCGGCCCGGCGCATAGATTAGATTGAACGGCACGGCGGTGCGACCCCACCGCGCGAGTTCGGCGGTGATCGCGGGGTCCCGGCTGGTCCAGTCGGCTTTCAACAGGAGCACATTGCGCTTCGCCAGTTCGGCGAGCACCGCGCCGGAAGTGAAGACGGCGGCCTTGTTGGTCTGGCAGGTGGCGCACCAGCGGGCGGTGAAATCCACATACACGGTGCGACCGGCCGTGCGCGCCGCCGCCACGGCCTCGGGGCTCCAGTGTTCCCACCTGACGCTATAGCCGGCACCGATCGCCGGGACGGGCTCGAACGATTTCGGCCAGCCGAGCCCTATGCCGGCAAGGAGCAGAACCGCCGCGGCCAGACGCCCGGTGGGAGTACCAAAGCGACCATAGGCCCAGGCGGCCATCGCGACGAGCACGAGACCGAAGGCGATCAGGAGAAGCGCGTTGTCGGGTTCCCGCACCTGGCTGGCCAGCACCCAGAGCAGCCAGCCGACGGTGGCATACATCGGGAAGGCCATGAACTGCTTGAATGTTTCCATCCACGCGCCGGGGCGCGGCAGGAATTTCACGGCGGCCGGGAAGAGCGACAGCAGCAGGTAGGGCAGGGCCAGGCCGAGCGCGATGCACGTGAACAGGACGAAGGTTTCGCCGGTGCCCAGCGTGAGGCTCGCCCCCAGGGCGCTGCCGAGAAAGGGACCGCTGCAGGGAGTGGCCACCACGGTGGCGAGCACGCCCGTGAAAAACGAGCCGCTGTAGCCCGACTGCAGCTGGAGCTTGCCGCCCACGCCGGTGGCGGAGAGTCCGATTTCAAACACCCCGCTCAGGTTCATCCCCAACGCCAGCATGACGGCGGCGACAACATAGACGAAACGCGGGTCCTGCAACTGGAAGCCCCAGCCGACGCTCTGGCCGCCCACGCGCAGGGCGAGCAGCAGGGCGACCAGCACCCAGAAGGAGAGCAGCACGCCGAGGGAAAACACGACGCCGTGCGTGATCACCTTGCGGCGGTCGGTGCCGGACTGGTTGACGAAGCCGAGCACCTTGATGCCGAGCACGGGGAACACGCACGGCATGAGGTTCAGGATGAGGCCGCCGACAAACGCCAGCAGCAGCGTGCCCGCCAAGGTTCCCTTGGCGGAGGGAGGAGGCGTGAGGGGTGAGGCGTGAGAGGCAGAAGACGGCGCGTTAGGGACAACGCGCCCTACCTCGGAACCCAGCGCGATGTCGAAGGTGGCGCCGCGGCTTGGGCTCATCGGGCCCCAGCCATTTTTGGACACCAGCACGCCGGTGAGGCGGGTCGCGTCGGCCGGGGCATCCTTCGCGATGGGGAGCGTGAACACGAGCGAACCCTGTTCCTCGGTGATGGTCTGCGCGGCGGCGAAGTCCGCCAAGCCGGCGGTGTCGAAGAGGTGCAGGTTCTGCGGGCGGTGCGTGGTGCCGGCGGCGGGGGTGAGCCGTACGGTGAGGGTTGATCCCGCGCGAACGGCGGTCGTGCTCCAGCCCGCGAGCGGCTGCGGCAAATCAGCCCAGGCTTGGGCGAGGGCTGCGTTGGCGGACGACGATTCGGTGGCGACCGGCAGGGTGAGTTCAAGGTCGGCCATGCCCGGCATGCAGACCTCCTTGCACATGAGCCAGTCGGCCTTGGCGCGCAGGGTCACGGTTTCGCCCGGGGTGAGCGTGCCGGGGGCGGTGAGCTCGACGAAGAGGTAGACCTCGCCCTCGTAGCCGTGGCCGGTGATGTGGCCGCGGGTATCCTGCACGACATGGGGGGTGGACCAGAGGATGGGGCCGGCGGTGAAACCGGCGGGAAGTTTCCACTCCAGTGAAGTCGGGTAGCCCGTGCCGGGATTGATCCAGTAGGAGTGCCAGTGCTCGTCGTGGTTGAGCTTGAGGGCGACGCGGAAGGTCCGGCCCGGCTGGATCGAGGACTGCGCCGCGACCAGCTCGGCCGTGACCGCGCCTTTCCGCACCGGGCCGGGCGCGGCCGCGAGCCAGGCCGGCAGCAGCAGGAAACCAATCAGCAGGGACAGGCGGGGGAGTTTCATCGGGGATGAGAGTAGGAGGGCCGGGGTTTATTTCAAACGCTGTATTCGGTGGCCAGAAGACGGTGGCCAGTTGCCGGTGAATGGGGCCAGTTGGCGGCAGACGGCAACCGGGCGGCCTACGGTTGACCGGTCACTGCTGCCGGGTTTTGGGGTATTGGGTCAGTTTGATGTAGGTCGGGCTTAATGCCCGACACCCAAGGGTAGTCTGTCGGGGATCAGCCGTCGCTCTGCGAGCTATGGCCTGACAAGTAAACCCCGACCTACAAACGAGCGGACAGATGGGGGAGGACCAAATCAACCCATTGCTGGTTTTTGGCGGCCGGTGATATGGGCGAAGAGCATCGACCAGAAGCAGAGCACGAGATTGAACAGCGGCATCTGCAGCGGCAGGGGCAGGGCATAGACGCAGGTGACGACGGGAATCCAGATGAACCACAGGGTCAGCAGCACGGGCAGGACGCGCCGGTAATACCACCGGCCGGCCCGCAGGTCCGCGGCGACGGGCGCCCAGCGGAAACCGGCGTCCTTCCACGCGAAGCAGAGGTTGGCCAGCGGGGCCGCATAGAGCGGGTTATAGCCAAACTGATCGCTGAGGATCTTGCCCAACATCGTGCGGGTGTCGTGGCCCTCGCCAAACAGGAAGGCCAGCGTGCGATACCAGAGGTCGACCTCGGCCCCCTTCCAGGCCCAGTAGAGGATGAAGAAAACCAGATGAGGCCAGGGGTGGGCCGCGCGGGTTTCCGGATGCAATCGCAGGAAGAGGAAGGGCAGCAGGCCGCCGCACAGCACGGTGGCGGCGGCGGAGAACGCGAACCCGCCGGCCGACTGCCACCGGGCCAGTTGCGCGAACAGGGGTCCCGCGGCGGGCAGGAAATAGTAGGCGAGCACCACGCTGAGCGCGACGGCTTGCAGCGCGAGGCCAGGGCCCAGCAGGGCGCGGAGGCTCCGGCGGCCCGCCACCCACGGGGCGGCTGCAGGTGAGGACAAATCGGACATCGGGGCCGCGCAGTGTAGGTCCGTCGCGGCCGGAGGGCGAGCCGGAATTTCCGGGGGAACACCGTCTTGTGTGTGGGAGGGGCTTTACGCCCCGACGGGATATCAGCGTCGCCGATGTCGGGGCGTAAAGCCCCTCCCACATTCCAGCAGCAATAAAGCGCTATCCCCGCGGGCTCAGGTCTTGAGCGGCACGGTGAGGACGGCGTCGTTGTAACCGAACACGACCTCGCCCGGGGCGATGCGCACAATCTTGACGTAGTAGACGGTATCGGTGCTGCCGCGCACGGGGATGAGATCGGCTTCCTTGTAAGTGGACGAGTTGATCAGGAGGAGGGCCCGGCCCCCGCGTTGCACCTGCCCGCCGATCTTTAACCGGGAGACACAGAAGGCGAGAATCTGGTCGTCGTCGGCCAGGGAGTTGGCCACGGGCTCGGGTACGACGGGGACCACCGGACCACTACCGGGTCCGGTGGGTCCGGCCAAAGCGCTGCCGGGCGCGCTGTAGAGAAACGGGTTGGCGGGCTTCGCCGGCAGGGGCTCGGGCTTCAGGCGGTGGTTGAGCAGGGCGTCAATGTGGGCCTTGGTGCGGTCGAAGCGGTCCGGGGCGGCCCGCAGGCCGGGCAGCAAAACGGCGAGGACGAGGAGGCCGGGCAAGCAGGCGGGAAATTTTTTCATGGGCGGCCGAGCAATTCGATGGTGAGGTCGAGCGACAGGCTCTCGACCGCGGTGGGATCGGCCTGGGCAAAACGGTAGCTCTTCACCCGCAGCAGGCGCGGTCCGGTCTCCAGCTCGTGGAGATAGGCCAGAATCTGGGGATAGGCCCCGGACAGGCGGAGGGAGAAGGGGATCGCGCGGTAGGCTTCATTCTCGCCGCCCGGCTGCGAGCTCAACTGGGAGAGGCTGCCGAGCCGGATCCGGGCGTTTTTTTCGATCTGGTAGAAATAATCCAGGTTGCCGGCGAGATCGGATTCCACGGCGAGATTCCGGCCGATGTAGGCCAGGGCTTCGTCGATCGTGGCGGTTTGGGTCAGGATGCGGGCCTGGCCGTTGAGCGAAAGGAGCATGGTCTCGCCTTCCTGCCGGGTGCGTTCGTAGAGCTCGGCCTGCAGTTTCCACCCGCGCCAGAGGAAATAATCGCCGGCCCCGAGGAACACAAACAGCGTGAGGCAGATCGTGGCCAGGGGATAGCGCCGGGCCAGGGAGAGGAGCTGTTGCAGCCAGGCGCTCATGGGGCCCCCGCCTTGAGTTTGAAGGTGAGCTCGAACTCAAAACTCTCCGTGGCCTCCAGCCGGGTGAAAGAGGTGAGGGCGATCGTGGCAAAACGGGCGCCGACCAACGGATCGCGCAGCAGTTCCCCCCGGTAATCGTTGAGGGTGACGCGGGCCTTGTCGGAGGGTTCGTGCAGGCGGCCGCGCAGGACGAGGCCGGATTCGACGGAATCGAGGCCTTCGATCTGCATGCTGGCCGGGCGGGTGCGGCCCAGGGCCAGGAGAAACTCGGAGACGCGGTAGGGCGACGCCATCAGGCGGTAGGCCGCGTCGAGCCGGTCGGACTCGGTGGCGAGTTTGCGGGTGGTGGTGGCGAGTTCATCCACGGACTTCTTGTTGTCGGCAATGCGTTGCGTCCAGGTGGCGGTGTCCTCCTCGATGGTCTGGGTGAGGTAATACAGCCAGCCGGTGATCATCAGGGCGATGGCGGCCAGCGTGGTCGCGAGCGCGTTGGTGATGAACCGGCGGCGGACGAGATCGCTGCTGGGCAGGGCGGTGGAGATGCGGCAATCGATCCGCCAGGGGCCCTGGTAGGTGGCGTTGGCCTTGGGCGCCTTGTCGGGGGTGGGCCCGGGGACGTCCGCAATGAGGCTGAGGGCCCCGAGCCAGTGCTGGCCGAGCGGGGCGACACCATTGGCGGTCGTGATATTGACCGTGCTCTGCCACGCCGGACAGTCCATG
This sequence comes from Opitutaceae bacterium, assembly GCA_043745015.1. Lineage (GTDB taxonomy): Bacteria > Verrucomicrobiota > Verrucomicrobiia > Opitutales > Opitutaceae > Lacunisphaera. The sequence continues at coordinate 6,682 of JAYTUA010000039.1, read as the reverse complement.
ACCATGGGCGAGCGGCCGATCACATGGGCGAGCGGCTCGGCAATCCAGGACAACGCCGGGGGCAGGTAGGCGCAGTAGATCTCGCCGACGGGCTGGCCGGTGGTCATTTCGTAGGAATCGACCAGGGGCTTGAGGTCGCGGCCGATGGCGCGGACGAACTTGGAGGCGCGGAGGAGGAGCTCGTCGTCGGCCAGGTGCAGGCGCTCGCGCACCTCGCCGGCGTGGGTGAGCTCGAACTCGCGGCGGGCCGATTGCACGATGGAGGCAAACCCGTGGCGCACGGGCGCGGGGGTGTGCACGCCCTCCTTGCCGACGATGTAGGCGACCGTGTGCTCCTGCTCGATGACGACGACGACGACGGCGCGTTTTTCGTTGAGGCGTTCCTGATATTCCGTGATGGCGCCGAGCAGGGGCAAGATGCCCATCTCGAGCCGGTAGGGGAGCAGCCGCTGGTCGAGCAGGCGCTGCTGGGTCAGGTGCACGTCGGTGTGGGAGATGCCGCAGACGAGGACCGGGCGCTGGGTGCCCTCGGCCGCGACCTCTTCGCCCTCGAGGGGGCTGAGGGTCTGGATTTTCCACGCGGTGGGGTTCTCGATCTTACACTGTTCGCGGATGAGGCCGTTGAGGTAGTCGACTTCGTTCAGCTTGCGGGGCTGGATGCTCTCGCGGAGGAGCAGGGCCTCGGGGGGCGAGAAGCTGGCGATGGCGGGGACCCAGGCGTTCTGCTTCTCGAAGTTGGCGGCGAGCCACTGGCGCAGGCCGTTCTCGTCGTGGCAGTCAAACTCGGCCGCGCAGTTGATCGTGACCGGGCCGGTGTCGGGCCGGTCAATGCCGGCGGCAAGGATCTGATAGGGATTGATCTCTATCAGGAGGCTGTTCCGGGAGTGGCGGTTGGAGAAAAGCACGAGGGGTCGGGCGACGGCATTACTATTGAGGCTCTGCAGCCGGCGTCAAGGTGTCCGCCGCACCGGAGAACCGAGGAGGATTGGCCACAAAAAACACAAAAAGCACAAAGGGGATCCAGAGGGACCAGCTACCCCAATAGAAATTGCGGTCGTTCACGGCATGGTGGCCTGCTCGGTGTCGGGAGGCAGCTCGCGCCACTCGGTGACGGTGTAGGGCTGGTCCACGCCGCCCCAAAAGGTGGGCTCACAGGCCGAGTTGCCGGACCAATTCCTCGACACTGAGCTGATGGTGGGTGGCGATACTTTTGAGGATGCCCGAAAGCGTGCCAGTCTTGATGGGGTGATGGTTGGGCACGACCTCGTGATGTTCGCCGCCTTGCTGGGTGGTCACGCGGATGTGTGAGCCCCGTTGGCGGTCCACTTGATAGCCAAGCTTGCGCAACGCTTTGACCAGTTCTGGCCCTGAGACGTCGCGCGGCAGCTTCATCGGGCCAGCACTTCGTCACGGACGAAATGAAGGCGGATCACCTTGGGCGCATCCATCGTCTCGTCGAAGTAGCAGTCAACGGCTTCCTTCACATTCGTGCGCAATTCCGCCAAGGTTTCGGCTTGGGTGTGGACGCCAACGCCCAGCGCCGAGGCGGTGTAACCACCGTCAGCCTCGTCTTCCCGCACCTCGAAGATGATTTCTTTCATGGGGACAGACTACGGGGTGGCGTGTTTTCTGCAAGCCCCGCTTGAGGCCGGACAAAGGGAAACAAACAATCAGCCGGCCGCCACCTTTCACTCTCACACTCACTTTCGCCTTACGGCATCGTGGCCTGCTCGGTGGCGGGCAGCTCGCGCCACTTGGTGATGGTGTAGGGCTGGTCCACGCCGGGGATGGTCGCATAGCGCAGCGAGGTGTCGTAGTGCAGGGTGGCCTCAGCGGTGTAATAGATCAGCTTGGAGGAGAGCGCTCCATACATAGTCACACCGGTAGTGACGTTCAGTCCGGTTGTGCTGATTGTGTTTGGCAAATAAATGGTGCCGTAAAAGACATTTGTTTGGTCCGAATAGTACTGGGACAAGGAATCAGTACTGTTATCCCCGATAAGGACCACCGTCTTGGGGTCGAGCGTGCGATTGATGATACCATTGCTGCCATTTTCGATACGAAGCCGGTCGGAAAAATGAATTTCGACGGACCCCGGGCGGTTGATGGTAATGGTGCCGCCGATGTTGACGCGCAGATTCCCATTAACAAACAAAATCACCGGCCCATTAATATTCAAGGTAGCCACATCATAGGTGTTGTTGCTGCCAATGTTGAAATTGCCGGAGATGTAGTATCGCGAAGGGCCGGTTGCGCCGCGAGTGCCAAGATTAATCACAGTCGTGGAGCTATTTCCCGATGAATAACTGGGCAGTACAGCGCCTTTAGGGAAATTGCCATTGGTGAAGGCGGTCGCTAAATCAGGCGAGGGCAGTGGGTCAAATTGCGGAATATAGGGACTGCGACTCACGCGGGAAGTATCCACTTTGGGCGAAGCCGGACTAGTCGGCCCCCAAACCGTGGTGTTGGTGCTGATACCAGAGCCCGGAGTTGGCTGGGCCAGGTAACCTTTCACTGTTGAGCTATTGCTGATGGTGATCGCCGAGCTGGCGCTGCTGCTGGCAGCCAAGACAGCGGAGTAACCAATATTGGCCCCGCCGTAGGTATTTGTGGTGTAGGTGCCTCCCGTAGCCATGGAGGCGACCGAGCTATCATAGCTGTCCACGGTTCCGGTGCCGCTTGAGATAGTCAAAGTGGTCGTAGCGGCGGCGGCATTGGGAAAAAGCGGAGCCGGGGCGATCGTGGCGCGGAGTTGGGTCTTGATGGAGGGATTGTTGGCGATGGTAACGGCCGCTTCAGCGTAGATCACCGGTGCGCCCAAGGCGGTCCAGTAGTAAAGCGTGGCGGGAGAGTCAGAAGGGTAGAGGGAATTGGGGGACTCGTAGCTGGGCGGCGCGTTGTCGCAGCGATACCACACGTCACCGTAACTGCGGTAATTGGCTACAGAGTAGTTTGTCGTGGAATTCCAGACATAGGATGAGCCCGAGCCCGTCAGCACAGTCCAGTAAGTGGCATTGGGTGGAGCCTGGTTGGTGTGAGGGGTGATGCAGCGATACCAAACACCACTGGCGCTGACCATGTCATTGAGGCCATAGATTTTTGTAGAATCCCAAGCAGCCAGTGATCGCGGAGCGACGGCCCAGTAGGAACTTGAGGCAGCAACGGGATCGTTGGCGTAGTTGCTAGGCCTCAGGCTCAGGTACCAGACGCCTTGATAACGCACGGTGTCGTATTGACTGTATTGATGGTTTGGATCCCAGGCAGTGGGCAGCAACGGGGCATCAGACCATTTTGAACTATCGAAGGTAGCGCTACTGGTATGGGCCTTTATGCAGCGATGCCATTGGCTCGTGCTGCTGCTGTAGTAATAGACGACATCGCCCAAATTATAGTTTATGTTGCTAGAACTCCAACCACGCGCTCCTGGAGTTGAGGTTGTATTAGTGCCACTGAGGGCGTTCTCCCAGTCAGCGGTTGTCGTGGGGACCGAAGTTGCGGACGCAACTTTGCAACGATACCAGGTACCGCTGCCACTGGTGCTGAAGTGAACCACGCTATTGAAATTGTAGGTGAGGCCGCTTTGGTATGCCCACGAGATATAGGGTTTGGCGTTAGTGCTGACCCACTTGGCGGTATTGGAATAGTCACCACTAGCATAAGTGTAGGGAAAAGTAGTCACGATGCAGCGATACCAACCGGTGCTAGCACGGTAAATGTAGTCGCCTGTAAAAAACCGGTCCACGCCGATAGTGTATGTGCTGCTGCCAATCGCGACCTGCGCCCCGCTGGAATCAAGGGTAGGAGCCCAGTTGGTGGTGTCCGTGTTGGGGCTGGTGCTGCTGGTGCACGAGTGGGTGCAATAATACCAAGTGCCGCTGTAATACACCATGGCACCCCGAGTATAAATTGTGCCGCTGATCCAAGAGAGTGAGAGGGACTGGACATTCGAATTCCAGTTGGCGGAGTCCGTGGCAAAGGCGGCACTGCTGGTGTGCGCGCTGATGCACCGATACAGGCCGCCGCCGGAACTGACAACGTCAGACAAGGCATAGGCGGTCGCGGTGGCCCACGCCCGCATGGTGGGAATGGGAACCCAATAAGTGGTGGCCGGGAGAGGCAGGGTGGGGGTATTGCCCGTGGAGGTTGAGGTGATGCAGCGATACCAAACGCCGTTATAATTCACCAGGTCGTATTGCGAGTAGGTGATATCGCTGCTCCAAGTCCAAGAAATCGGAGCCGGAACCCACGAAGCTAGGTTTCCTGTGCTAGTCGGAGTGTTGCCGATATTGTTATTTTGGATGGATCGATACCAGACCCCACTGTCGCCAACCAGGTCGTTGAGTCGGTAAGTGGCCGTCGAGCTGTAGTTGGAATCGAGCTGCGTAGTGTCGTAATTATCGATGCGAATCTTGACGGTAGCCGTAATGCCTTGACCGAGCTTGCCATTCTGAAAAGTGATGGTGCGGCTGGCGCGGTGGTAGGTAGTGTCGAGCGTCCAGGCGCCCGAAGTGGTCATATTGGTCGGAATGCTGGACCAGTCGCTCCAGTCGTTCTTGTTGAAGGCGCGCAGGCCCTCCACGAGGCCCAGCTCGGCGAGTTGCTGGCCCAGTCCGCTCTGGAAGGAACGGTTGCTGAGCTGCATGGCCCGGGAGCACACGGTGATGTAGCCGGCGAGGGTGATGCCCAGCACAGCCACGAAGCACAGGGCCACGAGGGTGACGGTGCCATTGAAACCGGCCAAGGCAGGTGAACCGCGAAGCAATCCGGATAAACGCGAAGTGCGCGGAGAACGCAAAGCCCCACATGATTCCACTCTGTGCTCTCCGCGACCTCCGCGTTGAGAGATCCGATCTTGAAGGATGATTGGCATGCGCATCACTGGAGCAGGGCCTTGTTGCGGATGATCATCCGGCTTGAGGCGACCTGGTAGACGATGGTCTGGGTGCCATTGCCGCTGTTGCCCAGCTGGGTGCTGAACTGCAGGGCCAGTTGCTTGATGCCGGGGAGATAGTCGGTGTAAGCCGTGTAGGCATTACTGGAGGTGTCGTAATATTTAATACTGAGGCCGGTGGTGTTTCGAAGCAAGGTCAGCGAGGTCACGGTACTGTCGTTGTAGACGCAGCGGGTGAGGGAATTCGCGATCATCGTGACACTGGTTCCGTTGATCGTAACGGCCGCATCCGGGGAAGTGCTGTTATAGTAATAGGTGATGGTGGAGGTGCTGGTGGCAGTGGGCACGAGGAACGCGACGCGGGTGGCACTGAGATTCGCGGTGTCAGTGAGGCCGCTGGCCATCCGTACATCCTGGGCGAAATAGGCGAGGGTGCGCCGGGCCTCGGCCTCCAGAATCTGCTGGTTGGCGAGGCGGGCGAACCCCCGACCGAGGTAAATGTAACTGGAAAGCACGGCGGCCATGACCATCCCCGACAACGCGGTGCCGACCAGCAACTCGACCAGCGTGAAGCCGGCATGGCGCTTGACCGACGGCATTGAACCGTAAGCGGTCATGCAGCGAGGCTTCCCGCTGTTTCCAACGGGGGCAGATTTGAACCAAGGCCAAGGACCCGGAGCGGGTTGACCACTAATGGATTCATCAAAGGATGAATCCTTGAAAGTGTGCGGCGGCTGATCGCCGCCGCCGGTTGGATCCTGGGGCCGGCTAATCGCAGGCGGATTTCCAGCGGTCTGCGATCAGCAGACCCCAATAACCTCCACTGGAGACGATCAGTCGAAAGCGTGTCTAAAAGTTTCGCCGTTTGGCGAAACCCATTAGTGGTTACCCAAGCCTTGGAGAATCTGGATGGATCAGTTTTCACGAGCGCTGGTAGCTGAGGTTCAGGCCGTACTTGGTGAAGTAGGCCGTGCTCACGCGGGTGTAGGTGCGTGCGATCGGTGACTGCTGATTGAAGAAGGAGAGCTGGTCCAGCCAGCTGCCGGTGGGGGGGGTGGCTGCGATATTGTTGCCGCTCTTGGTCCAGGTCACGGTGTAGACAACTTCGCGTAGATCGGTGGTGATCGTCGACACCGTAGTAGCCAGGGTAAAGCTGACTCCCGAGGCGGCGATGGCCATGTTAATGTCGCTCGAATCACTGTTGTAGGTGGCGGCCGAGGAACTTGTGAGGGCACTGAGGTAGGTCCAGCTTTTCAGCCGAAGCTTTTCGGTTTCATGGGAGATGATTTGGGTGGCAATCGTCTGGCGGCGGGCGGTGGCGAGCATCTCCGAGCTGACCGTGATGCCCTGGATCATGCCCATGAACCCGACCACCAAAATCACCGAGGCCATCATCACTTCGACGATGGTAAAGCCGGACGGGAGTTTGGTGCGGGAGGGTGACATGCAGAGCGGGCTATCAGGGTGCAGGGTGATTTAATCGGCGCAAGCGCGCTGTGGCGGAGCGAGCCACCAGACTATTTACACCAAGGAAGCCAAGGGAGCGAAGCGATCCTCGCACTGATACGGACCAAGTCATTTACCGCGGATTACACGGATAAACGCGGATGAGGCGGCGGTTCCGATCCAATCCGGGTTAACCACTAATCCACACTGATGGAGCACTAATCCGGACCAAGGCATATACCGGACTAACCGCGAAGGTCCCTCCTTCGCCAAGGCTATGGCCGGCAGGCGCCAAGGGACGCGAAGCAGACCACTGGCAAGCAGGGCCAAGCATTGATTGGATCT
>JAYTUA010000038.1:0-10621 GCA_043745015.1 Opitutaceae bacterium | reverse complement strand
ACTGTCCTCTCCCTATCGTCAAGGAACAGCTCTACTCCAACCCCGCCGCCTGTCTGCGCATTATCCGCTCAAATTGAGCTCAAAACAAAAGACCCTGGTCACCCGGGACGATTGCTCGATGAGCTTGTGTTAATACTGGGTGCGCATAAATTACCCCGATGTCTTCCGATCGGGCCTATATGCGCGACGACTACCCCCGCCAGTCCACCACCGCCTTGGTCTGGCTGGTTGCGACCATCGTCGCGGCTTTCGTGATGCAATTGGTCCTGCTGTCGCCGTGGTTTGGTTCCGGCGCCTATCTGATCAATCAACTGGCGCTGACCATTCCCGGCCTGCAAGACTGGCACGTATGGACCCTGCTGACCCACAGTTTGCTCCACAGCACCGGCAACCCATTCCATATCCTGTTCACCATCCTTGGCCTCATCTTCGTCGGCCGGGAATTGGAGCCCGTGTTGGGATCGAGACGTTTTCTGGCCGTTTACACCTGCTCCATCCTCCTCGGTGGTATCGGCTGGACTGCTGTTAATTGGTGGCATGGCGGAGCGCATATCGGGGCCGGCGCCGGTGTCCTCGCCCTCCTGGTGGTATTGGCCGGCATTCATCCCCATCTGGAAATGAGTTTGTTTTTCTTCCCCGTCAGCGTCCGCCTCAAGCACATCGTCCTGGTCATACTGGGGGTGGATCTGCTCGGGCTGGTGTTTTATGAATTCATGGGCGCGGGGGTCCCGCTGGGTTTGACGCCCTCGGCCCATCTCGGCGGCATGCTCGCCGGCTGGCTTTACCTCCGCTTCCTCCATGCCCGGGACGGCTGGGATCGAGCCGCCGCTTTCTCTCTGCCCCAGTGGCTGCGATTTCGCTCCGACAAAGGCCGGGCATCAAGCCCCGCCGTGGGCCAACGCCGGCACACGGCCAGCCTTCGCGCCGAGGTGGACCGGATCCTCGACAAGATTAACAGTCAGGGCTTTGGTGCCCTTAGCGCCGAGGAAAAGCACACCCTCGACAAAGCGAAGGACATGCTCAGTAAACACTAACCGGCAGGCCATCCGGCCAGGCGACCGATTGTCACTATTCTCGAAACAATTCTGCAGAACCCGGCTCTAATCACCGATAATTAAACCAATCCTTGTGAAATCCTTCCTCCGCCGCCTTTCCGGACCTGCCGCCCTCTGTCTCGTTCTGACCAGCGCCGCTCTCGCGGTCCCGGATCGCGAGCTCAAGACCACCCCGGTCATGAAGCTCGAGACCCGCTACCTCGTCCAGATGCTGGAGTATTTCCACTATAACAAGGATGCCGTCACCACGGCAGACTATCCCCAGCTGATCACGGCGTACATGCAGGAGCTGGATCCCCAGCGGTTGTTTTTCACGCTGGGCGACGAACAGGCCTTCCGCCGCCAATACGGGCCGCGCATTGAAACGGATCTGACCTACCTGGGCAACATCGACACGGCCTTCGACATCTACAAGGTCTACGAGCAACGCGTCCAATCCCGCACCTCCTGGATCTTCACCGAGCTGCCGCGCGAATACGATTTCACCGCCCAGGAATCCTACACCCCCGACCGGAGCAAGAGCCCCTTCCCGGCCACGGCCGATGAAGCCAACGACCTGTGGCGCAAACGCCTGAAATACGAGATGCTCCACGACCTGCTGGGCAAGAAAAGCCAGGAGGATGCCAAGACCACCCTGCGCAAGCGCTATGAGCGCATGCTGAAAAACCTCGGGGATATCGAATCCCGGGACATCCAGGAGATGTTCCTCACCAGCCTTACCCGGATGTATGACCCGCACTCGGATTTTCTGTCGTCCGACTCCCTCGCGGATTTCAGCATCCAGATGAAACTCTCGCTCGTCGGCATCGGCGCCGTGCTGGGCCTCGACGAGGACCTGTGCATCGTGCGCGAGGTCAAGGCGGGCACGCCGGCGGATCTCAGCGGCCAGATCCATGTGAATGACAAGATCGTGGCGGTGCAGCAGGAAGGGGGCGAGGTCGTCGACATCATCGGCATGAAGCTGCGCCGCATCGTCGACCTGATTCGCGGGGCCAAGGGCAGCAAGGTGCACCTGACCATTTTGCCCCACAACGCCCTCGACGCCACCCAGACCAAGGTGGTCCATATCACCCGCGATGTGGTCAAACTGGATGAATCACGGGCCACGGCGACGACCTTTGAACTCCCGGCCGGGCCGGACGGCCAGACGGTGACCATCGGCGTCATCGAGCTGCGCTCCTTCTACGACGGTTCCCCCGATGGCACCGTCGCGGAGGATGCCCGCAACACGGCCTCGCAGGACATCGCCGAGCTGATTGGCAAGCTCAAGGCCGAGGGGATCAAGGCCCTCGTCATCGACCTGCGCCGCAATGGCGGCGGGCTGCTCTCGGAGGCGGTCAACCTCACCGGCCTGTTCATCAAGGAGGGGCCCGTCGTGCAGGAACGCGACTTTCAGGGCCAGGTCACGGTGGACAGCGACACCAACACTTCCGTCGCCTACGACGGCCCGCTGGCCGTCCTCACTTCGCGCTTCAGCGCCTCCGCCTCGGAGATCTTTGCCGGGGCCCTGCAGAATTACGGCCGCGCCGTCATCATCGGTGACAGTTCCACGCACGGCAAAGGCACCGTACAGGCCGTGCTGGAAATGAAGAATTACATCCCGCGCATGAGCCAGGAACTCACCAACACCGGGGCCGCCAAGCTCACGGTGCGGAAATTCTACCTGCCCAACGGCTCGTCGACCCAGAACAAGGGTGTGATCCCGGACATCACCCTCCCTTCCATCGACGACTTTATCCCCAACATCGGCGAATCCAGCCTGCCCCACGCCCTCATGTGGGATGAAATCAAGCCGACCCACTTTGCCGGCAAGGCCCTCGACCAGAGCTTGGTGCAACCGCTCCGGCAGGCCAGCCTCTCCCGGCAGGACACCCTCGAGGAATTCGCCTACCTCAAGAAGAACATCGGTTGGTTCAAGGAGCGTCAGGAGCAGAAGACCGTCTCCCTCAACCTGGAGCAGCGTCTCACCCTCAAGCACTCGGACGACGAATTCCAGAAGACCCTCAATGCCGAGCGCGACCGGCTGGCCAAGACCAACTACGTGTCACACGAGGTCAAACTCGCCTCCGTCCTCAAGGCGGAGGCGGCGGGCACCAAGAAACCTGACGTCGCCCCGAAGGAAGAGGGCGATGCGGACACACCTGATGCCGAGACGGAAAGCAAATTGGACGTCCACCTGCGCGAAACCCTGCGGGTGGTCACGGACGCCTTGCGCCTGAACAAGAATCCCCTGGCGTGGGTGGAAAGCCAGCCGCCGGTCGCAGCCAGCACCAGCCTACACAAAGGCTAGCAGGTAGCGTTCACGCCCCGTCAGGTCGCGCAGGGATTCCGTCCGGGCATAGCCCGATTCGGCGGCCAGCGGCAGGAGCTGCGCGTGCTGGGCGATGCCCGTCTCGCAGGCCAGCATTCCCCCGGGGGCCAGATACGGACGCGCTGCTTTTAGAATTTGCCTCAAATCCGCGGCACTGTCCGTTCCCGCCGACAACGCCGCCTGCGGTTCGAAATCCTTCACCTCGGGCTGGGCCTCGCTCACTTCCGCGTCGGAAAGATAAGGCGGGTTCGCCACGATCAACGCGTAAAGCCGGGCGGGCGGCACGGCGGAAAACCAATCGGACAAGATGAACTCAACCCGTGCCGCCAAGCCGAGCGCCTCGGCGTTTTCCCGCGCCAGCGCCAGCGCGTCCGCACTCTGGTCCACCGCTGTGACTGTTGCGGCCGGATACTTGGCCGCCAACACCAGCGCGATCGCCCCGCTCCCCGTGCCCAGATCCAAAATGCTCCCCGGCGGGGCGGTCACACGGCCCAGCACCTGCTCGATCAGATATTCGGTCTCGGGCCGCGGGATCAGGGCGCGGCGGTCCACCTTCAGCTTGAGCCCGGCGAAATCAGTTTCGCCTGTAATGTATTGGACCGGTTCGCGGTTGCCGCGCCGCTTCACCAGCGGCCGGATTTTCTCCAGCTCGGGCTCGGTCAAAGGCCGCTCAAATTGCAGGTAGAGCTGCATGCGCTTCAGCCCGAGGGCGTGACCGATCAGGAGTTCGGCATTGAGCCGGGCCCCCTCCACCCCGCGCTTCTCCAGAAAGTCGGTCGTGCGCTTGATGATCTCGAGGACGGTCAGCATGGGCTCATTCGTCGTCGCTGGCGGAGCTGGCTCGGACGGGCAGCGGGCCGCCGGTCAGCAGGGCCAGCTTCTCCTCGAAATCAGCCCGCTGCAGCGCCGTGATGACCGGGTCGATATTCCCCTCCATGACGGCCGGCAGATTGTAGAGAGTCAGGCCGATGCGGTGGTCGGTGAGGCGGTTCTGCGGGAAATTATAGGTGCGGATGCGCTCGCTGCGGCCACCCGTGCCGATCTGCGTGCGGCGTTGCGCCGCATATTTCGCCTGCTCCTCGTCCTCCTTGAGCTTGAGCAGGCGCGAACGAAGGACGGCCATGGCCCGGGCCTTGTTCTTGATCTGCGAGCGGTCATCGGCGCAATAAACCATCAGCCCGCTCGGCTTGTGCACGATCCGCACGGCCGAGTCGGTCGTGTTGACGCCCTGCCCGCCCGGACCGCTGGCCCGCATCACGCTGATGTCGAGATCCTGCGGATCAATCTGCACGTCCACCTCCTCGGCCTCGGGCAACACGGCCACGGTGATGGTGGAAGTGTGGATGCGGCCGTTCGCCTCGGTGACCGGGATCCGCTGCACACGATGCACGCCGCTCTCGTATTTCAGCTGCTTGTAGACCTGCTGGCCGGTGATCAGGAAAATGACTTCCTTCAACCCGCCGCGGTCGGAAGCACTCGAGCTCATCGGCTGGATTTTCCAGCCGCGGCCCTCGGCGTATTTGGTGTAGAGCCGGTAGAGCTCGGCAGCGAACAGGCTGGCCTCGTCCCCTCCGGTGCCCGCGCGGATTTCGAACACGGTGTTGCGCGAATCGGACGGCTCGGGCGGGATCATGGCCAGCAGGATGGCCTGCTCCAGCACCGCCCGTTGTTGCGTCAGCTCCGGAATCTCCTGCTGGGCGAGGGCGCGCAGCTCGGCATCGGCGCGCGTGTCCTTCACCAGCTTGGCATGCTCGGCCAAGTCCCGACCCAGGCGTTCGTAGGTTTGGTAGTTGTCGGTCAGCTGCCGCAGGCCCTGCTGTTCGCGCGTGATATCCGCCGCCTTGCGCGGATTGGTGTAGAACGACGGGTCGGCCATCTGCGCATCGAGTTCATCGAGGCGACGGCGGAAGGTGGTGATTTCGGGAAGCTGATCCATGAAGGGAAAGTGAGCGGGAAATTGTGAATTGCTTAAGCCGCAGACGGCGGCTTTATCAACGGCCAAGCTGAACGGCAAACCAGCCGTCTAATAGAAAATATCCGCGATGGCCTCTACGCTCTTCACTCAGAACATCATCGCCTGCGTCTGGGATTTTGACAAGACTTTGATCCCGGCCTACATGCAGGCCCCGCTTTTCCGCCGCTACGGCATCGACGAGGGCAACTTCTGGGCCGAGACCAACGCCCTCGCGGAAAATTACCGCAAACGCGGCTACAATATCTCGCCCGAGATCAGTTACCTCAACCACCTGCTCACCTACGTCATGACCGGCAAGATGGCCGGCCTCAGCAACAAGGTCCTCCGCGAGTGCGGCCAGGAGATTGCCTTCTACCCGGGTCTGCCCGGTTTCTTTGCCTCGTCCCGCGCCTGGGTGAAGGCCAAGCCCGAGCACGCCAAGCACGAGATCCAGCTCGAGCATTACGTCGTGAGCACCGGCCTCGCCGAGATGATCCGCGGCAGCGCCCTGGCCCCGCACCTCGATGCCATCTGGGCCTGCGAATTCATCGAAAACCCCTTTCGCCCCGGTTTTCTCAAGCAGAACGAGATGCCCCTCGAGGCCGCCGCCGAAATCGCGCAGATCGGCGTCATGATTGACAACACCACCAAGACCCGGGCCATCTTTGAGATCAACAAGGGGACGAACCGCAACCCCGCGATCGACGTCAACGCCAAGGTCACCCCCGAGGATCGCCGCATCCCGCTCCAGAACATGATCTACATCGCCGACGGCCCGAGCGATGTGCCGAGTTTCTCTGTCGTCAAGAAAGGCGGCGGCAAGACCTACGCCGTCTACAATCCCGCGGTCCGCGGCGAATTCGAGCAGAACGACCGCCTGCGCTCGACCGGCCGCATCGACCACTACGGCCCTGCCGATTACACCGAGAACAGCGCCACCACCCACTGGCTGCACCTCCAGGTCGACAAAATGTGCGACCGCATTGTGAGCGATCGCGAAGCCGCCATGGCCACCCGCATCACGCGTCCGCCCCGGCACCTGAGTTCCTCGCCCGAGGAAGAGACCGCCCGCAAGGCCGGCAAGCCGCCCAAGCAGATCTCCTTCCTCGAATAAGTCCCCTGCCCCAGCTCTAAACGCCGCCCCCGGGGTGGCGTTGTTTTCCCCCTAGTTGGCGAGGAGTTTGAACTGCGGCGTCAGGGTGGCCGTCGTGGTGACGACAAACAGCGCGGGAGTGCTGACGGCGACGGGTTCGTGATTGGTATAGACCACGGGATCCGGCGCAGGCGGGGGCACCACGATCTCGAAACGCGGGGCATCACGCAGCACGGCGAAATGCACCATGCCGATCACGGGGCGCTGGACCGGAGGATTCGAACGGTTGCCCGCGACGAGGGCGCGGGCCGGCGCCGCGGGGCTGCGCTGGAAGGTCTGAACCAGATTCGAGACCCGTTCCGCGTAGTTGTAGCTGACGCCGGGCGCCTGCCCGTTCACCACGTTGTCCACTCCGCAGTTCCAGGCCATGGCGATATTGAAGGTGCTGGCATCGACTCCGGCCTTTCCGAGCGTCCGCTTGATCCACTCGTAATGCTTGATCGCGACCTCATCGGCGGCCTCGCGCTGGGTCGCCAGTTGAAAGGACTTGCGGGTATGCATCCGCCAGGTGCCCGCGCGGAACTGGTAGGGCCCGAGTTCGCCGAAGCGGCCCATTCTGGTCTGGTTGGTGGGATTTTCGACCCAGTTGATCGCGCGCAATGTCTCCCAACGGTCGTCCGCCCGGGCTTTGAGGGCAAAGCCGAGAAGGGTGACCAGCAGGAGGATCGGTGTGAGGAATCTTTTCATGTCGTAGGTGGCCGGGACAAAGGCTATACCTACAACTCCGACAAGCAGGAATTTATCCTGTAAAAATGACTTCGCGACGCGCTGTCACGCTTTTGACCAAACCGCTTCCCCCGTTCGTAAAAAGACGGACTTTTACGCGCCTTTGTTGCCCAAAAATCTTCAGGTTTTTGGGGCTTTTTCCCGACCCGAATCCTCGATCAAACGCGCCACCAAGGCGGTCCAGCCAGTCTGGTGACTGGCACCCAAACCCTGCCCGGTTTCGCCGTGGAAATACTCATGGAAGAGCACCATGTCTTTCAGCCGGTCCTGATCGCCCTTGATCGCTCCGCCCGAGTGGCAGGCCCGGCACCCATCGCCCCCGGGAACAAACAACATGACCAGCCGGCGCGACAATTCCTGCGCCGCCTCCTTCAGGGTTACCTTGAACCCGCTGCCCGTCGGAAACTCCACCATCAGGCTGTCGCCATAGAAGTGGTGGTAGCGCTCCAGCGCCTCGATCAGCAGGAAATTGGTCGGGAACCACACCGGTCCGCGCCAATTGGAATTGCCGCCAAACAGACCCGAGTCGGACTCACCGGGCACATACCCCACCTGATAATCCTGCCCGCCGGCCTGCAGCACAAATGGCTTCTCCTGGTAAACCTTCGACAAGGACCGCACCCCGTAGGGGGACAGAAACTCCTTCTCATCGAACACATACTTGAGCACCCGGACCAGCCTCTCCCGCGAGGGTATCGCCAGCAGCCGCCGCCCCTTCGCCGATTTGCCCCGGGTCATGTAGGAAATGTGTGACGCCAGGTCCTTGCGGTTCTCGAGGAACCACCGGGTGCGCTTCGCGAAGCCCGGCAGTTTGTCCAGCAGGTCATCCTCGATGAACTCCACGGCGAACAGCGGGATGATGCCCACCATCGAGCGCAGCCGCAGCGGGAAGGATTTCCCGTCCAGCTTCAGCTGGTCGTAATAGAAGCCGTCCTCATCGTGCCACAGGCCGGAGCCGCCGAGATTGTTCATCGCATCCGCAATCGCCACGAAATGCTCGAAGAATTTCGAAGCGATGTCCTCGTAGGCCGGGTCGCCCTCCGCCAGTTCCAGCGCCATCGCCAGCATCGTGTTGCAATAAAAAGCCATCCACGCCGTGCCGTCGGCCTGCTCCAGGTGTCCGCCGGTCGGGAGCGGCTTCGAGCGGTCGAACACCCCGATGTTGTCCAGCCCGAGGAATCCGCCCGAGAACAGGTGTTTGCCGCCGGGATCCTTCCGGTTCACCCACCAGGTGAAGTTCACGAGCAATTTCTGAAAAACCCGCGCCAGGAACAGCCGGTCGCGTCCGCCCCGCGGCCCGGTCATCTTGTACACGCGCCAACAGGCCCAGGCATGCACCGGCGGGTTCACGTCGGAGAAATTCCACTCGTAGGCCGGGATCTGCCCGTTCGGGTGCATGTACCACTCGCGCAGGAACAGGTTCAGCTGCTCCTTGGCGAAGTGCGGGTCGATCCGCGCAAACGGAATCATGTGGAAAGCCACGTCCCACGCGGCGAACCACGGATACTCCCACTTGTCCGGCATCGAGATGATGTCCCGGTTGAAGAGGTGCGACCAGTCGCTGTTGCGGCCGCCGCGCCGCGCATTCGGCGGCACCGGCTGCGCCGGATCGCCCTCCAGCCAGTCGGCCACGACGAAATGATAAAACTGTTTCGACCAGAGCAGGCCCGCGAAGGCCTGCCGCGCCACGTTGCGCTCATCGTCGCTCACGGACGGCGGCAACACGACCGCGTAGAATTCCTCCGCCTCCGCCCGCCGCAATTCCAGGGCCTGCGCGAATGATTCGCCAAAGGCCTTCTTCGGCGCCTCGGCGTCGTCATACAGCCGCAACCGCATGACCTGCGTCTCGCCCGGCGCCAGCGTCAGCACCCGGTGCGCGGCGGCTTTCGTGCCGGTGTGCCGGTGGTTCACCGCCTCGGTGCGGCCATGCACCACGTAGTCGTCAAAGGCGTCCTTCACCTGCGGGCCCGGATTCTCCGCCCCGAAAAGTTTCCGCACGTTGGTGTCGTTCTCCGTGAACAGCAGCGTCGCCGCCTTGCCGCCCTCGGGTTCGATCTCCCAGAAATACCGGCCCAGCGTGGGATGGTGCGCCATCACCTGCCCGGGCGCGGCCTGCTGCAGCCGGGGCTTGGCCTCGGCGGTGCCGTGCTTCACGCCCCACGCCCACGTGTTGCGGAACCACAGTGTCGGCAGGAGATGCAGCGTCGCCGCCTCCGGCCCGCAGTTCTTCGCCGCGAGCTCGATCACCAGGTCGTTGGGCCCGGCCTTGGCGTATTCGACCGCGACCTCGAAATACCGGTTGCCCGCAAAGACCCCCGTGTCCTCCAGTTCAAATTCCGGTTCATGGCGCCCGCGCCGGGCGTTCTCCTCGCGCAGCCGGGCATAGGGAAATTCCGCCTGCGGGTAGTGATAGACCGCGCGCATGTGGCTGTGCGTCGGCGTGCTGGCCGTGTAGAAATACGCCTCCTTCACGTCCTCGCCGTGGTTGCCCTCGGGCCCCGCCAGGCCGAAGAGCCGCTCCTTCAGGCGCGGGTCGCGGCCGTTCCAGAGCGCAAGGGCGAAGCACAACCGGCACTCCCGGTCCGTGATGCCGAGCAGGCCGTCCTCGCCCCAGCGGTAGGCCCGGCTCTGCGCCTGTTCGAACGGGAAATACTTCCAGGCATCGCTGTCGGCCGAGTAATCCTCGCGCACCGTGCCCCATTGCCGTTCGGCCAGATACGGGCCCCACCGCTTCCAGTTCTTCCGGCGGTCGGCATCCTCGGCCAGCCGCAGGTGCTCGGGGGTCGATGCAGCTGCTTTGCTCACCCCCTCAACCTACGGCGCATCCGCCGCCGGGCACAGCTAATTTCCACCCGGACCGGCAAATTTTTATAGCAAGGCCTCGAGGTTCTTCCGCCCCGTCTTGCTCACCACCACGATGAGATGGTCCGCGTCGGTCCAGGAGGCGATCGCCGCGGTGCCGTTCTCCACGATGGCGGGCGTGGTGTTCATCGCGATCCGCGGGTAATCGGCGGCCCGGGCAATGTAGCAGTGGAACCACACGCCGTTGCGCTTGAAGCACAGCTCCATGATCTCGTGGCCGCGGTAGTTGACCGCCCGGCAGCCGGTGCCGCTCAATTCCTCGAAGTTGATCGGCAGCTGCTGGCCGAGCCGCGTGGCCGGATCGTTCAGGACCGCCTGCAGCCGGTTGTTTTCATGCCCGTGCCCGCCATGCGTGGCACTGAGCTTGGCATCCGCATAGATAAAATCACCGAACGCTGACGCCTGCTTCGGCCACAGGGCCAGCCCCGCGGCCAACATGACCGCCACGCTCGCGGCCGCGACCATCCAGACCGGCTGGCTCCACCAGTTGCGGCGCGGTTGTTCCGTCATCCGGCCACCGGCGAGGATCGCCGCGCGCAGGTTCGCCGGAGCCTCGACTT
>JAYTUA010000037.1:0-36460 GCA_043745015.1 Opitutaceae bacterium | reverse complement strand
TGACACGGAACGGTTTGTATCCGTGCCCATCCGTGTAATCCGTGGCAACCCGCTGTCTTCTGACCTCTGATCGACCCCTTTCACTTTCACTCTCACTTTCCCCGTGCCAGCCCCCACCCACATCGACCATCCCGACGTCGTCCTGATCGGCAGCGGCATCATGTCGGCCAACCTCGGCGCGCTGCTCAAGCGCCTCGACCCGGCGCTGCGGATCCAGGTCTATGAGGCGGCGGACGAGCTGGCCTACGAGAGCACCAACGGGTGGAACAACGCCGGCACCGGCCACGCCGGCATCTGCGAGCTGAGCTACACGCCGGCGCGCGAGGCCGACGGCACCGTGAAGGTGCAGAAGGTCATCGATATCTTCCAGGAATTCGAGCAGTCGCTCCAGTTCTGGGCGCACGCCGTCGGGAGCGGCATGATCGACCACCCGAAGGAGTTCATCAATCCGGTGCCGCATATCAGCTTTGTCCACGGGGCCGGGCAGGTGGAATTCCTCCGCGCGCGCCACGCGGGGATGTCGGCGCACCATTTCTTCGCCCCGATGGAATTCAGCACCGACCGGGCGAAGATCGGCGCGTGGGCCCCGCTCCTCACCGAGGGCCGCGATCCCGCCGTGCCCATCGCCGCCACCAGGATGGACGGCGGCACCGATGTGAACTTCGGCGTCGTGGCGCGCAAGCTCCTCGGCTGGCTCGCGGCGCAGGCCGGCTGCGGCGTGGCCGCCGGCCACCGCGTGGTGGGCCTGGCCAAGGCCGGCGCCGGCTGGGACGTCACCGCGCGCAACCAGCAGACCGGGGAAAAACGTACCGTGCACGCGAAGTTTGTCTTTGTCGGCGCGGGCGGCGGCAGCCTGCCGCTATTGCAGCTGGCCGGGCTGCCCGAGGCGCGGGGCCTCGGCGGTTTTCCCATCGGCGGGCAATGGCTCGTGTGCGACAAACCGGAGATCGTCGCCCGCCACCAGGCCAAGGTTTACGGACAGAACCTCCCCGAAGCGCCCACCATGGCCGTGCCGCACCTCGACCAGCGCGTGCTCGACGGGAAGAAAACGCTCCTCTTCGGACCCTTCGCCGCGTGGACGACCCGGTTCCTGCACCGCACGGGCAGCTGGACCGACCTGCCGGGTTCGATCAAGCCCCACAATCTCCTCACCCTGCTGAAGATCGGTGCCACCAATCTGCCGCTCGTGCGCTATCTCATCCAGCAGGGCACGCAGAGCATGGCGGACCGGATGAAGGTCATGCATATTTTCTATCCCAATGCGGAGGCCAAGGACTGGAAGCTGGTCGACGCCGGCATCCGCGTGCAGGCCATCAAGCAGACCGACGGTGAGGCCGGCATCGTCCACTACGGCACGGAAGTGCTGACCAGCGCCGACCGGAGCATGTCCGCGCTGCTCGGTGCGTCGCCCGGTGCGTCGGTCTGCGTCGCCATCGACCTCGAAGTCATCAAGACGAGCTTCCCGCACCTGACCGAAGGCGAAGCCGGCAAGAAACGCATCCAGGCCCTGATTCCGACGTATGGCGACGACATGCGAGTGGCGTCCAACGCGGCAAAGTTTGCGGAACTCCAGCAGCGAGCCCGCCAGGCGCTGCAGCTGGTTTGATGGAGGGCCCGCGTCTGGCCTGTGGGCCGTGCCTCAAGGTGGGGCGGATTGCCCTCAACTCGCTGGCTTGCCCGATCTTTTTAGCCACACGAAGCGCGGCAGCGCGCCCTTGTCGATCCACGCGCCGTCCCGTTTGATGTCGGATTGGAAGAACAGCGCCGCGCTTTCGTCCGGCACCGCATCGACCACCACGCGCACAGCGTCCAGGAACCACTCGCGCCACGCCGGCAGCGTCTTGCCCACCTCGGAAACGTCAGGCAGTGACGTCACGGCGCACGCGCCTTCGATCCGGCCCCGGGTTCGCATCCAGGCAATCGCCTCGGCGCACACAATCTCCCGCCTGGGCGTGGGTGGGATGGGCGGAGGTGAGGCGGTCATGTTCAGAGGGAAAATGCGATTCCAACACAAAGAAGCCAAGCAGCGAAGAGATCCCAGCAGGTTGGTCGCAAAAAGCTCGGAAAGCGCAGAAGGTTTCAGCCACGAAAAACACGAGAAGCACGAAAAGGAGGGATCGATGGATCGGGTTCGGGCCTTTTTTTGCGTTCTCCAGCCACAGCGCAGGCTGGGCGACTGGTCCCGGGCGCCGAGCACGGCGCAACAGGATGGTGTTTTTTTGGCCATTCCTCTGTGTTCTAAAGGTCCGCGGTAGTCACGGTTTGCGCGCGGGACTGCTCGCACCGCTTCTTCGCCAGTTCGATCCCGAGGGCGGGGAGCCCGAGGGCGTTGGCCACGGCGGGGATCGTGCGGACCCAGTGCCTCAGACAAGAAAAACCCTCCGGTACTTTGCGCCTTCGCGCCTTTGCGTGAGCCATCCGTCCTTGGGCTTACTGCTCACTCGACTTGAATCATCGCCTTCAACACCGAGGGGTTGCCGGCGATGTCCCTGGGGAACACGGTGGGTGTCTCCGCGAGCTTGAAGCGGTGCGTGATCCACGGGCGCGTGTCCACCTTGCCCTCCTCAACGAGGCGGATGACCTCGCGGAACGTGGCGGGCAGGGCGTTGCGGCTGGCCATGACGGTCAGCTCGCGGCGGTGGAAGTTGGGGTCGTTGAAGGTGACGTCGCCCTGGAACAACCCGACGAATACGATGCGCCCGCCATTCGCGGGCAGGTCGAAGCAGCCCATCATCGAGCCGGGGTTGCCCGTGGCGTCGATCACGCACGTGGGCAGGTCGCCGCCGCCGATCATTTTCAGTTCCTCGACAGAGCCAATGTTCGTATTACGAACATTGGCTCCGGGCTTGAGCGTGTGAGCCACACCGAGTTTTCGGCAGAATTCCAGCCGCGAGTCGCTGACATCCATGACGGCGAGCGTGGCACCGGAGACTTTCGCAAACTGGATCACGCTGAGGCCGATCGGGCCGGCACCGATCACGAGGACAAAGTCGTCCTTGCCCAGCTGCGCGCGCTCGACGGCGTGGGCCCCGATGCCGAGTGTCTCGACCAGCGCGAGCTGCTCGTAGTCGAGCCGGGTTGATTTGTGCAGCTTGCGGGCGGGCACGCGGAGCCGGGGCGTCATGCCGCCATCGACGTGGACGCCCAAGACCTGGAGCGTGGCGCAGCAATTGGGTTTGCCGAGGCGGCAGGCGATGCAGTGCCCGCAGTTGAGGTAGGGCTCGACGGAGCAGCGGTCTCCGGCCTTCAGGCCGTGGGGTGCGTCGCCCGTGTCGATGACCTCGACGCCGAGTTCATGGCCGAGAACCCGAGGGTAGGTGAAGAACGGCTGCTTGCCGGCGAACGCATGGAGGTCGGTCCCGCAGACACCGATGCGGTGCACGCGCACGAGGGCTGTACCGGGCTCGGCCGCGGGTTCGGGCCGGTCGACGGCGGTGAATGAGCCGGGCTTTTCAAGGACGATGGAGAGCATTTGATGAAAAGCTGAGAGCTGAGGGCTTAGGGCTGAGAGTGTGGGCAGAAGTTTTAGCCACAGAAGGCGCAGAAATCACAAAAAGGGCGGAAGCGGGGTTAGAGTCAGACAGATTTTTGCGTTCTTTGTGCTTTTTGTGGCCATTCCTTCCGCGAATTGGGTTACAGGTGTTTGAGCGACCGCTGGAATTCCTTCGGGGCGACGTGGTGCACCTTCTTGAAGCAGCGCGAGAAATGATACGGATCGGCGAAGCCTACGGCGCCGGCCGCCTCCTTCACGAGCGCGGTGGGGTCCATCAGCAGCTCGGCCGCCAGCGCCATCTTGCGGTGCAGCAGATACTGGTAGGGGCTCAGTCCCTGGTAGCGGCGGAACAGGCGGCAGAGGTGCGAAGCCTCGACGCCGACGGCCCGGGTGATGTCGCCGAGCGTGGCCAATTGGGCGGCCCGGGCCTCGATCGCCCCCTTGCAGCGGAGGAAGGTCTCCTCGGTGGCCGCGCCCTTGCGTCCGGAGAAGCCCGCCAGCTCCTCGATCTTCAGCAGCAGCACCTCGACCAGCGCCGCGCAGATGCGGCCCGCGGTGGCGCGGTGGTGCCGGCCCTCGCGGATAAGATCCTCCCACACGCGCTGCACCTCGGGGAACATGGCCAGTTGTGCCATGCTGCCGGGACGGATGCCGGCCGCGCGAAGGCGCGCCTTGGCCCGCGCACCGGTGAGGCAGAGAAAATACTTGGCCATGGGCCGGGCCGGGTTCGTGTGGATTTCCAGCCGCGTGGTGTGGTCGTAGTGGAAGAGGCTGCCGGCCCGCAGAGGGCTTTCCACGCCGTTGAGGTGCACCGTGCCTTCCCCGGCGACGACCAGCTCCAGCGCGCCGAAGTCGAAGTGTTCCCGCGCAACCACATAATCGGGATCGCATTGCTCGAAGCCACCATAGGCTGGGATGACCCCGGCGCGACTGGTGCCGGTCAGCCCGAGGAAGAAATAACGCGATCCCGAGACCTGTGTCGACAGGACGGCGCTACTGGGGACCGGATCGGGGCGTATGGCCATGGGTGACCGATGGCGGGACAGAGATGGGGTGGCAAGAATATCCATCTTTATGCCAGCGATCTCCATTCAAGCGGGATGGCGACGGTGCACAGAATAGTCATCATTGCGCTTCGCCGTCCCCCTAGAACCCAGACCCCGAAACCTGGACCCCACCCATACCCCGTCATGAACCTCGAACTCGAAAACAAGATCATCCTCGTCACCGGCGGGGCCAAGGGCATCGGCGAAGCCATCACCCGCGGCTTCGCCACCGAGGGCGCCATTCCCTGCATTTTCGGCCGCAATCCCGCCGAGGCCGCCAAGCTCATCGTCGAACTAAAGGCGCAGGGCCGGCGGGCCGACAGCTTCGCGTGCGAGATGACGGACGAGGCCTCGATCCGCGGCGCGGTTGCGGCCGTGCTGGCCAAATATGGCCGCATCGACTGCGTGGTGAACAACGCGGGCGTCAACGACGGCGTGGGCCTGCGCAGCCCGGTGGCGGATTTCCGAGCCTCGCTCGAGAAGAACATCGTCCAGTGTTTCGTGCTGGCGCAGGCCGCGCTCGACGCGCTCATCGCGACCCAGGGCG
Source organism: Opitutaceae bacterium (assembly GCA_043745015.1). Lineage (GTDB taxonomy): Bacteria > Verrucomicrobiota > Verrucomicrobiia > Opitutales > Opitutaceae > Lacunisphaera. Next base: position 31,374 of record JAYTUA010000037.1, on the reverse strand, counting down.
TGATCATCAACATCGGTTCCAAGTGCTCCGTGACAGGGCAGGGGGGCACGAGCGGCTACGTGGCCGCGAAGGGCGCCATGAACGGCCTGACCCGCGAATGGGCGCTCGACCTCGCCAAGCACGGCATCCGGGTGAACTGTGTGCTGCCCGCCGAGGTGATGACGCCCCAGTATGAGCGCTGGATCTCGACCCGGCCCGACCCGGCGGCTTCGCTGGCGGAGATCAACAAAACCATCCCGCTCGGGCAGCGGATGACGACCTCCGAGGAGATCGCGCACACGGTGGTCTTCGCCGCCTCGCCCCGCTCCTCGCACACCACCGGCCAGATCCTCTACGTGGACGGCGGCTACGTGCACTTCGACCGCGCCTGCACGACGAAGGCGAGCAGCTGAACCAATCTACTATAAACCACAGAACACACAGAAACTCTGATCCAAACCGCCGCTTTGTTAGATCAGTTCCTTTCCGTGTGTTCTGTGTGTTCCGTGGTTAATCTCCTTTCTCCGGCATGAATTCCACCCGCCAAAAACCCGTCCGCTACGGCATGACTCTCCGCGTGCGACCCGAGCGGTTCGAGGAATACAGGAAGGCCCACGCCGCCGTCTGGCCCGAGGTGCTCGCGACCATCACGCGCTGCTCGATCCGCAACTATTCCATCTACCACCGCGACCATGTGCTTTATTCGTACTTTGAATATTGGGGCGACGACTTCGCCGCTGACCTGAAGGTGATGGCGGCCGACCCGGCTACGCAGCGCTGGTGGGCCATCATGGAGCCGATGCAGGACCCGTATCCCGACCGCGCCCCCGGCGAATGGTGGTCCCGCCTGGAGGAAGTCTTCCACCTCGATTGAGGCGCACGGATGAAATATTTTCCAAATGTCATTGCGAGGAGCGTCAGCAACGAGGCAATCCAGCTGACTGGATCGCCACGGCCCGCCAATGCGGGTCTCGCGATGACAGGAAGGTTGAAGTAAAGGTGTGACCAATCCTCCCCCCACCATGGGTTTCACCTGCATCGACTCACACGTGCACTTCTGGGACCAGCGGAAGCTGCCCTATCCGTGGCTGGCGGAGGTGCCGGCGATCGCCGGCCCGCATACGCCGGAGACGTTGCGGCAGGAGGCGGCGCCGAACCTGCCGACCCAAATCGTGTTCGTGGAATGCGGCGCACCCTGGCTCGACGAGGTGAGGTGGATCGAGCAGCTCGCCGTCCGCGAGCCGCGCATTACGGGGATGGTCGCCAAGGCGGCGATGAATGCCGGGGCGAAGACGACCGCCGCCATCGCCGAGCTGCAGCGCCACCCGCTCGTCCGTGGCGTGCGCCACAACATCCAGGACGAAAAGGATCCGCGCTACGGTGCCTCGCCGGAGTTCATCGCGGGCGTGCAGCAGCTCGGGGCCGTGGGCCTGAGCTTTGACCTGTGTTGCCGGCATCACCAGTTGCCTGCCGTCATCGAGCTGGTGTGCCGCTGCCCCGACACGCGCTTCATCCTTGATCACTTCGGCAAGCCGGGCATCAAGGCCGGGCTGCTCGATCCGTGGCGCGAGCACATCCGCGCGCTGGCCGCGCTGCCGAACGTCAATTGCAAGCTCTCCGGCCTGATCACCGAGGCCGACCACACGGCCTGGACGATCGACCAGCTCAGGCCCTACGTGGACCATGTGCTGGCGGTCTTTGACACCTCGCGCGTGCTCTTTGGTGGCGACTGGCCCGTGGCCAAGCTGGCGGGGACCTATCCGCGCTGGCTCGACACGGCAAAGGCTTTGGTTTCGCATGTCTCACCGGCCGGGCAGGACGCCATCTTTGCCGGCAACGCCCGCCGGGCCTACCGGCTTCCCTGACCCCATGTTCTCCCTCACCCAGAAAATCGCCCTCGTCACCGGGGCCGGCTCCGGCATCGGCCAAGCCATTGCGCGGCTCTTCGCCCAGCAGGGTGCTTACGTGTGGGTCGTGGATCGCGACGGCCTCGCCGGTCGCAACACCGTTGACTCGATCCGCGTCGTGGGCGGGCAAGCGGAATTCGCCGAGCTCGACGTGAGCGATTCCACTGCGGTGGAAGCCTTGGTCGGCCGGCTGCCCCCGCTCGACATCCTCGTCAACAACGCCGGCATCGGCCACGTGGGCGGTTTGCTGGCGACAACGGCGGCCGATCTCGACCGCCTGCACGCCGTGAACGTCCGTGGGCCCTTCAATCTCTGCAAGGCCTTCGTCCCCGCCATGCTCGAGCGCCGGCGGGGCAGCGTGATCAACCTGGCCTCGGTCAGCGGCGTGCTGGCGGTGCGCGACCGGCTGGCCTACACGATGACCAAGCACGCCGTCGTCGGCCTCACCAAGGCGCTGGCCCTCGACCATTCGCACACCGGCGTCCGGTTCAACGCCATCTGCCCCGGCCGGGTCGAGACGCCGTTCGTGAAATCGCGCATCGCCGAATATCCCGACCCGGAGAAAGCCTACCGCGAGATGGCGTCCACCCAGCTGAACGGCCGCATGGCCCAGTCCGAGGAAATCGCCGCCGCCGCCCTCTACCTGGCCGCCGATGAATCCGCGATGGTGACCGGCTCGAACCTGATGATTGATGGCGGTTGGTCCGCCGGGAAGTGAGCACGCGCGTGAATCATACTGGCAAAATCACCGGCCTGCGCGTCCTCGACGTGCGCTTCCCGACCTCCCTCACGCTCGATGGCTCGGACGCGATGAATCCCGACCCGGATTATTCCGCGGCCTACGTCGTGCTCACCACCGATCGCGACAACGGCGTGGAGGGCCACGGCCTCACGTTCACGATCGGGCGGGGCAACGACATCGTCGCCGTCGCCATCGAGGCCCTGCGCCCGCTCATCGTCGGCCAGTCGGTGGCGGCGTTCACGGCGGCGCCCGGTGCGTTCTGGAAACACCTCACGGGTGACTCGCAACTCCGTTGGATCGGGCCGGAGAAAGGTGTCATCCATCTCGCCACCGCCGCCGTCGTCAACGCGCTCTGGGACTTGTGGGCCAAGCTCGAGGGCAAGCCGCTCTGGAAGCTCCTCTCCGATCTCACCCCGGCGCAGATTGTCGAGCTGGTGGACTGGCGCTATCTCACCGACGCCCTCACGCCGGCCGAAGCGCAGGCGATGCTGGAGAAGCTCGCCCCGACCCGCGCCGCCCGCGAGGCCGAGATGCGCCGCGACGGCTACCCGGCCTACACCACCTCCGCCGGCTGGCTGGGTTATCCCGACGACAAAATCCGCCGGCTCTGCCGCGAGGGGATCGCCGAGGGCTTCACCCACTTCAAGATGAAGGTTGGCGCCGACCGCGCCGACGACCTCCGCCGCGCCGCGATCGTCCGCGAGGAGATTGGCCCGTCAGGCACCTTGATGATCGATGCCAACCAGCGCTGGGATGTCGGCACCGCCATCGAGTGGACCAAGGCGCTCGCACCGTTCCGACCGCTGTGGATCGAGGAACCGACCTCGCCGGATGACATTCTTGGTCACGCCGCCATCGCCCGCGCGCTGGAACCGCTGGGCATCGGCGTCGCCACCGGCGAGCACTGCCACAATCGCGTCATGTTCAAGCAACTCCTCCAGGCCCGCGCGATTGCGTTTTGCCAGATCGACTCGTGCCGGCTCGGCGGCGTCAACGAGGTTGTGGCCGTCCTGCTCCTCGCCGCGAAGTTCGGCATTCCCGTCTGCCCGCACGCGGGCGGGGTGGGGCTCTGTGAATACGTGCAGCACGAGTCCCTCTTCGACTACATCTGCGTGAGCGGCTCGCTGGAACGCCGCACCACGGAATTCGTGGACCACCTGCACGAACACTTCCTTGACCCCTGCGTGGTAAAAGGCGGACGCTATCAGGCCCCGCTCGTGCCCGGCACCAGCATCACCATGAAGCCCGCCGCGCTCGCCGCGCACACTTACCCGTCGGGCACCGTGTGGCAGAAAATCCTTTCTAAAAAATGAAAATCATCCGTTACCTCGACCGCACCGGCCTGATCCACTACGGCAGCGAACAACCCGACGGCTCCGCCCTGCGCATCGACGGCGATGTCTTCGGGAAGCATCAGGTGACGGGCGATCGGGCGCACATCGCCAAGCTCCTCGCCCCCATCGCGCCGACGCAGATCCTGTGTATCGGCCTCAATTACCGGCAGCACGCCGCCGAGACGAACGCGAAGATCCCCGAGCGGCCGATTCTCTTCGTCAAGGGCATCAATGCGCTGCAGCACCCCGGCGACCCGATCCACATCCCGCAGCACCTGCGCAGCGACGAGGTGGACTACGAGTGCGAGCTCGCGGTCGTGATCGGCCGGGCCTGCAAGAATGTCAGCCGCGCCGACGCACTCAGCTATGTCCTCGGCTACACCTGCGCCAACGATGTCTCCGCCCGCGACCACCAGATCAAGCTCGGCAGCGGCCAGTGGTGCCGCGGTAAATTCTTCGACACGTTCGCCCCGCTCGGTCCGTGCCTCGTCACCCCGGATGAGATCCCCAATCCCAACGTCCTCGCCATTTCCACCACGCTCAACGGCCAGCGCGTGCAGGGCTCGAACACCTCCGACATGATCTTCGACGTGCCCGCCATCATCGAATACTTCAGCGGCAGCACGACCCTCGTGCCCGGCACCGTGATTCTCACCGGCACCCCGCAGGGTGTCGGCATGGCCACCAAACCCCAGCCCCGCTGGCTGCGCCCGGGCGACACCGTGACCATTGAGATCGAGAAGATCGGTGCGCTCACAAATCCCGTCGCGCTCGAGCCAGTCTAACCGCCACCGATTTACCCCATCCCATGAAAAAACTGCTCCCCCTTCTCAGCCTCCTGGTCGCCCCGCTGGCCTTCGCCGCGGGCGAAAAAATCGCCGTCATTCCCAAGGGCACCACGCACAGTTTCTGGAAGTCGGTCGAGGCCGGCGCCCGCCAGGCCGGCGCCGAGTTCGGGGTCGAGATTCTCTGGAAGGGCCCGCTCAAGGAGGACGACCGCGCCCAACAGATCGGCGTGGTCCAGCAGTTCGTCTCCTCCGGCGTCAGCGCCATCGTGCTGGCCCCGCTCGACGACATCGCCCTGCGCACGCCGGTGAAGAGCGCCGCCGAGCACAACATCCCCGTCGTCATCTTTGACTCGGCGCTCAAGGGCGAGGTCGGCCGGGATTTCCTCAGCTTTGTCGCCACCAACAACCGGCGGGGTGGTGAACTCGGCGGCGAGGAGCTGGCCCGCCTGCTGGGGGGCAAAGGCAAGGTAGTCCTGCTCCGTTATAGCGAGGGCTCGGCCAGCACGATGGAGCGCGAGGCCGGGTTTCTCGCGGTCATGAAGAAATATCCCGGCATCATCATCACCGTGGACAACCGCTACGGCGGCGCGACGGTCAGCTCGGCGCAGGACGCCGCGATGAACCTCATCGACAAGATCCGCGAGGCCGACGGCATCTTCTGCCCCAACGAGTCGTCCACGCAGGGCATGCTGCTGGCGTTGCGCCAGACGGGCCTCGCCGGGCAGAAAAAGTTTGTTGGGTTCGACACGTCGCCGTTTTTGCTCGCCGCGCTCAACAAGGGTGACGTGCAAGGGCTCATCGCCCAGAATCCCGCCCGCATGGGCTACCTCGGGGTCGCCACGGCGGTGAAGCACCTGCGCGGCGAAAAAGTCGAGGCCACGATCGACACCGGCTGCGTGCTCGTGACCAAGGATAACCGCCATACGCCCGAGGTGGAGGCCGTGGTGGGGAAATAGGAAAACCTTGAAACCCTGAAAACCAAGAAACTGAAAAATTCCCGGTTTCACTGTTTTATCCTTTCCGTGTTTCACCGTTTCCCTTTTTCGCCCTCCGTCTTCTGTCCTCTGATTTCCATGCCCCCCTGTCTCCAATTGTCCGTCATCGGCAAGCGCTTTGGTGCGACGGTGGCCCTCGACGGAGTCAGTCTCGACGTGGCGCCCGGTGAGGTGCACGCGCTCGTTGGCGAGAACGGGGCGGGCAAGAGCACGCTGATGAAAATCCTTTCCGGCGCGCTGTCGCCTGATGCTGGCACCATGCAGTTGGAGGGCGCGGCCTACACGCCAGCCAATCCGCTGCAGGCCCGCCGGGCCGGCGTTGTGATGGTCAACCAGGAGCTCGCCATCGCCCCGCACCTCAGTGTTGCCGAGAATATCGTGCTCGGGGCCGAGCCGGGCAACGCGGTTTTGGTCAGACATGATGAATCGCGCCGGATTGCCGCCGGGGCGCTCGCCCAACTGGGCCGGTCCGACATTCCGCTCGATGTGCCGGCGGGCACGCTCAGCCTCGCGGAACAGCAATTGATCGAGATCGCGCGTGCCCTCGCTCTCGGCTGCCGGGTACTCGTGCTCGACGAGCCGACGAGCAGCCTGACGCAGGCCGACACGGAAAAACTTTTCGCGCTCGTCCGCCGGCTGCGGGAGCAGGGGCAGTCGGTCATCTACATTTCCCATTTTCTTGAGGAGGTCACAGCCCTGTCGGATCGCTATACCGTCCTGCGCGACGGGCAGAGCGTCGCCACCGGCCGCACGGCCGACACCACGATCGACCACCTTGCCCAGTTGATGGTCGGCCGGCAGGTGGACGAACTTTACACCCGCTCGCCGCGTCAGCCGGGCGAGGTGGCGCTCGAGGTGCGTGAACTGGCCGGGCCCTTCAAGCCTACTTCCGCCTCGTTCACCTTGCGGCGCGGCGAGGTGCTGGGACTGGCCGGGCTGGTCGGGGCCGGTCGCAGCGAGTTGCTGCGGACGATCTTCGCCCTCGACGAGGTGCGCGCGGGCTCGGTGCGCGTCGGTGTCCATGCCGGCCCGGCGTCGCCGCTGCTGCGCTGGCGGCAGGGTCTCGGCCTGCTGAGCGAGGATCGCAAGAGCGAGGGCCTGGCCCTGAATCTCAGCCTGGAGCACAATCTCACTCTGCCGCGCCTCGACCCGTTTATCCACCCGACGACGCTGGCGGCGGAGACGCGCACGTGGATTGAAAAACTCGGCGTGCGCTGCACCGGGCCCGACCAAACCATCGGCAATTTGTCCGGCGGCAACCAGCAGAAGGTCGCGGTCGGCCGCCTGCTCCGCAACGACGCGGACGTGCTGTTGCTCGACGAGCCCACGCGCGGTGTGGACATCGGCGCGAAGCAGAACATCTACCGCCTGATCGACGAGCTCGCCGGCTCCGGCAAGGCCGTGCTCATAGTGAGCAGCTACCTGCCCGAGCTGCTCGGGACCTGCGATCGCATCGCCGTGATGTGCCGCGGCGTCCTCGGCCCGGCCCGGCCGGTGGCCGAATGGACGGAGCACCAGATCATGCTCGCCGCCACGGGCACCCAGGCCGCCTGACATGAGAGAAGCCCCCGCCACTACCCCGAAAACTTCCTGGCTCCGCTACGTGCTGACCGCGTTCGGGCCGCTCGTGGGGCTCGCCGTCGTGTGCGCGTTGTTCGCCGCGCTGCGTTTCGACACCTTCGTCACCCGCGACAACTTCGCGATCATTCTCCAGCAGACCGCGGTCATCGGCGTCGCGGCGCTCGGCATGACGCTCATCATCATCGCGGGCGGCATCGACCTCTCGGTCGGCTCGATCATCGCGCTGGGCACGGTGGTCATCGCGCTTTTGCTCCAGCGAGGGGTGTCGCCGCTGCTCGCCGCCCTCGGCGGGGTCGGGGCCTCGGCCCTGTGTGGGGCGTTTTCCGGCCTGTTGATCACGCGGTTGCGGTTGCTGCCGTTCGTGGTGACGCTCGGCATGATGGGGGCGTTGCGCGGCGCGGCCAAGGGTCTGGCGAATGAGCAGCCGGTCTATCCCGACGAAACGTGGTTGAACGGTCTCATGCAGCTCGGGCGCCACGGCGGTCTGCCCTCCGGCGTGTGGCTGATGCTGGGGCTGGCGGTGGTCGTCGCACTCGCGTTGCGCTACACACGGTTTGGCCGCCATGTTTTTGCCGTCGGTTCCAACGAACTCACCGCGCGCTTGTGCGGCGTGCCGGTCGAGCGGGTGAAGTTGTGGGTCTATATTCTCGGCGGGGCCTTTGCCGGCGTCGGAGCGGTGCTGCAGTTTGCCTACCTCACGGGCGGCGATCCCACGACGGCCGCCGGTCTCGAGCTGAACATCATCGCGGCGGTCGTCATCGGCGGCGCGAGTCTGGCCGGCGGGCAGGGGACGATCACCGGCACGCTGGTCGGCGCGCTCATCATGAGCGTGGTGGCCAACGGTTGCACGAAGCTCGGCCTGTCGAACTGGGTGCAGGAGATCGTGACCGGCGGCATCATCATCGCCGCCGTGTTGCTGGACTACCTCCGCCGGCGGAATTACAGCGCCAGCCAGTAGGTCCGGCCCTCATCACTTGCCACTTGTCACTTGTCACCTTCTCGCGACAAAGTCGCGAGCAGGGGCCTATAGCTCAATGGTTAGAGCAGGGGACTCATAATCCCTTGGTTCTGGGTTCGAGTCCCGGTGGGCCCACCATCCTTCGCTGAGCGAAACGAAGACGAATGTCGACGGAACCACTCCGTGGCCGTTCCGGACAGCTTATGCTTCCGGTTGGCCAGTGGCCAACTATTGCTTCTAGTTTCGTAAGGCCTTGGCCTGGCCCCAAAGCCGCCGTTAGCTTGTCAAAAAAATCCCGGCCTACAATTCCACGAGCTTCGCTGTTCCCGGATCATATTCGTAGTTTTCGATGGTCCCCTGTATGAGCTTTTGGATCGCGTCTTCGACCACTGGGAGGGGAACGAGGAACCATAGTCGCTGACGAATGACTCACCCATGTCTGCCACGATCACCTTTTGCCCATCGAGAATAAACAAGTCGCCCTTCTTAGTATCAGCGTTGTCCTTGTATGGCAGGGTAAGGGAGTGCCTGTTGGCGAGGCCTACAGGGTGATGGAAAAAACGGCTGCAGTCCGATATTCAGGTCCTCGTAACAACTGGTCACTGCGTGCCCCGGCGTTTTTCAAGAGCCAAGTAGCGGATTTCGGTCACTGCTCGGCGAAATCCTGCAACTCGTCCCACGAAATGCGAATCGGCTTCTTTGCTTTGTAGCCGCTCCAGCGGATTCCGCCCACGCTGATGATGGCGGTGCCCCGCCGGGTCTTGCCCCACTTAAGTTTCCGTTCTTGGTAATAATCTCTAAGAAGCCCACTACTATGGCATCTTCTGCGATGCAGATTCGCCATCTTGCCGCATTTGCATGCGAGCGGTTATAGCGAAGTGAGAAAAGCTCTGCCTCACAAACTCCTGCATTGGAACCGCGCTTTCTATCCCTGTGAAATTGATCGCTCCATCCCAGGCATCAAGGAATGCATGAAACTCTTTTTGCGCGTTGCTGAGGTCGAGCTGCATGGCCGCGAAGTCGCAGGCGTCATCGTCGGAAAGTAGCAGGTTGTCTTTGTCCGAGATGGCGCCCTCAAAGTTGCTACGGAGAATTCCGCTGACTCCATTCATTTCTTCCTGCACTCGCTTCCATGGGTCACCCGGGAATCGCCTCAATAGACGCAGGGTCTCCGCCCCGTGATGAAACTTGCCTAGCATCTGAGAAAACAGGGCCACGGCGTCCGCCGCTTCTAAGTAGTTGCCCGCAATCAGAAGCGTCGGTACTGCTCCGAAAGGAATGTCCATAAACGGGCTTAGATCCTTTACAGGAGTCCACTCCTCGCCAAAAAGAACATCACCAACATGAGAGCAGTCCTGTGTGAAGGGATTGTAGTTGAACCATAAGACACGTCGGCTTGAGCCAGGTTTGGGTTCCCCATCAGCGGCGAGGATCCCCAGTGTCGGGCCCATCGGGTTGACAATGCCCGCCATAAGAAAGGTGGTCTGGCGCTTTGTGTCTATGCTTTCGATAGGAAGCGATATCGGCCTATCGAATTTCGTGAATACACTTCGCACTGTCATCCTTGAACCCAGCGTAAGACCGGCACCCCCCAGCGCAACGTGATTGTTCCGGCGGAGAGTTCGCCGCTAGGCAGGTCTCGCGCACCATATCTCTGATAGTGAAAAGCCGCGCTCCCTTCATTCCTGGCGGTCCAACCAACCCGCAATAGCTGAGCGCATTTGCTCTCAAACTTTCTTGCCCGTACGTCCGTCACACAGTATCGTCACGCTCGATGGCTCTGCCGTTAATCCTGCATCTGCCCCATGACTCGATGGACATCCCTGCGCAGGTGCGCGGTCAGTTTGTCCTTAGTGATGGGGATTTGCACGAGGAACTGATCCGAATGACCGATGCGCATACCGGGGCACTATTCAGCAACCTCGTGGTGGATGTCCAAGTGGTTCGTTGTTCCGTCAGCCGACTCGTCACCGATGTGGAGCGATTTGCGGAGGATAGCCAAGAGATCATGAGCGGTGTTGGCATGGGTTTTGCCTACACGAAGACCGCGCACGGAGGCACGCTCCGCCGCCGGTTAACCGAGCAGGAACGGTCCGCGTTGCTAGACGACTTTTATTGGCCTCATCACGATCGCCTCACGCAACTCGTGGTCCGAACACTGCAGGCAAGTGAGCAAGTCCTGATCCTCGATGCACACAGTTTTCCCTCGCGACCACTCCCTTATGAACGAGTGCAAGATCCACAGCGTCCGGACATCTGCATTGGCACTGACGAATTTCATACTCCGGCAAGCGTCCGTGACGCGTTCATGGATGCTTTCGCGAAGGCTGGATTTAGCGTTACGCTCAACACTCCCTTTGCCGGCGCCTTGGTCCCGTTAAAATACTACCAGATAGAACCCAGGGTCTCTTCAGTGATGGTCGAGATCAATCGCTCTCTCTACATGGATGAGTCCAACGGAGCACGATTGCCGTCTTTCGGCGCAATTGCTGATAAGATTCAGGCGTGCTGCCGGGTGGCCCTGGCAGGATGCAACGTAGAGATCCCTGATCTTGCCTGCCGCCCCAGAAGCGTTTGATGAAAAGACGGTCGCGACATTAAGATGAAGCCATTACCTGCCGACTTTTCTCGCGTCTATTTCCGGGCGCTTCTACCCGCTGCCGGTTGGCCCACACAGTTCGCCATCGTTACGGCGCATAATCCCGAGGGTCAGCTTTCGGATGAATCGTTCAACCGGGCAGCCGATGCCGAGTTGCAGGAAGCGCTGACGGCGCTGGGGCATGAGAACTTTCGGGTTACCGGCGGATCTGAAGACGGCAAACATCAGGAGCCAGGATGGGGCATCTTGCTGGCGACCCCGCAGGGCGCTCAGGATCTCTGTGTTCGATTCCGACAGTTAGCGTTCTTCTGGGTCGATCAGGGTAGGCTTTTCCTGGTCGATGCCAGGACGGGAGAATCAGTCCAGCAAGCGGCCTGGGTCGATCGGTTGCTTCAGCCTCAACCAGGTGAATGCCCGCTTTGTCTGGCTCGGGGCGAGCGATGCTAGCATCTATTTGCCCTGATCGGCGAAACGTTTGCTACGGTCTCTGGTCCGGCCGCAGATAATCTCGGCCGCCTAATCGTTCCAGTCTGACGATCTCGGCCAATTAGTGATTCCAGCCCGGAAAAACCCTATTGTAATCTCCTCTAGTTGTCGGCCATCTACTCATTCCCGCGCCGGCGTCCTATAGTCCAAACGACAACGAAGGATGCTGTCCATAGGCTTGGCGCCGGACGGCCGCAACTTTCGCCGGCGGATAAAGCCACGGATGGCAGGCCATCCCCCATTACGCGGCAGGCGGGCCGGCGATGGTCTCGCCGGCGACATATTCGGCCTCGACCAGGATCTTCCGGCGCGGCGCCGTCGGGTGCTGGATGCGGTTGACCAGGCGCGTGACGGCGGCGGAACCGATCTGCTCATGGGGCACGCGCATGGAGGTCATGCGTTTCTGGCCGGTGGTGGGATCAAGGCCGTCGAAGCCCGTGATGGAACAATCCTCCGGCACGCGCAGGCCCCGGGCGGGCAGATCAAGCGCCAGCTGGTAGGCCTGGTGATCGGCGGCGCAGACCCAGGCTGTGACGCGATCCTCGCGAATCTTGCGGGCCACGGCGTCGGCCACCGCGGTGGGGGAGAGGGGCGGCGTGTTTTTGTTGACGTTGAGCACCCACTCGGGGCGGAACTCCAGGCCCTGGCCGTAGAGCGCCTCGATGTAGCCGCTGAAGCGGCGCGCCACCCAGTGGCCCCCGATGGGATAGTACCAGGAAAGAAAACCAATCCGCCGGTGCCCGGCCTCGGCGAGGCGCTCAACCAGCGCGACCATGGCCGAGGCATCGTCGGTGTCGATGATGTCGATGCCGGGCTGGCTGTAACTCTCCAGCACCGCGACGGTGCACAGGCGCTGGGAGATGAGTTCCACGGCCTTCTCGGCAAACGGGTAGATCAAAATGGTGCCGCGCCAGTCGCCGGCACGCATGTTGCGGAACACGGACTGCCGGCCGGACTCGGGATGGAAATCGGCGGGCGCCTGGTAGCACACATCGATGGTCACGTGTTCGATCTCCGCCCGCTCGCGAATGCCCTTCAGGATATAAGGGAAGGTGGCCATCACCACATTGCCCGCCGGCACGCCGATCAGCACGCCGACGGTCAGGGCCCGGGAGTTTTTTCCGCGGCGCCCCATGCGGCCCGGCGTCGGCTGGTAGCCGAGTTTCTCCGCGAGTTCCTGCACCTTCCGCCGGGTTTCCGCGCTGATCGCCGGATGATTCGCCAGGCTGCGCGATACGGTGGCACGCGAGAGTTTCAGGCGCTGGGCGATGAGCTCTTGGTTGACGGTGGGCATGGGGTTTTGGGGCGGGAGAAAGCAGACTGGTCGGCCAGCTGCTGTCTGGAATACCTAGCGGGAAAACAAAAAATTGCTCAACTAAGTTATGCAACAAAATATAATAAATTAGGCTGAAATACTATCACGCAACCAAACAGATAATCATATTAAGTTAATCAATAATATTATATGCATATTTTCAGGGTCAATTTATCGATGCAACAAAGTATGCACATCAAAATTGACATGGATGCACATAATTACCTCTCTCATCACCAGCGCTCGAGGTGATTCGAGCACAACCCTCAAACCCTACCCCGGAAGTCAGAGTGCGCGCTGGTTACCTAACAACAGCCCTGCGCCGTTCTGCCGCCAGTGGGCCCCAACAAACCGACCCCCCCATGAACCTTACTAAACGTTCCGCCTTCCGTGCGGGATTACTGATGACCGCGGCCGCCGTCCTGGCTTGGCCGCTTGCGGCCCATGCGCAGCAGGCCGCCCCAAAGCCGGCGACAACGGCAACCGCCGCCCAGAAGAATGACCAGGCAGTCACCAACAAGGACGGCGTGCTCGAGCTTTCGCCCTTCGTGGTTACGACGGACAAGGATCGCGGCTACGCGGCGACCAACGCCATCTCGGGTTCGCGCGTGAACACGCCGATCAAGGATCTCCCGATTCCGATACAAGTCATCACCAGTGAATTCATCGATGACATCGGCGCGACCGATTTGCGCAAAGCGCTCTCCTATGTGGCCGGCATCACCCTTCAGTCGCAGAACGACCTGGAAAATGCCGGCCGGACCTTTGGCAGTGCCTACGGCCCGGGTGGCGTGAACAATCCCGAGGGTGTGACGTCAAACCCCAATCAGGTGCAGATGAAGATCCGTGGTTTCATCACCAACAACACCCTGCGCGACGGCTTTCTGCGCGGCAACGGCACCGACTCGGTCAATATCGAGCGCATTGAGGTCGTCGAAGGGCCCAATGCCCTGCTTTACGGCACGGGCAACTTCGGCGGCGTGGTTGATTACCTCACCAAGCAGCCGATGGATCGCCAGAAAGGCTCGGCCTCCGTTTCCTACGGGACCAACAACTTCAAGCGCACCACGCTGGATGTCACCGGCCCGATCAGCGTGAAGAATCACCTCAATTACCGCCTCACCGGTGCGTGGGAAGCCGCCGAGACGGATGTCGATTACCAGAAGAACAAGCACTACTTCATCGCCCCCTCCCTGTCCTGGAAGCCAACTGCCACCACCCTGGTCAACTTCGAGGGTGAGTACGGCAAGTCCAAGCAGAATGGCTACGGGTTCCACGCACTGCGCGCCGCCCAGGGAAATTCGAGCACGCCGGTGGACAACGACCAGCTCGAGGCCGTCTCGTTCTACTGGCCACCAGGCGCGGACCACCGGAGCTTCAATCTTTCCGGCCCCGACACCCACAACATCCAGTACCAGTCGAACATGCTGATCAAGCTGACTCAGCTGATCACACGGGAATCGGAATACATGCCCGAGATCAACTTTCTCGCCGGTTACAACCGTTCCACTTGGAGCATGCACACCCGCAACAGCAACGGCCAGATCACCGGCCCGATCAATCCGGGACAGGATGGCTATGATCTCGCGCAGACCATTACCACCCTTGGCGCCGCCAACGGCCTGGGCGGCCAGGCCGTGGCCAACGGTAACCTGCAGTTCGGTACCCTGCCGTACTCCGTCGTGAAGTATACCTGGAGCCAGGGGCAGCAGGACATAACCCGGAACCAGGAGCGCGGTGAATTCACGATGCGCAAAGCGATGTTTGCCGGCAAATGGTACCAAATGGAAGAGCAGATCCTCGGCGGCTATTCTGAGATTGTGAACGACCTGCGCCTGGCTTCCTGGGCGACACCTCCCGGGTTCTACAGCTACAAGAGCCCCAACGACCTCACTCCGATTACCTTCGGCAAGCAGGGTAACGGCAAACCGGATCCGGGCCTGTACCAGAACGACAAGAACAACCTCAACAAGGGTTGGGATTCGGCCTATTATCTGAACAGCTATTTCAAGGCGCTGAAGTTTGCCGGCGTGAGCGACCGGATCATCCTCATGAACGGTATCCGCAAGGACAAGAACAACAACTCATCCACGGACACGCGGATTACCTCGCCGGGCGCCACCCCCACCGTCATCGGGCCGACCCGCGCCGACCAGGTGGAGAAGAAGTCCTACCAGAACGGCATTGTGGTGAAGATTACGAACGAGCTTTCGGTCTACGCGCTCAAGTCCCAGGGCTTCCAGCCCAACTTCGGGACCCAGCACAATGCCGCAACGGGCAAGCCGGTGGGAGCCGATACGGCCAGAAGCAAGGAATACGGCATCAAGTTTGACCTATTCAAAGGCAAGCTCACGGGCACCATCAGCCACTACACGGTCACCAAGACCGGTTGGACCGGCGCCCCGTGGTATGCGCCGGCCCCCTTGGGCCACGTCCGCTTCGATCCCAACAAGCCGATCGTCTACAACGTCCAGTGGGGCGGTTTCTATGTGACGGACAACGCCGGCAATCCCGGGCAGGCGCCGATTCAGAGCGATGCGAAAGTTGTGGCCGCGTGGAATGCCGCCAATGCCGCCGGTGCCATCACCCCCACCTCGCCCATCTCCGGAAAGGCTTCACATCCCAGCACCTCCATCTACCTCAACGCCAGCAAACCCGAAGGCGCGGCTTATCTGGATGCCGTTTTCAAGAGCGTGTTTGACCACAACGGCGCCTGGCCGGGCTGGCTCTTCATGGGCAATAGCATCGCCGATCTGGCGAACATCAACAATGCCACCCTGGACGCCGCCGGCTTCCAGAACGGTTCCGAAAATGCCGCCTACCAGGTCATCAACGAAGCGAGGGGCTGGGACGGCACCCTGATGTTCACGCCCAACGACAACCTGCAGGTCATCCTGACGGCCTCGATCAATTCGTCGGTCCGGCAGATCGCGGGTGCGCAGTACGTGAAATACCCGTATCCGCAGGATCGGTGGGCCGCTTGGTACTATCCGAACGGCGGCTTCGGTCTCGTCGGCCAAACGCTGGCCGAGGCCTATGGCGACCCCACGGACACCTCGACCCACAAGCAGAATCTGTATCCGGGCGATGATACGCCGAAGAACTCCGTCAGCATGCTGATGAAGTACAAGTTCGACGAACACAGCCCGCTGAAGGGTCTGTCCCTCGGCATCGGTGGCAACTGGCGTTCAAGCCGCGTGATCTTCTCCGGTATCACCCACGGGGCCGGCCAGGCCCAATACAACACCGCGGGCAAGCTGCTCATCCTGACGGCCCCCAGCCAGTATCTCATCAACGGATTCGCCATCTACAACTGGAAGGACCAGCGCGGCTACGAGCAATACGTCCAACTCAACGTGGATAATCTGCTCAATGACCGGAACATTTATGGCCTGATCTACCAGTCGCCGCTCTCGGCCAAGATCTCGTACGGGATCAAGTTCTGAGCCCCGCCGGCAACGATTGCCCTTGGAAATCCCGCGTGGTTTCCGGGGGCGCTTAGGGGTCATGCGCGCACCGGTTTTTGGTCCGGTGCGCGCTTCCGCCCCCGCGCTTTTCCCTTCCGTCATGCGCCCCCGGTTCGCATCGTCCGTTTGATCCGTGGCGTTCCGCCCCGGCCTCAACCCCAACCCCTCCCCCCGCCGTGACCCCTCCCTCCAGCGCCCGCCTGTCCTTCAAGGAAAAATTCGCCTACGGCCTCGGCGACACTGCCTCGAATTTCTACTTCCAGGCGTTCAACCTGTTCCTGGCATATTACTACACGGACATCTTCGGCCTGCCGTCCGCCGCCGTGGGCACGCTGATGTTCATCGTGCCGATCGCCGTGGCCGCACTGAACCCCGTCGTCGGCCTGCTCTCCGACCGCACGAATTCCCGCTGGGGCAAGTTCCGGCCCTGGATCCTCTGGGGTGCCATTCCCTATGGTATCCTGGGCTTCGTGATGTTCGCCAATCCCGCCCTCGGTGAACACGGCAAGCTCGTTTACGCCTACGTCACCTACAGCGCGGTCCTCATCGCCTACGTCGCGATCAACACGCCGTATGGTGCCCTGATGGGAGTCATGTCGCCGTCGTCCGAGGACCGCACCTCGCTGTCCTCCTACCGCTTCGCCTGCGCCTTCCTCGGCGCGCTGCTCATCGGCTGGCTCGTGCCCGGCCTCAAGGATTTCCTCACGCCGGCCGGTGGCGCGCCGGCCGACGGTTTCCGCAACACCATGGCGATCTTCGCCGTGCTCTCGGTCGGCATGTTCATCTACACCTTCGCCCATACGAAGGAACGGGTGACCTCCCCGCCACCGGAGAAAGGTTCGCTCGGCCGCGACCTGGGCGACCTGAAGTCCAACGGCCCCTGGCTCGTGCTCTTCTTTGTCGCGTTTCTCAATCTGACGAACACCGGCATGCGCAACGGCGCCGGCATCTACTACTTCAAGTATGTCGTCGGGCAGGAGTCGGCCATCGGCACCTTCAACCTGGTCGGCTTCCTCTGTTTCATTCTCGGCGCGCTGGCCACCAAGCTGTTCACGGCCCGCTGGTCGCGCCGGTCGCTCATGATCTGGCTGACGATCATCAACGCGCTGGGCATCGGGGCCTGCTATTTCGTCGACCCGCACAACCTGCCGGTCCTGTACGCGCTCAACATCATCGCGAGCTTCGCCGCCGGGCCGACCCCTGCCATCGTGTGGTCGCTCTATGCGGACACCGCCGACTACGGCGAGTGGAAGTTCGGCCGCCGTGCCACCGGCCTGATTTTCTCTGCGACGGTCTTCGTGCAGAAGGTCGGCCTCGCGATCGGCGCCGCGACGATCGGCTGGCTGCTCAGCTACTACGGTTTCGTGGCCAACGCGGCGCAGACGCCCCGCGTAATCCATGGCATCACGCTCCTCTTCAGCCTGCTGCCCGGCGTCTTCGCCCTGCTGGCCGGCCTGGCCATCTTTTTCTACTCACTTGACGAACCGCAGGTGAAACAGATCGAGCGCGATCTGGCCGCCCGCAAAGGCAACCCCGTCACCGCCTAGGCCCATGAAACGGTATCTCGCCATTCTGGCCGCCCCCTTCCTCCTCATGCCCACCTATGCCTCCATTCCGATCTGGCAGGATGAATTCGCCCAGCCCATCGGCTCCGGTCCGGATCCCGCCAAGTGGGTCCACGACCTCGGCGACAACGGCTGGGGCAACAAGGAGCTGCAGACCTACACGGCCTCGCGGAAAAATTCCTTCATCGTGGCTGATCCCGACGCCACCGACGGCCGCGCGCTGGTGCTGCGGGCCGTGCGCACGTCCGCCGGCGGCTACACCTCGGCCCGCCTGAAGACGCACGGGAAGTTCTCCACGCGCCCCGGCCGCATCGAGGCCCGCCTGAAGCTGCCGCGCGGGCAGGGGATCTGGCCCGCCTTCTGGATGCTCGGCGACAAGATCGACCACGTGCCGTGGCCGGCCTGCGGCGAAATCGACGTGGTCGAACTCATCGGCCACCAACCCGGCACGCTCTACGGCACGCTGCACGGCCCCGGCTACTCGGCCCAGCACGGCCTGACCAGGCACACGGTGCTGCCCGGCGGCGCGACCTTCAGCGAGGCCTACCACGTGTTTGCCGTCGACTGGCAGCCCGGCCGGATCGACTGGCTGCTCGACGGGCAGGTCTATCACTCGCGGACCGCGGCGGACTTGCCGGCCGGCGCCAAGTGGGTGTTCGACGACATTTCGTGCTTTCTCCTGCTGAACCTGGCCGTGGGCGGCCTGTGGCCCGGCTATCCGGACAACACCACGCAGTTCCCGCAAGAATACCGCATCGACTACATCCGGGTCTATCGCCACGAATGAGGGGATCCTCCCCTTGCCATGTCCTGCCTGTTCCGATGCCTGCTTGTTGCCGCCAGCCTGCTGGGGCTCGGCAGCGGGGTGGCGCAAGCAGGCTGGTTGAACCGGTTTGAGCTGCGGGATCTGAACGGTGCGCGCATCGCCCCGGCGGGTCGCTGGCAGGTGGTGGTCTTCCTGTCGCCGGAGTGTCCGGTGGCCAACGCCAGCGTGCCGGTCCTGAATTCGCTCGCCGCGGAATTTGCCCCGCGGGGCTTCGACTTTGTCGGGGCCTATGCTGATCCGACGATCGAACCGGCGGTGCTGCGCCGCCATGCCGCCGAATATCACCTGGGCTTTATGCTGACCGATGACCGGACCCAACGCTTGGTGCGCGCCACCGGCGCCACCTATACGCCGGAGGCCTTTGTTTTTTCGGCGACGGGTGCATTGCTCTACCGCGGCCGGATCGACAACCGGGTGGATGACTTCGGCCCGGCCCGGCCGGCGGCGACGCAGGAGGATTTGCGCGCGGTGCTCCAGGCGCTGGCGGCGGGGCAGCCGGGCCCGTTTCCGTACCGGCCTGGGTTTGGCTGTTCAATTCCCGAACCGGTGCGGCCATGAGGCGCGGGCGGCTGGTCTGGTTGGCGGTCTGGTGTGCCGGGCGGGCCGCGGAACCCGCCGCACCCACGTGGGCGCGGGACATTGCCCCCATTCTCTATCATCACTGTGTCGAATGCCACCGACCCGGACAGGTGGCGCCGTTTTCACTGCTGACGCACCCGGACGCGGCCAAGCGGGCCCGCTTCATCGTCAAGGCGGTGAAGGCGCGGCACATGCCGCCATGGCTGCCCGACGGCCCGGTCGGGGCCTTCCTCGATGAACGGAGACTTACCGAAAAAGAAATCGAATTGCTGGTCCGCTGGGCCGACACCGGGGCCGCCGCCGGCGATCTTTCGAGCGCGCCCGTTCCGCCCGCCGCGCCGGGCGGGGGTTGGGCCCTGGGCCAGCCCGATCTGATCGTGCAGATGAGCCAGCCGTTCAACGTGCCGCCGGGCCCGGCCGACACCTACCAGGTTTTCCCCGTGCCCTTTTCCCTGGCCGGGGTGCCGGCGGAGGTGGTCGACCGGGCGCGGATACCCGAGTCGGAGGTGCTGGGCGTGGCCGCGATCGAGATTCGCCCCGGCAATCTCCGCGCCCTGCACCATGCCGACCTCTGGGTCGACCTCACAGGGACGGCGCGGCAGCGGGAGGCCGCCGAGGGTGGCAACGGGTTCATGAGCTTTGGCACGCCGGGCTTTCCGCCGGCCGTCTACCTGGGGGGGCGCGTGCCCGGCATGACCGCCCGGTCGTTGCCCGCCGGCATCGCGGCGGGCGCGATCCCGCTGCGCGGTGACCTCGTCTTCCAGATCCACTACCGGGCGACAGGCAAACCCGAGACCGACCAGTCGGAGGTCGGAATTTATTTCATGCGCCAACCGGTGAAGCGCATCATGGACACGCTCCTGCTGCGCAGCTTCAACCTCGACATTCCGGCCGGCGCTGCTGAGTTCACCGTCGAGGACACGCTCGAGATCCCGGCGGACTGTATCCTGATGAACATCCTGCCGCACATGCACCTGATCGCGCGCGAGGTGCACGCCGAGGTGGTCAACCCCGACGGCTCGACCCGGCCGCTGCTGGACATCAGCCGGTGGAATTTCAAGTGGCAGGACCGCTACGTCTACCGCGATCCGGTCCTGCTGGCCAAGGGCGCGCGGGTCCGCTGCCGCTGGGTCTTTGACAACAGCGCGGCCAATCCCGGCAATCCCTTCTCGCCGCCGCAGCCGGTGCAATTCGGGCCGAACGCGACCGACGAGATGTGTTCGCTGCAGCTCGGGGTCGTGCCGGTGAACCTCGACGAGATTCCGCTCTTTGCGGCGGCCCGGGACAAAAAAACACGCGAAAAGGTCGCCGAGCTCACACCCGAGCAGCGCGCCCGGCACAACTGGGACGAGGCGCTCGGGCGCTAGCGCCCGGCCTCGGCCTTCTTCGTGAGCTCGTCCACGACGAGCGCGGTGGTCATGTCGCAACCGACGTTCGTTGCGGTGCGGCACATGTCGAGGATGCGGTCGGTGCCGAGGATGATGCCGATGCCCTCGGGCGGTATGCCGAAGGTGATGAGCAGGCCGGCGATCAGCGGCAGTGAACCGCCGGGTATGCCCGCCACAGCCACGGCACTGAGCACCGAGAGCAACAGCAGCGTGACCTGCTGGCCGAGCGACAGGTCCACGCCGAAGACTTGCGCCACGAAGAGCACCACGCACCCTTCGTAGAGCGCGGTGCCGCTCATGTTCATGGTGGTGCCGAGGGGCAGGACGAACCCGGCGGTGCTGGGGGAGAGCTTCAGTTTCTCGGTCGCGTTCTCCAGCGCCGCGGGGAGGGTGGCGTTGCTGGAACTGGTGGAGAAGGCGGTGACGAGCACCTCCTTGATCGTCGCGAAGTAGGCGCGGGGACTCCATTTCGTCCACACTTTGAGCCACACCGACATCGTGCCGAAGAGGTGCAGCGCCATCACGCCGGCGCAGCCGAGGACGAACACGCCGAGCGCCTTGATGATGTCGAGGCCCGACTTGACCACGACGCTGTAGATGAGGCAGGGCACCGCGTAGGGCGCGAGCCGGAGGGCAAGGTGCACGATGCCGGTCATCAGCCCGGAGACCAGCTCCAGTGCGTCCTGCAGGCGGCGGCGCTTTTCCTCGGGGAAGGACATGCCGACCACGCCGACCAGGATGGCGAAGAGGATCAGCGGCAGCACGTCGCCGATGCGCGCGGTGCTCGAGCCGACGACCGCCGCAAAGAGATTCGCCGGCATGAACATCTCGACGATGACGGCAAGCGACAGGCCCGTCTGGCCGGCGGAAGTGGCGACATGCTTCTGCGCGGCCCCGCCGAACTCGGCCATGAGCCGGGCCTTGGTGTCGGCATCGACGAAGCCGCCCGGGTGCAGCGTGTTCATCATCACAAGGCCGAGGGCCACGCCGATGGCCATGTTGAGGAAGAAAAAGAAGAAGGTGCGGCCGGCGAGCGGGCCGAGCTTGTCCGGCCGGCCGAGCTGCACGACGCCGGTGGCGAGCGAGGCGAAGACGAGCGGCACGATGACGAAAAACAGCAGGCGCAGGAAAATCCGGCCGATGGGGTCGAGCAGGACGGTCGAGATCCCGCGCATGGCCTCGAGCAGCGTGGCGGCGGATTTCACCCCGCCGTGGCCCAGCAGCGCCTGCAAGCCGGCGGGCAGGGCGAGGTGCGGCCCGGCCAGCAAAGTGACCACCCCGAGGATCATGCCGATGACCAGCGCCCGCAGGATGCGGTTGGCGAGTTTGTCGGAGGTGGAAACGGCCATGCGCGGCAGCTTGGGTGCGGGCCAATCCTTGTGCAACAGGAACTTGGGCAGAAAAAATTTCCCGCTGGTTTGCCTACCCCGCCTCGGTAATGTGGGCACCTCTCCTCCCGCCCATGAACGACCTGCTCGGCCTCACGTTGGAATCCCTCGTCATCATCGTCCTCGTCGCGGCGAACGGGTTTTTCGTGGCCGCTGAGTTCGCCTTGGTGAAAGTGCGGGCCAGCCAGCTCCGGCCGCTGGCGAAGAAGGGTGGCTGGCGGGTGAAGCTGGCCCTCAAGGCCATCGGCCAGCTCGATGCGGTGCTGTCGGCCACGCAGCTCGGCATCACGCTGGCGAGTCTGGGGCTCGGGTGGGTCGGCGAGCCGTTCGTCGCCCGGCGGCTTGCGCCGCTGTTGGCGCAATGGGACATCACCGACCCGGCCGTCGTGCACACGATCGGATTTGTGGTGGCTTTTGTATTGATCACTTTTCTCCACATCGTGTTTGGCGAGCAGGCCCCCAAGATGCTGGCCATCCAGCACGCCAAACCGGTGACGCTGTGGGTTTCCGGCCCGATGATGGTGTTTTACTACGTGTTCTATCCATTCATCTGGCTGTTGAATGCCATGGCGAACCGGGTGATCAGCTGGACGGGCCTCGGCGTGGTTAGCGAAAGCGATCACGCCTTCAGCGCGGAGGAACTCGAATACGTTTTTTCCCACGCCCGTCACAGCCACCCCGGCGACGCCCTGATCAACAAGCTCATGGTGCAATCGCTGCGCGTCCGGCAGACCACGGCGCAGCAGATCATGCGCCCGCGCGATCAGGTGGTGGCCCTGTGGCTCGACCGGCCGCTGGCCGAGAACCTCCGCATCGCGCAGACCAGCGGGCACAGCCGCTACCCCGTCTGCTCCGGCTCCCTCGACCGGGTCGTGGGGATGCTGCTGGTCCGCGAATGGCTCTGGCAGATCCAGGCCCTCGGGCCCGAGGCCTCGTTCGAGCCGCTCATGCGTCCGGCCCTGGCCTTTGAACTGCAGACTCCCATCCACACCATGATCGAGCGTTTCCGCACGGCCCGCAGCCATCTGGCCGTCGTGCTCGACGATAAGAAGGGACTGGCCGGCATCGTCACCTTCGAGGACGTGCTGGAGGAGATTGTCGGAGACATCCGCGACGAGACCGACATTGAGAGCGGGCCGATCTATGAGCGCACCGAGCACGCCATCACCGTCAGCGGCAGTCTGACCCTGCGCGAATTGCAGGCCGAGACCGGCTGGCCGCTCGAGTGGACGCCGCGCGAGACGGTGGCGATCTGGACCGGCCGGCACTTCGGCCACCTGCCCAAACGCGGCGATATGATGACAGTGGGCGAATACCGGCTGGATGTACTCGAGGCCAACGCCGAGCGGGTGCGCCGCGTGCGCGTGACGCGGCTCGGCCCCAGCGGCACCAACCCGCCGATGTGAGCATGACTTGGCCGATCACGCTTGCCGCCCTCATCCTGCTGGTCTGGCTCCTCGTGGCCCAGGAGGTTTTCCGCGGCAACCGCCGGCTGAAGCGGCTGGCCACGCTCCCGGCGGCGGCCCCGTCAGCCTGGCCGCGGGTGAGCTTGGTTTTTGCCGCGCGCAACGAGGGCGCAACCGTCGGCGCCGCCGTGCCCACCATGCTCGCCCTCGACTATCCCGAGCTGGAGCTCATCGCGGTCAACGACCGCTCGGAAGATGCCACCGGCGCGGCGCTGGACCGGTTGGCCGCCGCCAATCCGCGGCTGCGCGTGATGCACGTCCGCGAGCTGCCCGCCGGTTGGATCGGCAAAACCCACGCGCTCCACATTGGCGCGCAGCAGGCCACCGGGGAGTGGATCCTTTTCACCGATGCCGACATTCATTTCGCCCCCGATGTGCTCCGGCGGGCGGTCGCCTACGCCCGGGGGCAGAACCTCGACCACCTGGCGGCGGTGCCGCGGCTGACCGAGCAGGGGCACCTGCTTGGGATCTGCGTCAACGCGTTCAGCTTCGCCTTCACCGTCGGGATCCGGCCGTGGCGCATACCCGATCCGCGCAGCCGGGCCCATGGCGGGGTGGGCGCCTTCAACCTCGTCCACACCTCCACCTACCGCAAACTCGGCGGCCATGAGCCGCTGCGGCTCCGCCCCGACGACGACATCAAGCTCGGCAAGCTGATGAAAGCCGGCGGATTCAGCGAGTTCGTGCTCGGCGCCGGCATGATCTCGGTGTCGTGGTATGCATCCGTGCCGGAGATGATCCGTGGCCTCACGAAGAACGCCTATGCCGGGGCCGACTACCGCCTGTGGGTTCCGCCGCTCGGGGTGGTACTGACCCTGCTGGGTTACCTCTGGCCGTTTGTGGCGCTGTTCACCACCACCGGCGACGCGCGGTGGTGCTACGCCGCGACGATCGCTGTGATGCTCGCCGTCGGCTGCGACCAGACCCGCTTTGCCGGCGGTCGCTGGTGGCACGGACTGTTTCTGCCCGCCGGCATGGCGGTCTTCAGCTACATCCTGCTGCGCTCCATGGTCGTCACCCACTGGCAGGGCGGCATCACCTGGCGCGGGACGCACTACCCGCTGCGCGACCTGAAGGCCAACCGGCTGTAAGGTGGCCGGACTAGTTTTGCATTCGACCTCAGTTTCGGGCCGCGTTTGATTGACCCCACCTATCATGAACCCGACCCCACCGATTCCCAAACTCGTTCACCATGTTTTCTTCTGGCTGAAGAACCCCGGCTCCAAGGAGGATCTCGCCCGGCTCCTCGCCGGCATCCGCGGCCTCGCGCAGATCGAAACCGTCCGCAGCATCCATGTCGGTGTGCCGGCCAGCACCGAGAAGCGCGACGTCGTGGAGAACAGTTACAGCGCCTCCGAGCTGCTCACCTTCGACGACGTCGCGGGGCAGAACGTCTATCAGGCGCATCCGCTGCACCAGAAGTTCGTCTCTGAGAACTCCCACCTCTGGAGCAAGGTGGTCGTCTACGACTCGATCTCGGCGTGAGGTTCCTCCGCCAGGTGTGCGCAACCCCGTTTCCCCATGAAAATCCCCGCGTTTGTTGCCTGCCTCCTCGGACTGGCGATCACCGGCTCCGCCGTTGAATCCACTGCTCCGGTCGCCATGCCGTTCTTCGCCGGCCTCGGCTCCCACCACCGTCCGGTCACCACCGACTCGTCTGCGGCCCAACGCTATTTTGACCAGGGCCTCCGTTTTCTCTACGGCTTCAATCACGGTGCGGCCATCCGCTCTTTCCAGGAGGCGGCCCGGCTCGATCCGCAATGCGCCCTGGCGCACTGGGGCATCGCCCTGGCGAGCGGTCCGCACATCAATTTCCCGGTCGTGCCGCCACCGGCCGCGGCCCTGGCCTGGAAGGAACTCGGCCTGGCGCAGGCCGCCACCCACGCCTCGCCGGTCGAGCGGGCCCTCGTGAACGCGCTGGCGCGACGCTATGCCGATCCCCAGCCCGAAAACCGGGCGCCGCTCGATCTGGCTTATGCCGACGCCATGCGCGAGGTCTGGCGGCACTATCCTGGTGATGCGGATGTCGGGGTGCTTTTTGCGGAGGCCATGATGGACTTGCGCCCGTGGGACCAGTGGACCCCGGAGGGCCGGCCCCAGCCGGGAACGGATGAAATTCTGGCGACCCTTACTGCCGTGTTGAAGCTGGACCTCCATCACCCGTTTGCGAATCACCTTTATGTTCACGCGGTCGAGGCCTCGCCCGAGCCGGAGCGCGCCCTGGCGGCGGCGGACCGGTTGCTCACCCTCCAGCCAGGGCTCGCGCACAACGTCCACATGCCGTCGCACATCTACATCCGGGTTGGTCGCTGGCAGGACGCGATCGACTCGAATAAAAAGGCCGTGGCGGCGGACCGGCGTTTTCGTGAAGTCGTCGGCCCGGCCACCGGGTTCCTGCCGGTTTACGTCGCCCACAACCAACACATGCTGGCTTACGCCGCCATGATGACCGGCCAGAGCGCGCTCGCGCTTGAGCACATGCGCGCGCTGGTCGCCGGGTTGCCGGAGGAATTCATGCAGGAGTTTGGCTTCGTGGCCGAGGCCTGGCTGGCGATGCCGCTGGAGACGCTTGTGCGCTTCGGCCGCTGGGACGAAGTGCTGGCCGCGCCCGCGCTGCCGGCCTCCAAGCCATTTTCCCATGCCTTCCAGCTGGCGGCCCGAGGTATCGCCTTGGCGGCGAAGGGCGACACGACCGCCGCCCGCCGGGAACGGGCGGCATACCTTGAGGCGACCAAGGCCGTGACGGTTGACCAACTGGCGGCAGGCAACAACACCTGCCAGGCGGTGCTAGCCATCGTCACGCCCATGCTCGATGGGGAGATTCTGATCCGTGAGGGCCGGACGGACGAGGGCCTGGCCCGCTTGCGCGCAGCCGTGCAAGCCGAGGACGGCCTGCGTTATGATGAACCACCGGGATGGATTATTCCGGTGAGGCACTCACTCGGGGCCGCCCTGTTGCACGCGGGTCGCCCCGCCGAGGCGGAGCAAGTCTATCGCGAAGACCTGACGCGGTTACCCAGCAACGGCTGGTCCCTGTTTGGCCTCGGTGAGGCGCTGGCCTTGCAGCACAAGACGGCGGAGGCAAAGCAGGCCCGCACGGAGTTCAAGAAAACCTGGCGCAAGGCCGATCTGCAGATCCAGTCTTCGTGCCTCTGCCAGCCCGGAACGTGATGTGGCGGAAAACTCGGCCCCGCGGTCAATTCCCCCGCTGGAGCATCTCGGGGCTGATCACCATGACGGCGGGATTCACCACCTGGCTCCAGATCAGCAGCAGGCCCCGCGGCTCGTCCAGCACGACATACTCATCCCGGCCACAGGTGAAGTCTTGCCCGGCGAACCGGTATTTTTTGCCCACAGTGATAATTTGCAGCGTCTTGGAGTCGCGGTAGGGCGCGAGCTGGCTCTCGATAAAGTCCAGGGCGATCTCCTTCGTAAAGCGGGCCCGCTTCACGGGCTTCAGGCCCTCGGCGACGGACCGCCCCTTGGCGTCAAACGTGACCGTGTACAGCAACTGCCCGTCGTCCCCCCGTTCGAACAGCCACAGGGCGCTGTCCCGGCGGGTCTGGGTGGTGGGGCTGTCGTAACGCTGTTTGATCTCCGCCAGGGTTTCGCCCAGCCGCGCCGGCAACGGAGCCGCCAGCCCACCGGCCAGCAGTGCGACAAACAGGAAGCGGGGGTTGGCGCGCACGCGGGGATCAGCCCAGGAGGTTTTGCAACGCCGCGAGATATTTCTCCTGCGTGCGGGTGATCACCTCGGCGGGGAGGCGGGGCGCGGGGGGCGACTGGTTCCACTTGATCGCCAGCAGGTGGTCGCGCACGAACTGCTTGTCGTAGCTCGGCGGCGAGCAGTCGGGCCGGTATTCGGCGGCGGGCCAGTAACGCGACGAGTCGGGCGTGAGCACCTCGTCGATCAGGAACAGGCCGCCGGCGTCGTCGGTGCCGAACTCGAATTTGGTGTCGGCCAGAATCATGCCGGCCTGCCTCGCCCGGTCATGGCCGAAGGAGTAGAGCTGCAGGCTGAGGGTCTTCACCCTTTCGTACAGGCCGGCGCCGATGGTCGCCGCCCCTTGCGCGTCGTTGATGGGCTCATCGTGCTGGCCCTTGGGCGCCTTGGTGGTGGGCGTGAAGATGGGCGCGGCGAGCTTGTCCGCCTGCCGCAGGCCCGCGGGCAGCTTGAGGCCGCAGACCTCGCCGGATTTTTGGTATGAGCTCCAGCCGCTGCCAATCAGGTAACCGCGGGCGACGCACTCGATGGTCAGGGGCGTGAGCTTGCGCACGATCATGCTGCGGAGTTGCAGATCCCGGTTGGTGATCCCGCGCCGGGCGAATTCGCCGGGTTGGTCGGGCAGCAGGTGGTTCTGGATCAGGCCGCTGGTCTGGGCGAACCACCAGTTGCTCATCTGCGTGAGGATCGCACCCTTGCCCGGGATGCCGTCGGGCAAAATGACATCAAAGGCCGAGAGCCGGTCGGTGGCGACGAGGAGCAAGGCGTCGCCGAGATCGTAGATTTCGCGGACTTTGCCCGAGGCGATCTTCGGGAACGGCAGGCCGTCCAGGGTGGTGAGGGCGGACTTGGGCAGCGCAGCGCGGATTTCGGCAAAGGTCATGGGCCAGAGGTAAAGGGCTCGTCCGGCCAAAGTAAATTCCTGACTCGAACGAATCGCGCCCTGTCACCGGCGGTTCGCGGGCACGGCGGGGGCCGTCCGGCCGGCCACCCAGTAACCCTCGATCATGCTGTAGACGGGGCGCTGGGGCAGGCCGAGCTCGTTGTGGTAGAGCTGGCTGGCGAGAATGTCCACGGCGGTCGCGCCGATCAGCTGGAGATTCTGGTTGATGCCGGTGACTTCCTCGACGTGGTCGAGGCGCGTTTGCTCGACGTCGAGGGCGGCGAAGGCGAGGTCCCGCGGGATCCGGCAGCCGATCTGCTCGAGGGCGAGGAATTGCTTCGGCCCAAAACCGATGACGGCGTCGGGGCGGGCGGTGCGCAGCCACGCCTTCAGCTGCTGGGTCTCCTCGTGGTGCGTGGTCAGCAGCGGCTCAAGGCGGGCGACCCCATGGGTGTTCTGCGCGGCGAGGTAGCCGCCGAGCCAGCCGTAGTTGACCCGGCGGTTCTGGTCGTCGCGGTCGAGCATGAGGCCGATGCGGCGGTAGCCGAGCTCCCGGAGTTTTTCATAGGCGAGAAAGGAGCCGCGGAAATGGTTGTGGGTCGCGCGATGCAGGGCGTGGTGGTTGAAGGCGTAACCGAGGCCCACGCAGATCAGGTGGGCCCAGTCGAGCTCGTGTTCATAGATGGGGACAGCGAACGGCGTGATCAGGTTGCCGCGGATGGCGCGGGCCTGCAGCATCCGGCAGGTGGCGGCGGCGGCGGCACCCCCGGCACCCAGCCAATACGGTTCGATCCGCATGCCGAGCTGCAGGGCGCGCCGGCGCGCGCCTTCATAAAAACCCAGGCTGGCGGAGTGGTTCTTCCAGTCGTCCGCCGAGGGCCCGCCGGTGAGAAAGCCGACAATCTCGGGGCCGGACTTGTGCTGTTTGAGCCGCACCTGGCTCATCAGGGCGGAAACCAGCACATTGGACCGGTAGCCGAGACCGTCAGCGAGACGCCGCAGGCGTTCGCGCGTGGGCTCGGGAATCGAGGGATGGTTCCGCAGGCTCAGTGACACCGTGGTGTGGCTCACGCCGGCGCGATGGGCGATCTCCCGCAAGGTGGGCGGATTCGACAGGGGTTTCGCGGCGGCCATGGCGGAGAGTGCGGACCCGGCCGGCGAGACGGCAATCCATTTTACGTGGAAAGTAACCGCGCCCTTGGCCACGACCCCGGGCCCCGGCAGGCTCCAGACGTCGAACCCCCGATTGACCCTCCCTCGATACGTCCGGAGATAACTGCCTGCCCTTTGGGTGGGCCAGTCCGGGCGGAAAAACCGACACTCCATACCCCCATGAACATGCTGCTTACTCCGCGAGCCCAGTCTCGCCGTTCCGAATCGTCCGCCCTCCTCGGGCTGTCCTTGTTGTTGCTGGCTTCGTCCGTCCCGCTGGCTGCGCAGGCGACCGGCGCTGCGGCCGCCCCCAAGAACGACGAGGTCGTGGTGCTGTCCCCCTTCACCGTCTCGGCCGACTCCGCCGACCGCTATCGCGCCGGCGAGGCGGTCTCAGCTGTGCGCGTGCGCGCCCCGCTCCTTGACACCCCGAGTTCGCTCTCGGTGATCACGCGCGACATGATGGACGATCTCGCGCCGAACCGCGTGTTCGACGTCACCCGCTACATCGCCGGCGTGCAGGAAGGCCGCGGCATCCAGTTCCAGGACCGCATGATCATCCGCGGCTTCGAAACCCAGAACGGCGCCCGCACCGTGGACAATTTCCTCCAGTCGGCCGACGCCGACAATGTCGAGGAGAGCATCATCGACCGCATTGAGGTCACCAAGGGCCCCAACGCCATCCTCTCGCCCGCCGGCGCGCCCGGCGGTTCGCTCAACATCATCACCAAGTCGCCCTCGTTCCGTCCGTCCCGCACCTTGAGCCTGCAACTCGGGCAGTTCAACGCCCAGAAGGCCGTGCTCGACTGGGGCGGCCCGCTCGCCGACAGCAAGAACCTCGCCTATCGCGTCGTCGCTTCCCACCAGGATACGCGCACCTACTGGTCTTCCGCGGGCAAGAACCGCAACACGGCCATCGCCCCGATGCTCACCTGGCGCATCTCCGACAAGACCCAGCTCACGGTCAAGGCCGTCGCGGCCGAGCACTTTCTCTTCCGCGAGCCCGCCCTGCTCATCGATCCCGCCACCGTCTCCGGCACGGTTAACCCCAAGCTCGCCCCGGGCTTCGGCTACAACAGCCTGAACGGCACCCAGACTTGGAGCGAAGTGAGAACGCACAGTGCGGACCTGTTCGCGACGCTGACCACCAGCGTCAACGAGCACATGAGTTTCCGTTTTGCCGCCAACGGCCGCCACTACTACTCGGATGCCGACCAGGAGTTTGTGAACGGCCTGCCCGGCCTGGGCAGCCGCTACAACCCCTACACGGGTGATCTCACCCTGAACCAAACCTGGGCCCTCGTCGACGGCTCACTCGCGCACAACAGCACCACCAATCCTTACGTCGCGACCGCCTCGCCCTACTTCAACCCCGGCGCCATCGGCGTGCGCGGCCAGATCCAGTGGACCCGCCTCCAGACGGCCAACTTCCAGGCCGATGAACTGATTACTTACCAATGGGGTCCGGTCAGCTCCCAGACCGTCGTGGGCTTTGGCTATTCCCGCCAGTATGGCCACAATCGCGTCAAGGATCCGGGCACGTTGCCTTCCATCGACCTCAGCAAGCCGACAACCTACGCCTACCCGGTCTATCCGGCCAACCTGACCGCGCACAACGGCAGCTCCTACACCAATTCGCAGAGCTTCATCAACCAGCGTTTTGGTTTCTTCGACAACCGGCTCTATCTGACCGGCGGCTTCCTGCATTACTTCACCAATACCCAGTCTTGGACTTGGAACACCACCACCGGCATCGCCAATGCCGCCAACGTCCTCGACGACAACAAGGATATGCGGACTTACAGCCTGCTGTGGAAGGTGCGGGACAATGTCTCGCTCTATTACAGCCACTCGAACAACGCCTCGCCGGTCATCGCCAACAACCTGCCCCTCTGGCGGGAAGGCGGGCAGACGGAATACGGCTTCAAGTCTGAATTCTTCAACCAGAAGCTTTCGTTCAACGGCGCCTACTTCGAGATCGCCCAGACCAACGTCACCGTGCCCAATCCCGCCCGGCAGAACGATCCCCTCGCGCCCCAGACTCTGGTCTCCGACCTGAACAACAAGGGCTATGAATTCGAGCTGATGGGCCAGGTGGCCGAGAATCTCTCGGTCGTCGCCACCTACTCGCACCTCAATATGCGCGATGCCCTCGGCCGCATGGTGCGCGGCGTCGCCGACAACAACGCCTCCATGCTCGTGAACTACCGTTTCAAGGACGGCGACCTCAAGGGCCTCACGCTCAATTACGG
>JAYTUA010000036.1:0-10707 GCA_043745015.1 Opitutaceae bacterium | reverse complement strand
TTGCGCTGGATCGCCTTCAGCGATGCCCTCAAGCGGGCGAATCCTTTCGCTGCGTTCCTCACGTCGGAAAACCTGCGGACCTGGAACTACGGCACCGTCGCCCAAAGGCTGGATCCGGATTTCTGGCGCAAGATCCACGAACATCTGACCTTCGGCGTGCTTTCCGACGTCACCATCCTGGCCCTCGCCGCCGCGCTGTTTTGGATCGAGGCGCGTTACCGGCGGGCGGCCCTGCTCTGCGCCGCGGGTTACCTGCTCGGGCCATTGCTGTTCGCCAATCTCTATGCCGTGCATGAGTACTATCATTACCCGGCCGCTTTCTTCGCCGCGGCGGCCGCCGGTACGGTACTCGCCGGCCTGATGCAATCGGCCCGGCTCGGCGCCATCCCGAAGGCCCTGATCTTGCTGGTGTTTTTCGGACTGCAGGCGGCGAACTTTGTCCAGGGGTTCGGCGCAGCCTTGCGCTCAATTCCGCCGCCCCCACCCCGGTTGGCGGAGGTAATCCGTGAAGCCGTGCCCGCCCGGGGCGTGATGCTCGTCTATGGCAGCGACTGGAACACGCTGCTCCCGTATTACAGCCAGCGTCGCGCCATCCTCGTGCCCGATCGCCACGTCAACGACGTCGACCAGCTGGAGGCCATTCTGGCCACGCTGGGTTCCGACCAAGTCAGCGCCCTCGTGATGACCGGACCCCTCAAGGAGCAGGCGGGCTTCATCCGCTGGCGCACCGAGCGGCTGGGACTCGCCCCCAACCCGGTTGCGGTGAGTCCCGACGGTGACCTCTATCTGCCGCCGGCCGCATTCCCCTTGCTTGAAAATAATTTGTCCGGCCGCCCGCTGCCGGGAGTCACCCTCAACTTTGCTGTCCGGCCCGATTCGCCCGACCCCCGGATGAAATCGCAGGCGGTGACCCCCGCGACCTTCGCCCGCGTGACCTCGCCCGCGCCGAGCGCGATCTTCACCCCATGGAGCGTCGAGCCCATCAAACCTTCCGGCCAGCCGGCCGTGACAGCCAACGCACCCTGTGAATTGCATTTTGCGACTGCACCGGACGCCACGACGATCGAGGCAACGGTGGGCTTGCTCGCCGGCGCCTATACGGGACCGGCCCAGAGTGATGGAGTCGACGTGGTGGTGCTGGAGAGATTTTCCGATGGCCGCCGCCGCGTGCTTTATCAGCGCAACCTCGATCCGGCCCGGCGACCGGCTGACCGCGGGCCGCAGAATATCCTGATCGAAAAAGTTGGCCCGCTGCGGGGCACGCTCGTGTTTGCCATCTATCCCGGACCCGCCGACAACCCCAGTTTTGACTGGGGCTATTGGAGCCGCATCACGATCCGCTGAACCGGCCGATCACTCGATCTGGAGCGGCCCCAGGGCAACCCAGTCACGCGTGTCCCGGCCCGAGGGACCCGGGCCGAAAAACAATTCCACCTCCCCGGCCGCGGGCAGGGTGAAGGTGAATTCCAACGGCCGTTGGTTGCCCCGGTCTTCGCGGTGGTGGCGGGGATCAAAATAGCGGGTGGCGAGCAGGCGTCGTTCCTCGTGCGGACCGAGGGCAAACAAACTCACTTCCACGCCGTCCGTGGTTTCAGAATCGGGCAGGTCCAGCCGGTAGGCCTCGAGCGGCATTTGCAGGGTGCTGCGGAACGTGTGCGGGCCGGCGGCCAGCGCGAAGACCAGCCGCGTGACCGGATGCGCGCCGTATTTCATGATCCCGCCGGACTCGTCATACGTCGGGCCAAAGGTCGCGAAGAACCGGACCGGGGCCGGCTGCATCGCGTGAAACGGCCGGCGCTGCCAGCGGTGCAGCGCGGCCAGCTCGCACCATTGGCCTGCTACCTTGTCCCGGGGCAGCACCACCCCTGGCGCCAGGGCAACTTCCGCAAAATCGTTTTCGAGCAGGCCGTGCAGCAATTCGTTCTGGCGCGCCTGCGGCAGATAGACGCGGGCGTTCCGCCAGGTGTAGAGCGGCGTCCGGGCCAGGCCGCGCGCCTCCGCCCGGTCGATCAGCCATTCGCGGCCATCAGGTTCGCCGACGAGGATGAGCGCGCCGAGCTTGTGCCCGGCCAGGGCGGCCAGCGCCCGCTCGACCTTGGCCCCGTCCCGCGCGATGTCATCGCGGAACATCAAGGCCCGCCGCTGGGCATAATACGGCAGCATGGAATTCCAGTCCTGCCCCAAAATCACGATCACGTCATCGGGGTTGGTCAGGGTTCGCAGGGAATCGGACAAGCCGTTTCCGCCCGGCGTGATCTGGTGCTGTCGCGGATAATAATGGTCGGCGTATATCCAGATCTGCCCCCCCAGCGTCAGGCCGACGGCCAAAGCGAGTATGCCGCGCGACACCCGGGATTCGGCCAGCGCCACCAGCGCCAGCCCCATGGCCAGCAGGAGCAGCACCGCGTTCGCAACATAGTAGTAGTCGTGCACCGCATAGAGCACGGGAAACACGACCAGCACCACGCCGAACAACCCCAGGCAAAAGACGATTTCGCGCCAGCGCGTCGCGCGCACCAGCAAGACCACCACGCCGAGCAGGACCATGGCCGGCAACGAAGTAAGCTCATCCGTGAAAATGCGCGCCTTCATCACCCACAGCTCCGCCGACCAGCGCGTCGCCGCCGTGCCAAAATTAAAATCCTTCAACTGTTCCGAGGTGATGAATCCGGCCAGCGGGTTCAACTGCTTGGTCGCATCGGCGAAATGCAGCCACCAGAGCGTCGCCGCAAACGGCACCGCCACTGCGGTCGCCATCCACGCCAGTTCCGTCCGCCCGCCGGTTTTCCGCGCCGCCCACCACCGGGTCCCGGCCCACCACCCGGCCGGCAGCAGGTAGAGCAGGAAGGTCGTCACCTTGACCAGACCCGCGCCTGTTCCCGCCAGCACGGCGAGGGCGAGCCAGGCCTGGCGGCGCTCCGCTACCGCCCGCTCGAACGCCACCCAGAACCACAGGCTGAACATCAGCGCCATCGTCTCGATCAAGAAGGCCCGGCCATAGAAGATGTAGAACGGACAGGTCACCACCACCGCCAGCACCAGCCAGCGGCGGCCCGGCGCGACGCGCCAGCGGGCCAGCAGCAGGAAAATCGCGGGCAGGCACAGATAAAAGCACCCGATGCTCACGGCCCGCCCGGCCTTGGTCAGGCCCCAGCCCGTCGTGTTGCTCACGACCACCACCGTCCACTGGTAGAGCGGAAACTCCATCGGGACCGACCAGGGCTGGCCCAGCACCGGGGTCGGATACGCCAGCGCGAAATTATTCTCCGCCTTGATCCAGTAGGTTGAGAGCGCGGTCTGCGCCTGGCGGAATTCGCCACCCGGCAGGTTTTTGCTCTCCCAGCCCACGCCCACGCCCCAAAGACTGAAGGCCAGCCCGAGGAGGAAAACCCCGAGCGCCAGCCGGCTTTCCACCCGGGACGGCGGCACGGCGGGGACGGATGATTCCATCACCGCAGATAAATTTAAGCCCCACTCCTTGCCAACCCGATTATTGCCGGCGGCGCTCCGGCCGGAACAGGCTTTACTCCCCTGCCGTGACCAACGCTTAATTTCCGGCTATCAGCATGACTGCCCCGGCTTCGCCTCAATTCCATCTCGACAGTCCCGCCTCCTGGCGGCCCGCCGGCGCGGGGCTCGAGGTGGTCGGCTGGCTTTATCCGGGCGAAACCGAAATCTGCGTCGATATCCGCGCCCGGGTGGACAAGCGCGCTTACCTCGGCATCTATGGCCTCGAGCGACCCGACACCCAGCAGGCCTTCGGCGGCTCGCTGGCGGCCCGGCGCACGGGTTTCATCCAGCGCGTCCAGGTCTGGCGCGGCGCCAAGGAACTCGCCCTCGACTGGCACGACGGCGTCCAGTGGCGCGAATTTTTCCGCACCGCCCTCGACACCTCCGCTCTGCCCGCCGACGCCACCAAGCCACCGCGCATCCTCCGCGCCGCCGTCACTTACCAGACCCTGCATTATCTCTACTGGCATTTTCATCGCGCCGCCTGGAGCGAACTCTGCCGCGAGACCGACGCCGTCCTGCGCGACGTCCTCACCGCCACCAGTGATGTCATCATCGGCGACCGCTTCCTGGGCTATATCGAGAATCCCGGCTTCTGGATCAACGCGGGCTACGACAAGTTCCGCATCACGGGCTGGATCTTCGGCGTCGGGCGCAACATCGCCCAGCTCAGCGCCACCACCGGCGTCCTCACCGAAAACCGCCTGGTCTTCCCTAAGGACCGGCCCGATGTCGCCGCCCACCGTGCCGATCACGCCAACGCCCTCAAGTCCGGCTACTACGGCCTGGTGGATATCCGGAAGGACACGCCCAATCCGGCCAACCTGAAAATCTTCGCCGAGACCGGCGACGGCACGCGCCCCCTCGCCTTCGCCCGCCGCATTTATCTCGACCGGCGCGACGAGCACTCCGGCCCGATCCCGATCTACCGCACGTTCCTCTTCTGCAAGGTCCTCCTCGCCTTTCTCCGCGGCCGCCTGCTCGGCCGCTACCAGTTCGACAGCTGGGCGCAGGCCCACGGCGAGATCAAGCGCCTGCAGGACCATCTCGCCGCCACCCTCAGCCACGGTGAAGAGAAAAAAATCCCGCAGGCCATCGTCCGGCGCAAGGACCAGGATCTCTACACGCGCTGGTGCTGGCACAACCGCCTCACCCCGCGCCTGCAGGCCGTGCTCCAGCAGGACGCCGCGGCCCTGGTCAAGGCCGGCGGCCCGCTCATCAGCGTCGTGGTCCCCGCCTACAACACACCGGAGAAATATCTGCGCGAACTCCTCGAGAGCCTGCGCGCCCAGCTCTACCCGCGCTGGGAGCTCTGCATCGCCGACGACGCCTCGCCCTCGCCTCACGTCCGCCGGATCCTCGAGGAAGCCGCCAAGACCGACCCGCGCATCAAGCCGGTCTTCCGCCCCGAAAACGGCCACATCGCCCGCGCCACCAACTCGGCCCTCGACGCCGCCACGGGCGAGTTCATCGCCCTGCTCGATCATGACGACCTGCTGCCGCCCGACGCACTGCTCCATGTCGCCCAAGCCATCGCCCGCCACCCGACGGCCGGTTACCTCTACACCGACGAGGACAAGATCGACGACACCGGCCGGCGCTACGACCCGCAGTTCAAGGGCGGCTGGAGCCCCGAGATGGCGCTCACGCACAACTACACGCACCATCTCTCCGTCATCCGCCGGGCCATCGTCGAAAAGGCCGGACGCCTCCGGCCCGAGTTCAGCGGCGCGCAGGACATCGACCTTTTCCTCCGCTGCGGGGAGTTGATCGACGCCAAGGATGTCGTCCACGTGCCGTTCATCGGCTACCACTGGCGCGCCCACGCCGAGAGCACCGCGACCCGCGGCGACCAGAAAGGTTACCTCTTCGAGGCCGCGCGCAAGGGCATCGCCGAGGCCGTCCAGCGCCGGAAGCTCCGCGCCGAGCCGATGCTGCCTGAATTCGCCAAGCACTATGCGCTCTGCCTGCACCAGTTGAAGTGGGATGCCGCCATTCTGCGCGATAATCCCGTCACGATCGTCATCCCGACCAAAAATCGCGCCGACCTCCTCCGCACCTGTCTCGATTCCCTCGCGCGCACCACGCCACGCGAATCCGTCGAGGTCGTTGTCGTGGACGACAACTCCACTGACGCCGACACGCTTACCTATCTCGCCTCGCTGCCCGCCCGCACCGACCTGCGCTGCGAGGTAGTGAAGGCTCCGGCCTCACCCGAAGGCTTCAACTACTCCCGCCTCGTCAATCTTGGCACCGCACGCGCCGACACCCCGCTCGTGCTGCATCTCAACAACGATGTCGAGGCGCTGGCCACCGGCTGGCTCGAGGACATGGCCGGCTGGCTCAGTGTGCCGGGTGTGGGCGTCGTGGGGGCCAAGCTCCTGTATCCCGACGGCACCATCAACCACGCCGGCATTTCCCTCAGCCGCGAGGACGGTCTCGCGCATGTCCTCTTCGAGCGCGAGCCGGCCGAGGATCTCGGCACGCTGTTTCTCCCGCATGCGGCGCGCAACGTCGCGGCCGTCACCGGCGCCTGCCTGCTCACCCGCACCGCGCTCTACCGCCAGCTCGGCGGATTCGACGAGGCGAAGCTCGCGGTGGCTTACAACGACGTGGACTACTGCCTGCGCGCCGGGGCCGCCGGCCAGCGCTCGGTCGTCACCCCGCAGGCCGTGCTCCGCCATGTGGGCAGCGCGACGCGCGGCCACACCTACGCCGAGCGCGAACACGTCGAGTATATCGCCCGCCACGGCACCTACCGCGATCCCTACCACAGCGAGGCACTCGACTTCCCCCCGCGCAACCTGCCGCTCAATCCCTACCACCAGCGCCATGCGCAGACCGGCCGGCCGTTCCGCGCGCTCGTGCTCACCCACAACCTCAAGTTTGAGGGCGCGCCGATCTTCATCTTCGAACTGGCCCGCTATCTCGCCGAGCAACCGGGCGTGGCGGTCACCGTCGCCTCGCCCGAGGACGGCCCGCTCCGCGCCCGCTTCGAGCAGGCCGGACTCAAGGTGGAAATCTGGGACGCCGCCG
This sequence comes from Opitutaceae bacterium, assembly GCA_043745015.1. Classification (GTDB taxonomy): domain Bacteria; phylum Verrucomicrobiota; class Verrucomicrobiia; order Opitutales; family Opitutaceae; genus Lacunisphaera. The sequence continues at coordinate 4,161 of JAYTUA010000036.1, read as the reverse complement.
CCCTGCTCGGCGCAAAAACCCCGGCGACCTTCGACACGGCGCTGAAGAAATTCGCCGGCACGCGCTCGTGGGCCGAGACCGATGTTTTCGTGTGCAACACCATGCTGACCTTCTGGGGCATTCATCTCGCCGCGCACCTGGGCAAGTCCTCCGCGCTCTACATCCACGAGAGCAACGCCGTGAAGCGCTTCTTCGCTCCCCTCCTGCCTCCGCTCATGCACGACACCGTCGAGGAGGCCTTCCGGCTCGCGACCCGCGTCGTCTACACGGCGAAAGCCACCCGCGACCTCCACGAGGAGCTGAACGTTAACGACAATTTCCGCACGCTCGCCAGCTGGGTGGACTTCACGCGCATCGAGCAGTTCGCCGCCGCGCATGACAAGATGGCCTTGCGCCGCAAGCACGGGCTCGATCCCGACGCCGTCATCGTCGTCAACATCGGCTCGGTCTGCGAGCGCAAGGGCCAGCACATCTACATCCGCGGCATCGACCTGCTCGGCAAGGAACTGCCCGCGCTCCATCCGGGTAAGAAGATCCAGTGGGTCATGGTCGGCGCCCGCGCGGGCCTTTACATGGAGTCGCTCACCGAGGACATTCAGCTCATGGGCCTGCATGACGTGAAGATTTTCCCGGAGACGCCTGACATCTACGATTTCTACCGGCTCGCCGACATCCTCGTCTGCACGAGCTTCGAGGAATCCTTCCCGCGCGTCCTGCTCGAGGCGATGGTCTTCGGCCCGCGCATCGTCAGCACCGATGTCAACGGCATCGCCGAGATGCTGACCAACACCGACGAAGCCCATCTCGTGCCCGCCGGCGACCCTTTCAAACTCGCCGCCGCCCTCAAAATGGCGCTCGCCGATCACTTCGCTGGCAATCAAAAGATGATCTCGATGGCCCACGCCCGCGCCGCCCGCCACTACCACCACGCCCGGGCCCTCCCCCGGCACCTGCAGGTGGTCCGCGAAGCCTGGCTCGGGTGAGCGCCCATGATATCAAGAATGAATTGTCATCCTGCGCCCGGCGAAGGATCAATGGCTGGTTGTGGGCGGGGTGCCCTCACCCCGCGAGGCACGGGTTGCGCCACCTGAAACCAGCGGGGTGAGGGCACCCCGCCCACAGCAAACCTACCCGAGCCACACCATTCCCACCGGATGCACGAGTCGCCCTTCAGCTTCAGCCACGTCGAATCCCCCGGGCCGGGCGCGACCCTGCCGCAGGGCCGGCACACGTTGCGCGGCTGGGTGTGGCCCAAGGCCGGCGGACCTTTTGTCGATATTCGCGCGCGGGTAGGCGACCGGATCTTTCCCGGTGTCCACGGCCTCCCGCGCGCCGACCTCGCCGCGCATTTCCAGACAGGCCGGCCTGTCGCACTCGCCGAGTTCTACGTCGTCGTCGATCTCGCCCCCGGCCCGGCCGAGGTTGTGCTGGAGGCGCTTGAGATCGAGGGCCGCTGGTCGGCCTGCCAGACTATCGCTTATCAAGTCGCACCGGCCAATCCCCCGGCGGAAGTGGCGACGCCTTCCGGTCCGCTGCGCTGGCATGAATTTGGCCGGGCGCTCCAGATTCTCCTGCGGGAACAGCGCCGCTCGCCCGGCCCGACCGTGGAGCAGCTGGCGGAAAATCTCGTCGCGCAGATTCCCTACCCGCGCGATCTGCGCCATCCCCACCAGCCCTTCCGCGGCCATCTTGACGAGCCCGCCGCCATCACGCGCTGCGGCTTCGGCCGCGTTGCCGTGCTGGGCTACCTTTTCCACGAGACCCAGCCGATCAAGCGCGTGCTCGCCACCTTCGACCTGCAGGTATGGCAGACCATCGGGCACGGCCAAGCCTCGCCCGGCCCGGCCGCGTATTACCCGCAATTCGCCAACGCGCAAAAGTGCGGCCTGTTCGGCATCATCGATGTCCCCGCGCAATTGCCCAACCCGGTCTGCCTGCGGCTTTATGCCGAGCTGGCCGACGGCAGCCTGCACCTCTGCTCGGTCCAGCGCAGCCGGCTCTTCACCAGCGAGGAGGAGAAGGCCGCGTATCCGCCGCAGGACGTTTACTCCTTTTTGCCAACGTATGCACGTTTGAAGGCCGCACTGAAAGTTGCCGGTATTGCCTTCACTCAGGATGCCGAATTTGAAAACGAGGTGAAGCGAATCAAAGAGGACTTCGAACTCCGCGCGCCAAAAACCTTGCTGGCTGTGCCGCCATTGCGGCCGGCTCCGCTGACCACGAACAGCGCGTTCCCCCGCCGGGTTCTGCTCGTCACGCACAATCTCAACCTCGAGGGCGCACCGCTGTTCCTCGTCGATCTCGCTCGCCACTACGCCTCGCTCGGCGCGCAGCTCACCGTGCTCTCCCCGGACGACGGCCCGCTGCGGCCTCGCTTCGAGGAATTTGGTTCCAAGGTTAAGATTGTCGCGGCCGGGGCGGTGTTCGCCGCCCGCTCCACCCAGACAGCGCACGAAGCGATCCGCACCATCGGCCAGACGTTCGACTTCAGCGCCTTCGATCTCGTCGTCTGCAACACCTTCACGACCTTCTGGGCCGTCCACGCCGCGAAGACAGCGGGACGGCGCGTCCTGCTCTACGTCCACGAAAGCACCACGCCCGCCAGTTTCTATATCGGCCGCGTTCATCCCGAGGTCGTCGCGCTGGTGGACGAGGCCTTCGCGCTCGCCGACGGCGTGTCCTTCACCACCGCTTCGACGCGCGGCTACCATCTGGATTACGGCCGGCCCGCCAACCATCACCTCGCCCCCGGCTGGATCGACGTCGTTCGCATCGACCGCTGGCTGGCTCAGAATCCGCGCGATGCGTTGCGGGCGAAATTTCATCTCCGGCCCGGCGAACTGCTTGTCGCCAACGTCGGCACGGTGTGCGACCGCAAGGGCCAGCACATCTTCGCCCGCGCCGTTGACCTGCTCTGGCGGCGCTACCCGGAACTGGCCGCTCGCACGCGTTTCGTGATGCTCGGCGGTGGCGACACCCCGTTTGACGCCGTGCTGGCCGACCTGCTCGCCCATATCGGCCGTCCCAATCTCGCGGTGCATCCCTCGACCGCGGACTATTTCCCCTATTACGCTGCGGCGGACCTCTTCGTCTGCTCGACCTATGAGGAATCGTCGCCCCGCGTGATTCTTGAGACGATGGCTTGCGGCGTGCCGCTCCTCAGCTCCGGCGTGCATGGCGTGCCCGAGCAGGCCCGGCCCGACCTCGAGGCCACGCTCATTCCGCCGGGCGACACCGTCGCCCTCGGCGAAGGCATGGCGAGGCTGCTCCACTCACCGGAAATCGGCCGCACCCTCGCCGCCCGCGCCCGCGCGCGGGTTGCCGCCGGGTTCAGCGCGGAGATTCTCCTGCCCCGCCACGCCGCCCTCGCCGCCGCCCTTGCGGCCACGCCATGATCGAGACACTCCACTGGCAGTTCGAGATTGAGGTGCGGCCGGTCGACTGGCAGTTCCCGGCCCGCCCATCCTGGATCGCCGGCTGGCTGTGGTCGCCGCAAAACCGGCTGACGACCGACCTCCGGGCCTGGATCGACGGCCGGCCTTTCCTCGCCATCTGGGGCCTGCCCAAGCCGGGACTCGATGATCGGTTTTTGCACCGGCCGGGCCCGCCCTACCTGGGCTTCACCATCCTCGTCGAGCCCCACGCCGGGGCGAGTCTGTTGCGCCTGGAAGTCCGGGACCAGACCAACCAGTGGACGGAAATTTTCCGCACCGCCATCACGGTGGACGCGGGGGCGCCCGCCAGCCCGCCGCCCAAAACTTTTCCCGCCCTGCTGCCGGACCTGCTCAATCCCCTGCTCCGGCTCCACCATCACCGCCCGACCGTGCCGCTCGCGGCCCTGGCCGACGAGATTGTCTCGGGCGCGGTGGCCGAACCGTTGAACTCGCTGCCCAATCCGCCCTTTCACGGCGCGCTGGAGGAACCGCGCGACTCCGGCTGGATTCGTTTTGGCCGGCTCTCCATCACTGGCTGGCTCGCGCACCGGCACCACCAGATCACCCGCATCACCGCCATGGTGGACCCACTGCAGGAAGGCGCCCTGTTGCACGGCCTCAAGCGCACCGATGTGGACGGGGTCTTTGCCGACCTGCCCGGGCGCGAGACCTCGGCCTTCGTCGGCCACGTCGACCTGCCCGCCGACACCACCGTGCCGGCCATGGT
>JAYTUA010000035.1:0-10864 GCA_043745015.1 Opitutaceae bacterium | reverse complement strand
CGCTTGTGGACATCACTGCCGTGGCGGTGATGAACCACCAGAACAAGGGCAAGGTGCAGGCTGAATTCGACCGGCGTCGGCTTGTTCTGCCACTAACGATTGCCCCGGGTCAGAACATGGCCGGAAGCTTTTTCTTCCCCATGACACCCGGGCCGCAGCGGCTCATGGTCCAGGGCCGGTCAGGCGACACGCCGGTGGATCTCGTATTGGAACTCAAATCGCTCGCCAACCTGCACCTCGCCCAGCCTGTCCCGTGAATCAGGGTTGACGCCAAAGCACCGGTTCATCCCTAGCCGCACCCGTCGTTGAAATATTTCTTTATACACCAAACCACCCCCGTCTCCGCCCGGCCGCGCTACCGCGTAGCCGCCGTTGCCCTCCTTCTCAGTTTCTCCGCCTTCTTCACCGGGCTGTGTATCGAACAGATACAAGGAGGCCAGGAAAGACACGCCGCCGCCTCAACTGCTCAACGTGGCCTTCGCCCCTCAGCCGCTCGGGGCGATGCTGAACAGCGTCATCACCTACAACGGGCCCGGTTCATGGAAGCGCGACGCGTTCTGGGATGAATATGTCGTCACCCTCCACAATCCCGGCAGCCAGCCCCTTGCCATTTCCACCGCCGCTCTGACGGATTATGCTGGCACGGCGCGACCCGCCGGGGCCAAGCCGTGGACCTTGGAAAATGAGAGCAAAAGCCTCGAGCAAAAATATAAGGAGACCGGCCTCGCCTTCGTGCGCTACACTGCGCCGGCGGTGCTTATCTTCGGCGCCGGTGCGGGCGCTGCGTTTGCCGGCGGGATCATGACCTCGGCCGCCACCGTTGTCGCCCTCCCGCTCTACTACCTCGCCGTCATCAGCATCAATCAAAGCAACCGCAACGCCATGGAACGGGAATTCAACCGGCGTCGGATTGAGCTGCCCCTGACGCTCGCCCCGGGTGAGACCCGGACCGGGAGTTTCTTTTTCCCCATGGTGCCCAATCCCCGGTCGCTCGGCCTGCACTGGTCAGACGGCAAGGATCGTGGCGACAGTGCGCTGCCCCTTGATTTCCTGCACGGGCTCCACCTCAAGGCCCCGGTCCCACCCGTGCCGCCGGCGCTCAGCGGGACAACAGCCGGTTGACCGCTTCCAGTGCGAGTCGCTCGCGTTCCACCCAGTCGCCGAAGATCGTGGTGAACGGTAGTTGCCGCCGTTCCAGCGCCCCGCGCCAGATGCGCATGGCTTTCTCGCGGTCGGCCGGGTCGGGAAAACACCGCTGCACGTCGGGCGCGAAAGGCACGTCGATGTCCAGGAGCAGGTAGAGCGCATAGCCATTCGCCCGGCGGTCTGCCTCACGCCGAATGTCGTCCGGACATGTTCCGTAAAGCAGGTCGCTCCACAGCACGGTCGTCAGCGCCTCGGTGTCGCAGATAATCAGCTTGGGGGCCGCCTGCCCGCCGAAGCCTTGGCGAAGGAGAGCTTCGTCCTCGCGCCGCCACTGCTCGCGCGCGATGGCCGGGATGTCGCCCAGCGCGATCGCGCCGTGTTGGTCCCAGAATTCCCGCGCATATTCCGCCACGAGCGGCGCGCCGAAATGGGCCGCGAGCTTGCCGGCCAGCTCGGTCTTGCCCGTGGACTCGGGCCCGTAGACGGCGATGCGCAAGGTTTTGCTCATGCCGCCCCCTTCATGGATTGCCGCCACTCGCGCCAGCCCCACCACGCCAGCACCCAGAAAATCAGGTAGAGTCCGCTGGTGAGCCGCAGGTCCTTGGCCCAGTAGACGCCGATCGCCACGGTGTTCACCCCGATCCAGCCGGCCCAGTTCTCCAGAGTTTTCCGCGCCTGCAGCCACTGGGCGATCAGGCTGAAGACCAGAATGAACGCGTCCCAGTGGGGCATCGCCGCATCGGTGGTGCGCTGCATGAACTCACCCCAGCCCGCGCTCACGATCGCGCCGACGACAATCCAGCCCGCAATCTGCCGGCGACTCAGCCGGGTCACGGGCAGGTCGCGGCGGGCGGCGGTGTGCTTGTTTTTCAGCCAGTGCCCCCAGCCGTAGCCTTGGATCGCGAAAAAGAAAACCTGCAGGATCGCATCGGAGTAGAGTTTGGCGTCGTAGAAGACCCACGCATACACGGCCACCTGCACCAGCCCGACCGGCCAGCCCCAGATATTTTGCCGGATCATCAGCCAGACGCCGATCACCCCCAGCACCGTGCCGATGATTTCCCCGACGCTCATGGCGTCTGGGGCGCGCCGGCCAGCCAGGCCTCCATCGCCTCGCGGGTGATGCGGTGCGTCGCGGCGCAACGCGGGCATTCCACCTGGATGACCTCGCTCTCCCCGAACAGGTCGCCCAGGTCCGCCCGGGCGGCGGGGGCCAGCGCCGCGAGCATCTTTCGTTGCTCGCACCCGCAATGCCACCGGTAAAGGCGCCGTTCGATCCGGGCCAGCGTCTCGGTCGCGGCCAGCGTCTCCAGGTCGGTCAACTGCACCCGGCGCAACCACGCCTCGTCGCAGTCGGGATGCGACAGCAGCAGCGCATAACGCTCTTTGCCGAGGTCGCAATACCGCACCGGCCGCTGCTCGCTGCCTGTGTAGAAAGCCTCGGCCGCGCGGAACAGTTCCGCGCCGGCGAAGTTCACCACGCTGCGCCGTTTCTCGGCGCCGCGACCAGGCATCACTTCGCTGAAGAAAACATTCCCGGCCGCCTCGCGCACGTTCTCCGTGAACAGCCGGCCGGTCACCGTGCAGTCCTCATTGTCCGCCGCGAGGAACAGGTTCAGCCGCGGTTCCTGCAGCCCGATGGTCCACGCCAGATGCTCGTGGCGCGGGCGTGCCGCGGCGTGGAGGGTGAACGCCACCAACGCCTGCTTGAGCAGCGCGTCATGCTCCAAGCTGGGTCGCAGGTGGTGATCGGCCTGATGGAGGTAGTAATCCACCCACAAAGGCCCAAAGTCGGCCTGGACCAGCATGACATTGCGGTGACGGACAAAGTCCACTGTCACCGCCGCGCCGCCGGGCTCCACTGCTTTCTCTTCAGCCATGTCACGCAGTGTATGGAGATACGTCGGAAGTCGAGCGGACGCTGCATCCATTGTGACTGTAAAAGCGGGCCCGAGATATTATTTTTCGGCGATTGCCAATAGCCTGATTTTTTTGGACGTTCTTGCCACATGTCCGACCACATCTCCACGAAACCCCTGGTTGAGGAAGAGTTCTCCCTCCCCCTCTTCCTCCTCGTCGTCACCGTCTCGTTCGCCATCGTGCTCGGCCTGGTCTGGTGGCTGTCGCCCCAGTCAGTCTGGGCCACGCAGCTTGCCGGCCCGGCGTGGAAACTGATCACCGTTTTTCTGGCCGTCTCCATGTTCAACTGCTTTATGGAGTATTTCTTCCACCGCTATGTGTTGCACAAGCCGGTGCTCCCGTTCCTCAGTCACTTCTACCGCCAGCACACCCACCACCACAGTCTCACCCGTATCACGCGCCGCCGCACCCCCGGCGGCCTGGAAGTGAATTTTGTCGAAAATTTCTACCCCATTGTGAAGGAAGCGCAAAAGGAAGCCTCCTTCTTCCCCTGGTATACCTTCCTGATCTTTGCCGCCTGCCTAACCCCGATGTTTGTGCTGCTCCAGTGGCTGGTGCCGTCGCTGCCGTGGTTTCTCGGCGGCTACAGCGCCCTGGCCTCCTCGCTGCTGATCTACGAGATCTTCCATGCCATCGAGCACTGGTCCTTCGAGCGCTGGTCCCCGCTCATCGAGCACCCGCGCCTCGGCGGTTTCTGGCGCAAGGTTTACAGCTTCCATCTCCGCCACCACGCCGTCATCGACTGCAACGAGGCGATCTCCGGCTTCTTTATCATGCCCGTGGCTGACTGGGTCTTCGGCACCTGCGTGATTCCCGGCGTCCTCTATAAGCACGGGCAGACCGTGGCGGAAGAAAAGGAATTCCTCAGCCCTCACCCCATCGCGCCCATCAGGTGGCTCGACCGGTTGACCGACGCCATGGTCAAAGCCCGCCGCGCGCGCGCCGCCCAAGGCACCTGAGCTCGCAGCTTGGCTCTGCCAACGGCACCTGCGGGTGCCGTTTTTTTGTTGGCCGGGACTTGTTTCCCCGCCTGATCGGCATTATTAATGGGGCATGAGACCTGTCCGGCACCTTGGTGTGCTCGCGGCACTCAGCCTTCCTCTGGCTGCCGCCCGGGACGCCGATGATGCCTGGCAGGGCCCCACGCCATCGCATGGTGGAATCACAAATCGAACTCCGGGATATCACCCACGCCGCCACCCTCGCCGCCATGCGCAAGGTGCCCCGCCACCTGTTTGTCCCCGCCGAACTGCGCCCGCAGGCCTATGGCGACCACCCGCTGCCCATCGGGCACGGCCAGACCATCTCGCAGCCCTACATCGTGGCGTGCATGACCGGGCAGCTCGCACCGACCCGCTCCATGCGGGTGCTCGAAATCGGCACCGGTTCGGGCTATCAGGCGGCCGTCCTCGCCGAAATCTGCGCCGAGGTGTTCACGATCGAGATCGTCCCGGAACTGGCGGACCAAGCCGCCAGGTTGCTGCATGAGCTGGGTTACAAGAACATCCACAGCCGCACCGGCGATGGTTGGGAAGGTTGGCCCGAGGCGGCACCATTCGACGCCATCATCGTCACCGCCGCCCCCGCCACCATCCCGCCCGCGCTGATCGAGCAGCTCAAGGACGGCGGCCGCATGATCATCCCGGTCGGACCACGGGCCGGCGCCCAAGACCTGATGCTGGTCACCAAGAAAGCCGGCAAAATCAGCCAGCGGCCCTTGATCCCGGTGCGTTTCGTGCCCTTTGTCCGTGAGCGGTAAGGCCGACGCGGCTTCTCCGGTGCAGCTTGTTCAGTCCTTCGGAATCAGGCCCTTGCCCTGCAGCTTCTTGAGCTTGGGCGGGATGACAAACGTGCAATATCCCTGCGTGGGGTTGTTCTTGAAGAAATCCTGGTGGTATTTCTCCGCCGGGTAGAATTTGGTCAGCGGGACAATCTCGGTGACGATCGAGTCGGCGTAATGCGCCTGCGTGGCGAGCTTGGCCCGGCCGGCGGCGATGTGCTGCGCCTCATCGTGGTAGAAGATCACGGAGCGATACTGGGAGCCCTGATCAGCGCCCTGGCGGTTGAGCGTGGTCGGATCATGCGCCTCGAAGAAAACCTCCAGAACTTTCTCATAGCTGACCACGGCCGGATCAAACTCCACCTGAATTACCTCAGCATGGCCGGTGCGGCCGGTGCAGACCGCCTCGTAGGTCGGCTCCGCCACCTTGCCACCCGCATAGCCGCTGACCGCCTTTAACACGCCCGGCAGGCGCTCCAGCACCGCCTCGGTGCACCAAAAACATCCGCCTCCGATGGTGGCGAACTCGGTTTTCGACGCAGGCTTGGCTTCGGCGGACAGGGTCATGGCGAGGAAAGGAAACAGGAGGATAAGGAAGGGACGCACTTTCATGAACGTGGGAGCAGGCTAGCCGGATATTATTCCGGCGCAAGGCGCACCTCCGTTCCTGCTTTCCTGCACGCCCCATCTGCCTACCCTGCCTACATCCCCATGGACGATCCCCGCCTCGACAAATTCCTGAACGGCCCTCTATCCGGCCTCGAATGAGGCTATCTATCAATGGATGATCCCCGCCTCGATAAATGGCTCTGGTGCGTGCGCGTGTTCAAGACGCGCCCCCTCGCCACGGCCGCCTGCCGCAGCGGCAAGGTCCTCCTCGGCGAACTCGAGGCCAAGCCCGGCCGCGACATCCATGTCGGCGAAATTGTCACCGTCCGCCTCGGCGCGCTCACCCGCACGCTCAAGGTCGCGGGCCTGCCGCGCTCCCGGGTCGCCGCCAAGCTCCTGCCGGGATTCCTGGCCGACCTCACGCCGCCCGCCGAATACGAGCGCGCCAAACAGGCCGGGATCGAGCACCTGCTCGCCCGCCAGCGCGGCGAAGGCCGCCCGACCAAGAAGGACCGCCGCGAGATGGGCCGCCTCTTCGGGTTCGAGTGACTGTGGAGGGCCCGCGTCTCTGCGGGCCGGTTCGCAGGGACGCGAACCCTCCAATCCTACCGGCTCAGTTTCCGGTACTTGATCCGGTGCGGCTGGTCGGCCTCTTTCCCCTTCCGCTTCTTGAAGTCCTCGAGGTAGCTGGTGTAGTTGCCAGCGAACCAGTGGACGTAACTGTCGCCCTCGAAGGCCATGATGTGCGTCGCCACGCGGTCGAGGAACCAGCGGTCGTGCGAGATGATCACCGCGCAGCCGGCAAAGGTCTCCAGCGCCTCCTCCAGCGCGCGGATGGAGTTCACGTCGAGGTCGTTTGTCGGCTCGTCGAGCAGGAGCAGGTTGGCCCCGCTCTTCAGCACGCGCGCCAGCAGCACGCGGTTGCGTTCGCCGCCGGAAAGCACGCCGACCTTCTTCTGCTGGTCCGCGCCGGTGAAGCCGAACTGCGCGCAGTAGGCGCGGCTGTTTACTGCGCGGGTGCCGAGGGTCATCACCTCCTGCCCGTCGCTGATGACTTCCCAGATGGTCTTGTTCCCCTCGAGCGAGTCGCGCGACTGCTCGACGTAGGCGAACTTCACCGTGTCGCCGACCTTGAACGCGCCGGCCCCGGGCTTTTCCAGCCGGGTGATGAGCTTGAACAGCGTCGTCTTGCCCGCGCCGTTGGGTCCGATGATGCCCACGATGCCACCGGGCGGCAGGGCGAAGTTAAGTTGGTCGAACAGGAGGTTGTCGCCGTAGGCCTTCGCCACGCCCTGCGCCTCGACCACCAGCGCGCCGAGCCGCGGCCCGGGCGGGATGATGATCTCGAAAAGCTTTTCCTGCTCCGCCACGTCCGCCTTGAGCATGGCCTCGTAGGCGTTGAGGCGTGCCTGGCCCTTCGATTGCCGGGCCTTGGCCGACTGGCGGATCCACGCCAGCTCGCGCGCCATCGCCTTCTGCCGCTTGCTCTCCGTGCGCTCGGCGACGACCGCCATCGCCTGCTTCTGCTCCAGCCACGACGAATAGTTGCCCTTGAACGGCAGGCCGTGGCCGTGGTCGAGCTCGAGGATCCAGCCCGCGACATTGTCGAGAAAGTAGCGGTCGTGCGTCACGGCGATGACCGTGCCCGCGTAACGGGAGAGATGCTGCTCGAGCCAGTTGACGGAGTCGGCATCGAGGTGATTGGTCGGCTCGTCAAGCAGGAGGATGGAGGGTTTCTGCAACAGCAGCCGGGCCAGCGCGACCCGCCGGCGCTCGCCACCGGAAAGATGGTCCACCACCTGGTCGCCGGGCGGACACCGCAGCGCATCCATCGCCTGCTCCACCAGCGGCGCGATATCCCACGCCCCGAGGTGGTCGATCTGCTCCTGCAGCTTTGCCTGCCGGTCGGAAATCGCGGCCTTGGCCTGGTCGTCGGCCGCCTCGGAAAGTTCGTCCCAGCTCGCATCGTAGGCGGCCGTCAGGTCGGTGAGGTGCTTCACGCCCTCCTCGACGCAGGCGCGGACGGTGGCCCCCATCGTGAGCGCCGGCTCCTGCGGCAGAAAGCCGACGGTGTAGCCCGGCTCGAAGTGCACGCGGCCGTCGATCTCCTGGTCGAGGCCCGCGAGGATGCGCATGAGCGAGGACTTGCCCGAGCCGTTGAGACCAAGCACGCCGATCTTCGCGCCGAAATAGAACGACAGGGAGATGTCGCGCAGGATTTCCTTGCGCTCGATTTTCTTCGAGACGCCGAGCATCGAGAAAATGATCTTGGGTGCTTCAGGCTGAGCCATGGGCGCGAGGCAAAAGCACGAGGCGGCCTGACGCAACGCAATCGTGGCCCCGCCCGGGCCGGGCCGGCGGCGCCGGTACGCGCCTCACTTGCGGAGCAGCAGATGGGCCAGCCAGGCGACGGCCAGCAGCAGCGCAATGCCTACGGCCACCCGGACGGCCAGTTTCTTGTGCTGGGCCGAATTATCAGCGGGCGATCCCCCCTTGGCGGGATGCACGAGGAAAATGCGGATTTTCTCCGGGATGTTCTTGAGCTTCTGGGGCGGCAGGTAGGTGCCTTTGAGGTTCAATTGGTTTTTGACCTGGAGATAAATCAGGCTGGTCATCGCGATCCCGCCCGGATCAGCTAGGGGCTGGACGCGGGCGGCCACATTGACCGTGTCACTGAAGATGTCGTCCTGCACGTCGACCAGTTCGCCCAGATTCAGGCCAATGCGGACCGCGTAGCGCTTGGCCGGCGCGACCCAGGCATTGTTGGCTTCGATGGAGACCAGCAGGCTTTGGCTGCAAGTGACGGCGGCCAGTGCCGTGGGAAACTCGGCCATCGAGCCATCACCCAGAAACTTGACCAGCCGGCCCCCGGCCCGCGGGATCTCCGCCCGCAGGAGTTTCTCCAGTTCGCCCACGCAAAAGAGAGCCTGCGCCTCGTCCTTGGCCATCATCGCGCTATAACCACACATATCGAGGAACATCACGGCCGCCAAACGGCGGTTTTGTTGGGGAATACCAGGGGTTGTATCCATAGTGGGCAAACCCATTCGATAGCTATTCCCGTCCGGGGCACAAGATAGGAATCACCGCCAGCGTTCACGGCAACGATCCGGCCCGGCTGCAGTCTGGCCCACCCCGATCCGGTCAGTAGACACCCTGGCCCGTCGGGGCGGGCAGGGAAGAAATCACCGCTGGCTGATGGGCGGGCTTGGTCGCGTTCTTCTTGATATCCCAAATGGTGCCCGGTTCCATCGACTCGACCAGTTCCCGGAAGAAGGTGGGATCAACATTGAGCCGGGCGCGGAGCACACTGCCATAGATCTGGGCCTTGGACCCTTCGAGTTCCTGTTTGGTCAGGCCCAGCATCTCGATCTTCTTGAGGGTCGTATTCAGGGCCTTCGCATAATTCAGCACCTTGGAGGCGTCGGGGCCGTGATCGGCCTCCAGCCAGTCGCGATACTCCGCGACCAATACTTCCGTGGTCTTTTCGCTTTGGGCGGTGGAATCCGTGTAACTCTTAAAACTCACCTCCAGCGACCGGGCGATATCATCGAGCTTGCTCTGGCTTTCACCAATGAGGCCGGCGGTGGCGGCGAAGCGGAGTACATCGTTAATGGCCCGGGCCTCAACCCGCGCGTCGGCTACCTCGTAGTCAGACTCGGTGGGACGCTCGCGCTCGGGCACGGTGACAAATACCGCCTTCAACCGTTCCCGGGCCTTCCGCTCGGCCGGGGTCAGGGCCCGGGCATAGATGCCGAGGGCCTGCAACTGTTCGCGCACGGCGGCCGCCAGGTCGGCTTCCGGGGGGGCGACGCTGTTATCTTCCCGCGGCACGCTCGGCGTGAAAACTTGCTCCGCCGTATTGAGGGGGGCAGCTTTGTTTGAAACAATTGTCCGCTGCGCCAGCCCGCCCGTCGGCAAGTTGCCAAAGAGGTCTTCCGTGATAAACTTACCCACCAATTGGGAAAATCCGGGCACGGTGCTGAGGTTCAAATAGACCAGGCTTCCTGTGAGGGGGCGGAACTGGGTGTTATTGGCGACCAAGTCGGCGACATACACGATTTGCTTCGATCCTCCCGCGGGCAGGACGGTGACCGCAACCGAACCCAATCTCGACAGGATATTGCCATTGTTCGGGGTCGAATAATTAAAATCCGCCGGCCCAGCAGTTGAACCCAGTGGGGTAGGCGAAAACCTCGTGCGGGTGGGCATGTTCGTGCCAAATTGGGCATTGAAGAACAACACCGCACCCGCAATCAGATCCGTCCCCTGGTCCTTCTCCTCGACATTGCTCCGGTTAATGACGCTGGCCGGAGTGCGCGAGCGGATCGAAATGGACGGGGAGCCCTGCACGGAAGTGGCCAGCACCAGATAATTTGAGGCGGCCGTGTTGCTGAGCGTGATGCCGCCGTCCGCCGCCGTCGTGCCGTCGGCGATGGCGATGAGCGATCCCCGGCGAACGGCCAGCCGCTCAAAGGGCTGGATGGTGATTTTGCGGGCAAAGAGATAGAGATCGCCCGGATTGCTCTTGAAGATGGAGGCGCGTAACGGCGCCGCGGTCTTGTCCGTCGTGCCCGTGACCGCCCCGCTGCCCAAAATGATGCTGCCGGTCGCGGAATCGATCCGGGTGTTATGCGCCGCGGCCACACCCGCGGGAGTGGGGACATTGAAGGCGAGGAAGGCGTTGCTCGTAGCGTCATTATTCGTGCCGATGGCGAGGGCGATATCCCCCTGGCTCCAGATGTCGGCACCGATGACCAGATTGCTGCCGGCCGCCGAAACCGTGCTGAACCTTGCGGTGGTGGCGCCAATGTCGCCCGCCGACGAAATGGTGCCCTGCAGGGCGGTCAGCGTGACCGTGCGGGCGGTTCCGCCGGCGGACAGCCCTTGCAGGAAACTGATGCCCGCGACGTCAGAACTGGCCCCCGAGTTGAAGGTGAGATTGGTGTTCAGCAGGACCGGAGCCGGGCCGGCATAAACCTGGTTGCCGGTGGTATCCATCGTGAAGGCCGTGGCACCGCCATCGAAGGTCACGTTATCCCCAAAGGTGGCCGAGGTGGCTTTGAAATTGGCGGTGATCAAGGTCCTCCCCGCCCCCGCATCCGTCGTCACATCGCCCACCCGGCTGCTCTGCCCGACCGGGCTGTTGAAGATCGTGGCTCCGGAAACATTGGCGATGAGGTCGCTGGCCCCCGCAATGATCGAACCATTGGAAAGCAGGGAGGCAAGGGTGGGGCCCGTGTTGACGGTATTGTTGAACGTGAGCGCAGATGCTCCAAAAGTCGTCGAGGTGCCGAGCAGCACCGGGTCGTTGTAACTCTGGGCCCCGGTGGTGAGGACCGAGCCGCCATAGAACAGCGTGCGGCCGGCCGCGTCGGTGGTGAGGCTCGAGAACCGTTGACCGGTCGC
>JAYTUA010000034.1:0-2793 GCA_043745015.1 Opitutaceae bacterium | reverse complement strand
GGCACAGCACGTTCAGTGTCGTCAGCGAGAACGACAAGTATTTCGCCGGCACCGACCGCCACTACACGAACGGCTTCAAGATGACCTGGCTCGGCGAGACCGACCTGAACAAATCCCGCCCGTTCGTGCAAACTGCCGCCCGCTTCATCCCGTGGATGGATCCCGAGCATGTGGACTGGCATTACAAGGCCGGGTTCGCCCTCGGCCACAACATCTACACGCCGGCCGACACGGAATCGGCCGCGCTCATTGCCAATGACCGGCCTTACGCCGCCTGGCTCTACGGCTCGATCCTGCTTCACGCCCAGCTCGACAACCAGCTCCGGCTGGTCGAGTTGTCCGCCGGCATGATCGGGCCCGCGGCGCTCGGCGAGCGGATCCAGAATTCCTGGCACGATGTCATCCACGTGCCCCACGCCAACGGCTGGGCCCACCAGCTGCACAACGAACCCGGCCTCCAGCTCTCTTGGGAACGCCGCTACCGCACCTGGCAGTGGGCCGAGGCCTCCGGCTCCGACCTGGGCGTCGATCTGGTGCTCCGCCACCGCGTCACGCTGGGCAACGTGGCCACGCATCTGGCCGGAGGCGCGGTGGTGCGCGTGGGCTGGCGGATGCCAGCCGATTTCGGTGCCGACCTGATCCGCCCCGGGGGCGGCAACATGGCGAACGACGGCGGGCCCGACCGTTTTTCGGCCTACACCTACGCCAGCGGCGAGGTGCGCGCGGTCGGCCGCGACATCTTCCTCGACGGCAACTCCTGGCGGCACAGCCCCTCGATACCCAAACGCCCCGTCGTCGCCGACCTGAGCCTCGGCTTCGTCCTGCACTGGCCCCGCTTCCAGCTCGCCTACACGCAGAATTACCGGACGAAAGAATTTTACGGCCAACTGCGCCGCGATGTGTTTGGGTCGGTCGGGTTCTCGTTTTCCCACTAAACATGTCCTCCCTCTCCGCCAGCTACCTCGCCACCGGCACCGCGCTGCTGCCGCGGGTGTGCGCGCAGCACGCCCCGGTGCTGGATAAACTCGGCGCGATCATCGGCGAATCCATCCCACACGGCGGTGTGCCGGGCGCCGCGATCACGCGCATGGCCGACGGCGTGACGGCCGGCCCGACTTCGACGCGCACCGGCGCCGCGCTGCTCAACCTGCGTTCCCTCGAGTTCGTCGAGTGGCTTCAGGCCCGGGGCCACCCGCTTCCCCTCCTGCGCAGCCGGAACCTGCCGGGGGCGATCGAATCCAACCGCAGCCTCGGCGCCCGCGGCCGCCTCAGCCGCCAACTGGCATGAACCTGAAGATCGGCGTGGACGGTGGCGGGACCAAGACGGAGCTCATCCTTGTCGATGACGCCGGCGTGATCGTGGCGCGGCATCTCGCGCCCGGCTGCAATCCCAGCCAGGTCGGCCCGGAGAAGGCCCGGGCCATTTTGCAGGAGGCCCTCGAGGCCCTCTGTGCCCGGCAGCCCGGCGGCCGGGTGCAAAGCACCCTCGTCTGCACGGCAGGCAACCGCGACTTCTGGCGCGAGACTGCGGCGACCCTGACGGGTTTCGGCCAGATCACCACGACCGACGATTCGCTGCCCGTGCTGGAACTGGCCACGGCCGGACGGCCCGGCCTCGTGCTGCACGCCGGCACCGGCTCGTTCGTCGCGGCCCGCGCGCCGGACGGGTCGATTCACTACGCCGGCGGTCTCGGCTGGAAGCTCGGGGATCCCGGGAGCGGCTTCGACCTCGGCCGCCGCGCCATCGCCGCGGCGATGCTCGAACTGCAGGCCCGCCCCGCCACCCAGTCGCCTCTGGCTGCGGCACTCTGCGCGCACACCGGCCTCGCCGACTACTCGGCCAACTCGCGGTTCTTCTACAACGACGCCGCGGCCAACGCCAAGGTCGCCGCCTTCGCCCCGCGCGTCATCGAGCTCGCCACGGCCGACTGCGGCCCGGCCCAGCAGGTGCTCGCCGATTCGATCACCGACCTCGCCCGGCTGGCCGACGGAGTCATCCACCGGCTTTTCCCCGCACCCGCCGCCAAACTTCCCTGCGGCGCCAGCGGAAGGATCCTGAACAGCGCGCCCGCCGTCTTTGCGCTGCGTTCGCTCGCCAGCAAGCTCAGCTGGCCGGTTGAACTTTGCTTCATGGACACCGCGCCGATCGAGGGCGTGCGCCAGTTGCTGCTGAAGGCGTCCTGAGATGCTTGCGACGGACCAGCCGGTGATCCTCGCCGAGCCCGAGTGGCTGGGGCGCCGGCGCGCGCACGAGTCGCGGGTCCGGGCCTGGACCGATCCGCACCAGGCGCGTGCCGCGCGGGGCGAAAAACATCCGGTCTATGATTTTCTCTTTGCCTACTACCGTTTCCGCCCGGCGTGGCTGCGCCGCTGGCACCCGGGCCCCGACCTCGTGCTGCAAGGCGAGGCCGCGCGCGAATTCCTGCGCTGGCCGGAATATCACGAAACCGGAGATGGCGTCGCGCTGCATGTCGCCACCCTGCCCCGCCGCGAGAGCGTCGCGTGGATGCTGGCGCTGCTGCGCGCCACGGCGGAGCGTCCGCCGCACTTCGCCTGCTACGGTCTGCACGAGTGGGCGATGGTCTACCGGCAGACGCCGGCCGAGGTGCGGCACAACGCCTGGCCGCTGCGCTTCGCGCCGGGCGAGCTGGCGCGCATCGTCGAGGCCCAGCCGGTGTGCTGCTCGCATTTCGATGCGTTCCGGTTTTTCACCGACCCGGCCCGGCCGCTGAACAAACTGCAGCCCGCGCGCGCGACGGCGGTGCAGTTCGAGCAGCGCGGCTGCCTGCACGC
>JAYTUA010000033.1:0-11000 GCA_043745015.1 Opitutaceae bacterium | reverse complement strand
CCGCCGCTTCATCCACTTTGATTTCGTCTATTCCTCCGCCTGCCCGTGCTCGGCCGAACTCACCGAGCATGCGCGCGACCAGCGCGGGGTCTACGGCGTGCCGCATTCCCAACGCAGCAAGGCCCGCGTGAGCCTCGAGGAGGTGGACGGGAAGAAGATCTGGATCGAGGACGTCCACGCGCTCTGCCTCGCGGCGCTGCAGACCGAGACGCAGGTCATGGTGAAGCGCGAGGACGAGCAGGCCTTCGCCGAGCTCAACGGCGCCTACCTCAAGTTTGTCGAGGACGCCGCCCGGCTGCTCTACATGGAGTTCGACCGCGACAAGCGCATCGCCGACTTCCGCATCGCCTGCTCGCACCTCGAGTCGCTGCACTCGCACGACGCCGTCAGCGTCATCTGCAAGGGCGTGAAGGGCGGTTTCACCGCCGACTTCATGGATTTCGGGTCGCTGCTGTGCTAAACCAGCCCGATCATTTCCCGCGGATAAAAGCCCATGATTCACGAAGAACTTAGCGGCAAGATCATCGGAGCGGCGATGACGGTGCTGAACGAGCTTGGACCGGGATTGGATGAGAAGCTATATGAACGGGCCCTGGTGATTGAGTTGAGGAAGCGCGGCCATTTGGTTGATCAGCAGAAATCCTTTCCGGTGCACTACGCAGGTGAACTGATTGGCACTTTGGTTCCCGACACCATTGTTGATGGATTGGTGGTTGCTGACCCCAAGGTGGTTGAGGCATTCAGCGAAACGCACATCCGGCAAATGATCGGCTATCTCGCCATCACCAAGCTCAAGCTCGCTCTTCTGATTAATTTCAAACATGCTAAGCTGGAATGGAAACGAATTGTCCGTGAAGTCTAAAACTTATCCGCGTTCATCCGCGAAATCCGCGGGAAAATCTGCCCCCGTCGTCCTTATCACCGGTGCGTCCCAGGGGATCGGTGCGGCCATCGCCAAGACCTTCGCCAAGGAAGTCCGCGGCGTGCGGCTCGCTCTGGTCGCCCGTAACGTAGCCAATCTCCAGGCTGTGGCCAAGGCCTGCGCGCGGCTGGGCGCCAAGACCGAGGCCTTCGAGTGCGACGTCGCCAACGAAGCCTCGGTCACCCTCATGGCCGAGGCGGTCGCGCGGCGCTTTGGCGCAGTGGACGTGCTCATCAACAACGCCGGCGCTTTCACCATGGCGCCGTTCGCGGAGACCAAGGTCGCGGAGTTCGACCGCTTGATCGCGGTCAACTTGCGGAGCGCGTTTTTGGTCACGCAGGCATTCCTCCCCGCCATGCTGAAGCGGAAGCACGGAGACATTTTCTTCCTGAGCTCGATCGCGGGCCTCGGCGCTTATCCGAATGCCGCGGCCTATTGCGCCGCGAAGTTCGGCGTCACGGGCCTCGCCAAGGTGCTGCGCGCCGAGACCAAGGCCCACGGCATCCGTGTGTGCTGCGTCCATCCCGGCGCGACTTGGTCGCCATCGTGGGAGACGAGTGGCGTGAAACCGGAGCGCATCATGCCCGCCGAGGACATCGCCCGCGCGATTCTCGACGTGCACCGTCTCAGCCACCGCACCGTCGTCGAGGAGATCGTCCTCCGCCCGCAGCTCGGCGACGTGTAACTCCGGGGTAGACTGGGGGCGGCGGTGACCTATAATCCACGGCCATGA
The DNA here is from genome assembly GCA_043745015.1 of Opitutaceae bacterium. Lineage (GTDB taxonomy): Bacteria > Verrucomicrobiota > Verrucomicrobiia > Opitutales > Opitutaceae > Lacunisphaera. The sequence goes on along the minus strand of JAYTUA010000033.1, from coordinate 9,345 downwards.
AGACACCCTGGTTCAAGGCATGGGGCTGGCTTTACCTCCCCGTTTCCCCGCTTGGTTTCGTGGCGACGCTGCTGCCGCTCGCCTTTGCCGTGAATACATTCATGGCCATTGACCGCCACTCGCACTCGAACTCCGACACGCTCTACGGCATATTTCCGTTCTGGGTGCCGACGTTTTTGCTCTGGGCGTGGCTGGCCGCGAAGACGAGCCAGCCGAAAGAACCGACCGCGGTGTGAGTCAGCCGCCTATTTTACCAACTCCACCCGTTCGATGCGGATGGCCGGGGTGAGCTTCTGGCCGTCGGCGGGGGCGGCTTGGATTTTGCGGACGATGTCGAGGCCCTTGGTCACGCGACCGAAGGCGGCAAAGCCCTGGCCGTCGGGGTTGCGCTTCCCGCCGAAGTCGAGTTCGGGCTGCTCGCCGATGCAGAGGAAGAAATCGGACGTGGCCATGTCGGGACCGGCGCGTGCCATCGAAATTGTGCCGTCGAGGTGCTTGAGCCCGGTGACGCTCGTGCGCTCGAGCGCGATGGCCGGCCAGTCCTGCTCGGCGAACTCCGGGTTCACGCCGCCTTGGATGACCTCGATCTTCACGGTGTTGTTGGGCTGGTTGTCGGGATGGAGCGTGACGGTGCGGTGGAACTGTCCGCCCGTATAGCGCCCCGCCTCGACGTATTTCAGGAAGTTGGCGACGGTGGCCGGGGCCGCCTCGGCCGCGAGTTCGACCTCGATGGCGCCCAGCGCCGTGTGGATGCGGACAACGGGCGCGGCGGCCGCGCTGGCCGCTAGGGCGAGGAGAAGAAAGAGAAGGGAGGTGGATTTCATCGGGTGGAGGGCGACGGATCGGGCCGGCGCCAGATGGTGACCTAGCGCAGCCGGGCTACCGCTTCCCACCGGCCGGGCAGTTGCTGCCGGACAACGCTCTCCTCGTGCGGATAGAGCGCCGCATAAAGCACGCGATGCCGGTCGCTGAGCCAGGGGTTGAGCCGCGCGGATTCCGGCGGAGTAACGAGGTTCGGGTTGAGGCAGGGCCGGTCGGTGTAATACAGGACGGCGCCCGACAGCTGATGCGCCACCAGCACGGCCTCCGGCGGCAGTTGCTCCACAATCCAGCGGGCGGTCAGACGGTAGGCCCGGTCGTCGAGTTCGATCCGCGTGGCGCGCAGGTCACGGGCCCAGGCCACCAGCCAGCCCGCCGCGGCGAGGAACAACATGACGTCGACCCGCAGCCGCAGCATGCGTCCGCGGGCCACCTGCTCGGGAGTGGCGTCGACCGGCAGCATCCGGGACACCAGAAACCAGGACGGGTAGCTGATCTGTTGCAGCACGAGCGCGGCCGCGATGCCGCAGGCCGGCAGCGCAGGCAGGATGAAGCGCAGATACCACCACGTTTCCCGGGTAGGCTCGTAGGCGGCATAAAAGAGCAGGGAAGCGCCGGCCCAGGCGAGCAGGGTGCCTTTTTTCCAGTCGTCAATTTTCAGCCAGGGCAGGGCGGCGGCGGCCAGCACCAAGGGGGTCGCCACCACGGGCACCCATGTGGCATAGTGCCACAGGGTGGGCGGCACATGGCGGAACGCGAACAGGCTGCTCACGTCGCCATAGCCGCTCGTCCAAAAGTTGCCGTAGAGCGCGTGGTTGTAGCCGGCGAGGAAGAGTGCGCCCGGCAGGCCGCCCAGCACAAAGGCCCGCCAGGTGCGGGCCGAGGGCGGCAGCGCGAAAGCAGCCGGCAGGATCAGCAGCAGATTGGTGGGCCGCACCAGCACTGCGAGGGCGAGCGCAGCCCCGGCCCCGGCGGCCCAGCCGGCATGACGACGGGAACACAGGGCGCAGAGGATCACGCCAAGACTCCAGGCGGCGGCGGCGAGATCGCTCATGGGCTGGAACGCGTAATGTAGCGTCAAGGGCGAGACCGCCCCGAGCAGGGCCACGCCCAGGCTCCAACCGGGGCGGACGCCGAATTCACGGCCGGTGAGATACAGCAGGAGCGCAAAGGCCAGGGCCGAAACGACGCCCACCAAGGTCGTGGCGGGTTCCAGCCCGATGATCAGCCCGGCGGCGGCAAAATGCAGCGGAAGGCCGATCGGATAGGTGGGCAGCAGGTTCTGCTGCGCCGGGTCGAGTCGGAACCCGAGGGGGACCAGATGATCAAGAGGCAGGACGTCCGCCGTCAGACCATCGGGCACGCGCAGCGGGGTGGTCAGTTGGCCGGCCAGGATCAACCGGGCGCTGTTCATGTAACCGGAGGCATCCGAGCTGCCGGCATACGGGCAGTGATACCAAGCCAGGAACAGGGCGTACGCGGCGGCGAGACCGACGAGGGAAATAAGTCTGCCGCGGGACAGTTGCATGTCAGCGCTTCAAGTCGTGGCACCCGCTGTGACGACAAACTCAGGCATGGGTGAGGGTGAAGACGGTCACTTCGGGGCGGACGTTGAAGCGCACGCGCATGACTCAGGGGATCAGGAAAACAGCGGGATCTTTGATGCCGGTGTCAAAGGTTGCGAGTTTAGCCCCGTGCTTTTGGGCCAGTGCGCAGAGATATCCGTCGCTTGTCTGGCTATGCTTTGTCACCCAGGTCGGGAGCACGTCCACCGGGGATTCGGCCTCACGCCAATAAATGACCGAGGGTGAAGCCTTCAAGGAGCGCAGGTGCTGTTTTGCCGTCGTAATCGTAACACCATATACGGTGTTCATCACCCGCAGGTAGCCGAGCTCGGTCAGGGCGCAGGTTGCAAAGTCCCCCGGGCGGGTCTGAGCCCAGCTGCGAAAACGTGCATGGTGCTGGTGTGGGGCCCAAAGGACGGCAAGCAGCGCATTGACGTCCAAAAGATGGGTCATGGGAAATCCCGCATCACCCGCTTAACATCGGCCAGCGAGAGAGAGGGAGTGCCTTGCGGCGGGGCGAAATAGGGGAGTCCGGTGACCGGGTCGCGCAGCATCTTTACCCGGACAGTCTTGCGGCGCGGGGACCCATGACGCAGCCGGTTCATGTAGGCATCAAGCTCGCGCCGTTCGCTCTTGGTCAGACGCGAAACGCGCTGCTTCAGGTCAAGCATGGCGGTGGCGGTCATGGGCGGAATTTGCGTCGGAAAGGGCGGGCTGTCAATTCGGCGAAGCTTGATTTCATAGCGGTGCTTGTTGGCCGGTCCCGGACGGTATCCTATTTAGTCCTGTGTAGCTCTAAATGCGCTTACAAAAAGAGCTACGAAGGGTAGGCTTCCAGGATCTTCAGCTTGAGGCAGCCCAAGAATTCGGCGGTATTCTTGATGCAGTTTCATGGCTAGGAAAGTTACGTCACCCGGTTTGAATGCCTTTTTGACTGATGCAGTGAACGGGATCTCTTCATCGAGTGGATTGGCAAAAATACTGCATGCTTCTTCCATCAATTCCACGTCTAGGTCTGCAGTCTTGGTATATGCGGCCGCAAGCGACCATATTGTGACGTGGTATAGAGCGTAAAATTGACTGGAGTTCAGTTTTCCGATTTTCGCCCCAATGATCGTAGGTTCTCCGAATGCTCGATTGATTATCTCTTCGAGAATGCAATATGCGGACTTCGAGAAGTTACTGAACATGCTTTGGAAACGTGCTGGCAAGGGTTTTGCGCGCTCACAAAGCAATGCGCAGATTTGCAGGCTATTCGCTCTGTTCTCTGCAATGACTGAAAGTGGAGATGTCATTCGCAGCGCATCTCAAACAGCTACAGCAGCGACTGTTGGTTGCCGGTGGCGGCCTTCAGGCCGACGGCGCCGTAACCCTTGGCGGTGAGGATGCGGCCCTGAGCCGTTCGGGCGAGGTAGCCTTCCTGGATCAAAAACGGCTCGTGGACTTCCTCGAGGGTCTCGGCCTCTTCGCCGACGGCGATGGCGATGGTGCCGAGGCCGACGGGGCCGCCCTGGTAATTCTCGGCCATGAGGCGCAGCACGCGTTTGTCCATCTCGTCGAGGCCGGCGGCGTCGATCTCGAGGAGCTCGAGCGCGGCGGCGGCGACGGATTGGGTGATCTTGCCCTTGGCCCTTTCGGAGGCGTAGTCGCGGCAGAAGTTGACGAGATTGTTGGCGATGCGCGGCGTGCCGCGGGCGCGCCGGGCGATCTCCTGCGCGCCCTCGTCGTCCAGCCCGACCTTGAGCAGGCCGCAGCTGCGCTTGACGATGCCCTCGAGCGTGGCGCGGTCGTAGTAGTCGAGCCGGGTGTTGAGGGTAAAGCGCGAGCGGAGCGGCGCGGTGAGCAGGCCGGAGCGGGTGGTGGCGCCGATGAGCGTGAACTTCGGGATCGAGAGGCGCACGCTGCGCGCGTTGGGCCCCTGGTCGATCATGATGTCGAGGCGGAAGTCCTCCATCGCACTGTAGAGGTATTCCTCGACGGTCTTGGGAATGCGGTGGATTTCGTCGATGAAGAGGATATCGCCTTCCTCCATGCTGGTCAGCAGGCCGGCGAGGTCGCCCGCCTTCTCGATGACGGGGCCGGAGGTGACGCGGACGTTGCGGCCGAGCTCGTGGCCGAGGATGAAGGCGAGGGTGGTCTTGCCCAGGCCGGGCGGGCCGGAGAGGAGAATGTGGTGGAGGGCCTCGCCGCGGCGCTTGGCGGCGCCGACCATGACCTGGAGGCGCTCGACGGTCTTGGGCTGGCCTGCGAAATCAGCGAAGGACAGCGGGCGGAGGGCCGCTTCGGAGGGCGAGACGGGCGCGGTGAGCGCGCCGGTGATGAAGCCGAGGCCCGTCGCGCCGGCGGGTGGCGCGATTTTGGATTTTGGATTGTCGATTTTAGATTGGGACACGGGAATGCCTTTAATAGGACTGGATTCTTCGCGCTGCTCAGAATGACATGCGGTGAAGGTGGTTTGCTAATCCAAAATCCAAAATCGCAAATCGAAAATTCAACGCCACTCCACTTCGGCACCGAGGCTGCGGAGGTTTTCCACGAAGTTGGGGTGGGCGCGGCGGATGGTGTCGGCGTTCTTGACGACGGATTTGCCCGGGATGCTGGCGGCGACCATGTAGAGGGCGACGGCGGCGCGGATGATGTAGGGCGCCTCGACGGTGGAGGGGCGCAGCGGCTTGGCGCCGAAGACGGTGATGCGGTGCGGGTCGCTCACGACGACGTGCGCGCCGAACTTCGACAGCTCCGACATCCAGGTGAAGCCGCCCTCGTAGACCTTGTTCCAGAACATGACGGCGCCTTGCGAGCGGACGGCGAGGGCGATCATGCACGGCAGCAGGTCCACGGGGAAGTAGGGCCACGGGGCGGCCTCGATCTTCGGGAGCAAATTGCTGGTGAAGGGTTCCTCGACGACGAGCTTCTGGTTCCGGCGGACGAGGGCGGTGTCGCCGTCGTGCTCGATCTTCACGCCGAGCTTGGCGAAGGAGCGGGTGATGAGGTCGAAGTGGTGGGGGAGGGAATTTTTCACGCGCACCTCGCCGCCGGTGATGGCGCCGAGGGCGAGGAAAGTGACGATCTCGTGGTGGTCGGTGTTGATGGTGAACGTGCCGCCCTTGAGCTTCGCGACGCCGGTGACGGTGAGCTGGCTGGTGCCGAGGCCGGCGATCTTGGCGCCCATGGCGGCGAGGACGGCGCAGACATCCTGCACGTGCGGCTCGCTCGCGGCGTTGAGGAGGACGGACTCGCCCTCGGCGAGGACGGCGGCCATGACGAAGTTCTCGGTGGCGGTGACCGACATGTAGTCAGGCCAGTGGCGCGCGCCCTGGAAGCGACCCTTGAGTGAAAGCTTCAGGTCGCCGTTGTGCGCAACCTTCGCGCCGAGTTTTTCCAGAATCTCGAGGTGGGGATCGAGTTCGCGGATGCCGAGGGAGCAGCCCTTGGCGTTGGTGGGCAGGGAGAGCTTTTTCATCCGCTGCAGGAGCGGGGCGAAGAGCAGCACGGAGGAGCGCATGCCGGCGGGCAGTTCGCCGTTGAGGCGGCGGGCGTCAAAGGCGGAGTGGTCGATTGCCATCGTGCCGGTGGCGCGGTCCCACGCGATCTGCGAGCCCTGCTCGGTGCAGAAGGTCACGAGTTTCTCGACGTCGGTGATGTTCGGCACATTGCGGAGCGTGACCTTGGCGTCGGTGAGGAGCGTCGCGCAGAGGATGGGCAGGACGGAGTTCTTGTTGCCCGAGGGCGTGATGGTGCCGCTGAGGGGTTTGCCGCCGTGAATGATGAGATCGGCCATCGGATGAAGTGAGAGTGAAAGTGAGAGGGAAGAGTGACGGGCACCTGCCTTCGCTCCGAAGCTACGGCGAGGTGGTAGCTGCGCAACAAAAAGGCGCGGGTCCCGCACCATCAGAGCGAAGGTTAGCGCCGTTGCTGGCTGCTGCCAGCCCGGTGTTTGTCCCGGCCGGTCGCCGGGCAAACAATAAAAAGGCGTCTGCGGTGAAGCAGACGCCTGAAGGGTTTGTCGGGGGATTTGAGTCAGGTGGCCTAGACGCCGCCCTGGCTGCTGCCGCGTTCGTCGCGGTAGCCGCCTTGACCGCCGCCCGAGGAGCCGCCGCTGCGGCTGCGACCGCCGCTGCGACTGCGGCCTTGGCCGCCACCACTCTGGCCGCCGCGGTTGCGACCGCCGCGGTGACGGCGGTGTTCGCCGCCTTCACGCCGGGCTTCGCCGTTCTGGCTGCCGGCCGAGACCGGAGCTGGGGACGAGGAGCCGCCGAAGAGGGACTTGAGCCAGCCGAGGAAGCCGCCGGACTTCTGCGGGGCAGAAGCGGAGGCCGTCGCGGTGGGGGCGTAAGCCTCGCGGGGAGCGGAACTGCGCTCGCGGGGTGCGCCACCGAAGTTACGCGGGGTCGGCACATAGATGTGACCGGGGCGCACGTAGAGGAATTTCTCCGGGATGGAGGCCGGATCGAAGGGCTCGGCGGGTTGCCCGGAGTTTTCTTCGCGGCGGGGTTCGTCGCGACGTGAATCCTCGCGGCGGGGACGCTCGGACCGTGACTCGCGGGCAGGACGGAAGCCCTCGCTCTCCCAGGTCTGGGCGGGCGCGGTCTTCTGCTGCTCGGGCTCGAGGATGTTGAGCTCGGCAGGCTCGTCGTTTTCGACGGGCACGGCAACTTCCTCGGCGGCGGGGGCGGCATAGGCCTTGATGGGGGCAACCGGAACGATGGGCGCCGGCGCGGGGGCGACAGCGGCAACGGGTTCGGTTACAGTTTCAGCCGCCGGGGTTTCGACCGGGGCGAACGGGTTGGTGTATTCACGCGGGGCGTTGACGACTTCGATCGCGGTGGGCGTATAAGCCGTGGAGGCGGTCGTGGCTGAGGCGGGGGCGCTGGGACGCTTACCTTTACCGCGGGCCAGGCCCGAGCCGCGGGTAGAGCCGAATGTAGGGAACGCGGCGTCTTGCGCCGGTGTGGTCGCGGTGGCTTCGGCAGGAGCACCGGACGATTCTGTGGAGGACATGTCTATGTTGTTGTTTGTGAAAGCGCCAGCCAGGGGGCGGCGCAGGTTGGTTATGCCAGCCGGAGCTCGGGATTCGTGCTCAACCCCTCGATTTCGCGCGGGGCAGACAGCGACAATAACGAGCCAAAGTCGCTTGGCTCCCCTCTCAGGGCAACGTTATTTTTCCCGGGCGCGGGGCTTGCCAGCCGGGAAGGGGGCTCCCAAGCTCCGTTTCCATGGACAAACTCGAAGAGATTTTTCGTATGCAAGATGCGCTGAATAAGCGCATTGGAGTGAATCTGCCCCCGCCGACCGATGAGGAAAAGGCCAAGTGGATACTGAACTACACGCGGGCCATGCAGCAGGAGACGGCCGAGCTGATCGACAGCGTGCCATGGAAGTGGTGGGCCAAGTACCAGAAGTTCGACAAGCAGAACGCCAAGGTCGAAGTCGTGGACCTTTTTCACTTTCTCGTGTCGCTCGCGCAGACTCTCGGGATGACGCCGGACGATGTCTACCAAGCCTACCTCAAGAAGAATGCCGTCAACCATCAGCGGCAGGAAAGCGGCTACGTCAAAAAGGACGAAGCCGATTCGAAGCACATCTGACGCGGCGCGTTCGCCGATTGCTGTAGGTCGGGCTTTACGGGCCCTTTACGCCCGACGTTGCGCTGCGTGTCGGGGATAAACCCCGACCTACATGAATCCCGGGCCAAAAACTTACCGCGTTTCACCCGGGAAAAACACCAGCGTGCCGCGGTAGGTGCCAGAAGCTTTGGCCGGCTCGGCGCTGGGGCCGGAAGTCTCCGGGGTCTTGAACTTCGAGCCCATGCCCGGAATCGCGTGCAGGAAGGAGAGATCACCGGCGGGGAATTCCACCGTGGTGTTCGGATGGCTGACGCGCGAGGTGCCGATGCGCAGGAAAGTGTCCGGTTGGCCGGACACGATCGTCAGCGGGCCGGCGATGGTGTCGAGCCGCGCCCAGCGGACGCCGGCGAAGAAGCCCTCGAATTCCGGATACTCGAACGACTCACCCGGCTGCAGGACGTGCCGCGCGTTCTCATGCACGCCGAGCCAGGTGCCCTGCCGGCGATTCTGCCAGACGCGGTTCGGGCCTTCGCCGAGCCAGCGCAGCGACTTCATCGCCCCCTCATCATGATCGAACGTGATGCCGTGGTAGAGGAAGGTGCCCTCGAGCACATAGTCATAGTCGAGCCGCAGCGCGCCGTCGCCGCCGAGCGTCCACTTGAAATTGGCCGGGCCGCCGCGGCTCTCCAGCCAGGCGCCGCCCGGGGCCGTGCCACTGGTCACCGTCACGCGGTCCACCGCTTCGTCGGGGAAGCGGCCGGGGGCGTGGCCGAGGCGCAGGGCCTTCACCTGGGCGGCCGTGCCGTTGGAGTGGACGAGGTTGGAGAGGCGCACTGCGGTCACGTGCTGCGGCGGGAAAACGTAACGGCCGCCGTCGCCGCCGCGGCGGGAGGCGTCATGGATCGTGTGCCACGTCGCGCCATCGGGCGAGAGTTCGATCCGTCCGGAGGTGTAGGGCATGCCTTTCGGCGTCTCGATCTCCACTTCCAGCACGCTGGCGGTCTGGGGTATCGCCAGGAAACGCGTGGTCTCAGTGGCCGGGGTGTTGTCGCGCCAGGGCAGCCAGCCCACGGGAGCGGCGGAGTCGGGGCGCGCGTAAGCCAGGCGCGGGCCGTTGCCGAGGGCGTAGGTCAGTTCGCCGGAGCGGAGCGACACGAGCGAGCCGCTTTGTGCGTCAAAGGTGGCGGTCACTTTTCCGGCGACGAGGGAGATGCGGCCGCCGGCTTTTTGAATCTTGGGCGCCGGGGTGTTACCCGCGCTGCGCATCCGCGCCGCGGTGCGCTCGGCCAGCGCCGGGGCGGCCCAGGTCCAGGTCCACAGCGGTTCGCCACGTGGATTCTTGACGGTGAGCACGAGAGCGTCCGCCTCGCGCCAGTTGGCGGGCAGGTCGAGTT
>JAYTUA010000032.1:0-11013 GCA_043745015.1 Opitutaceae bacterium | reverse complement strand
CAGAAAATTATCAATCGCTCCTCTCGTTCCCGCACCCCGGCTGGCGTTCACTCGCAAGCGATTGCATCAGCTTGCTCATCCACTATGGGATGCTACTGGAAAGTTTTCATAGGTAATTCCAGAACACGATTACGGCCGGAAAGTTGCAGGATCGTATAATGCCTTGTCGTGCGAATTCTTCCGTGTGTTGTGTGTCCGTTGTGGTTTCCCCCTGCCCGTCCCGGTTGTTTGTGCCGTCATTGAACGGGACGGCCTTGTCCTCATCGCGCAGCGCCCGCCCGGCAAGCTCCTCCCGCTGAAATGGGAATTCCCCGGTGGCAAGGTCGAGCCCGGCGAGGATTCCACCGCCGCCATCGTCCGCGAAATCCGCGAGGAACTCGGCTGCGCCATCACCATCACGCGCGCCCTCCCGCCCTTCATCCACGATTACCGGACGGTTGTGATTCAGATGATTCCCTTTGTGTGCGGGCTCCAGTCCGGCTCGCCCGCGCCCCACCCGCACGAACATGTCGCCGTGGCCTGGGTGGCAACCACGGCGTTGCGGGACTACGATCTCGCCGCCGCCGACTGGCCGGTGGTGGCAACGCTGCTCAAAAATAATGCCTGATTACCGTCCCCGGGCACTTGTCCTTTCCAGCCTTCTAGCTATATCCTACGGACCCACTTTCTTCCCCTATGATTACCCAACTGCTCCGCACCGGCCTTGTTGCCACCAGCGGCCTGTGCCTCGCCGCCGGCCTCTTCGCCCAGACTCCCGCCGCCCCGAAGATCGACTTCCCCGCCGCCAGCCCCGCCGGTACGGTCACGCAGCGCGTCGGCCTCACCGACATTCAGGTCAATTACAACCGCCCCGGCGCCAAGGGCCGTGTGGTCTTCGGCGGCCTCGTGCCCTACGATCGCGTCTGGCGCACGGGGGCCAACACTGCCACCAGGATCTCGTTCAGCACGCCCGTGAAACTCAACGGTACCGAGGTTGCCGCCGGCACTTACGAGCTTTTCACGATCCCCGGCGTCACCGAGTGGACCGTCATCATCCACAAAAACATGTCGCAATGGGGCGCCTATTCCTACGACGAGAAAAACGATGTCGCCCGCCTCAAGGTCAAGCCCCAGACTTTGTCGTCCTCGCTCGAGTCGCTGGCCATCGGCTTCAACGACCTGCGCGATGAATCCGCCACGCTGGTGATCGCCTGGGAAAAGACCCGCGTGCCGGTTTCACTCACGGTGGACGTCAAGTCCACCCTCGTCCCGCAGATCGAGGCGATCATGGCCGGCGGCGGCGACAAACTGCCCTACGCCTCGGCCGCCATGTATTACTTTGAAAACGGCCTAGATCTCAAGAAAGCCGCCGCGTGGATGGATGCCGCCACGGCCGCCCAGCCCGACGCCTTCTACCTGATCTACCGCAAGGCTCTCATTCTGGAAAAAATGGGCGACAAGGCGGGTGCCATCGCCACCGCCCAGAAATCGATTGAGGGCGCGAACAAGGCCACCGGCTTGATCAAGGATGAATACCTCAGCCTGAATAACGCGTTGCTGGCCCGTCTCCGTTGACGTTTTCCGGGATCGGGCGCGTCACTTCCTGTTCCCGTTCCGCCACCCGCCGCGACCGCCCCCCGGCGGTCATCGTGAAATCCAATTACCCGCCGGAAACCCCATGAAATTCGCCCCCACCGTATTCACCCTCGCGTTCATCCTCGCCGGCACCGCCGCGCTTGCCGCCCAGACCGCCGCCCCCGCGCCACCCGCCGCCCCGGCCAAGCCCCGCGTTGCTTCCAGCGGCGGCGTGAGCCCGCATGAAACCATCAGCACCGTCGTTGGCGAGCGCCGCACGGGTAATCGAGTGACCATCACCTACGGCCGGCCTTTCAGCGCCGACCCCAAGACCGGCGAGCTCCGCAAGATCTGGGGCGGCCTCGTCAAATGGGACAAGGCCGACCGCCTCGGCGCGGATGAAGCGACGCTGCTCCTCACCCAGCAACCCATCCAGTTCGGCGAGACCGTCGTCCCCGCCGGAGCCTACACGATCTATATCATTCCCTCCGAAACGGGCACCTCCCAGCTGGCGCTCAGCACCAACCTCGGCAAATGGGGTGTGCCGGTCGACGAGACGCACGACCTGGCCCGCCTTCCGCTCGAAAAGACCGCTCTCGGACAATCCGTTGACCAACTCACCCTGGCCCTCGTGAACGATACCGCCGCCGGCGCCGGCGTGCTCAAGATCACGTGGGAGAACCTCCAGTTCACCGCGCAGTTCACGGTTAAGATATAATCGCATGCCTTCCCTGCTCCGGCCCTGGTGCCCTGCCTTGCTCGCGCTTGCCCTGCTTTCGCCGTTCAGCCCGGCCCGCGCGGCCGACCCCACGCCCGCGATTTTGCAGGAGCTGCGCACCCTGCGCACGACCGGCACCGTGCTGTATCTCGCCGCCCATCCGGACGACGAGAACACCCAGTTCATCGCCGCCTTCGCGCGCGGCCGCGGCTACCGCACCGGCTATCTCTCCGTCACCCGCGGCGACGGCGGGCAGAATGAACTCGGTCCCGAGTTCGGCGAAAAGCTCGGTGTCGCCCGCACCCAGGAACTGCTCGCGGCGCGCCGGCTCGACGGCGGCCGGCAGTTCTTCACCCGCGCGATCGATTACGGCTATTCCAAATCCCCCGAGGAAGCCCTGCGCATCTGGGATCACCCCGCCGTCCTCGGCGACGTCGTGCGCGTCATCCGCCAATTCCGCCCCGATGTCATCATCACGCGTTTTCCCGTGCCCCCCGGCAGCGGCGGCCACGGCCAGCATACGGCCTCGGCCATCCTCGCCGTCGAGGCCTTCAAGCTCGCCGGCGATCCCACCGCCTATCCCGAGCAACTCGCGCAGGGCCTGACCCCGTGGCAGCCGAAGCGCGTCGGCTGGAACAGCTGGGGTGGCGCGCGCGGCAACGGCGGGCTCGACGGCCCGACCGTCCAGTTCGACATCGGCGGCGCCGACCCGGTGACCGGCGAACCTTTCGGCACCATCGCCAACCAGAGCCGCGGGATGCACAAGACCCAGGGTCTGGGCGCATTCGCCGCCCGCACCGGCGGTCCCGGACTCAACCAGCAGACTTTTCTGCTGCTCGCCGGCGATGCACCCGTCGCCGATATCATGGATGGCGTGGACACCACTTGGGCCCGCGTGCCCGGTGGGGCCGCGTTGATCCCGCTGCTGGACGAGGTGATCACGAAATTCGACGCGACCCATCTCGCCGCCAGCGTGCCCGCCTTGCTGGCGGTCCGCCTGAAGCTGGCCGCGCTGCCCACCGACCCGCTCGTCGCGGACAAACGCCGTGAACTCGACCACATCATCCAATCCTGCCTCGGCCTGGCCTACGAGACCACCCTGCCCCAAGCGGAGGTCGTGCCCGGCGAAAAACTGACCCTGCACCATGAGGTCACCCTGACGGCTTCCGTGCCCGTCCGCTGGCTGGCGGTAAAATATCCCGCCGCCAAGACCGAGCTGAAGATTAACCGCGACCTGCAGGTTGGCGCTGCCGCTTCGCACGACAGCAAGCAAACCCTCCCCGCCACGACTCCGCCCAGTCAGCCCTACTGGCTGCGCAAGGAAGGCACGCCCGGCATGTTCCGCGTTGATGAACCCCGGCTGATCGGCGAGCCGCAGGCTCCCCCGGCCTTCCCCGTGGAATATGTCTTTGAAGTAGGCGGGCAGACCATCGCCTTCACCGACGAGCCGGTGCAGATCATCGCCGGGACCAGCCCGGCCCAGGAACGCCGCCGCCTCGCCATCATCCCGCCGGTCTCGCTCGGATTCGCCCACGAGCTGGAGTTGTTTGCCCCCGGTGCCACCAAGCAGATTGCCGTCGAGGTGATCGCCGCCCGTCCGGGCTTGCTCGGCAAGCTCCGGCTGGAAATTCCCGCCGGCTGGAAAATCTCCCAAACCACCCAGCCGTTCAATCTCGCCGGCCGCGGTGACAAGGCCGTGCTGACTTTCGCCGTCACCGCCCCCGCCCAGGCTGGCTCGGCCAGGCTCGACGCCTCGGCGGAGATCGGCGGGGTAATTTTCGGGACCGAGCGTTTCAGTTTCAACTATGCGCATTTGCCCGTGCTGCTGCTCCAGCCGCCGGCCCAGGCCAAAGTGGTGGCCCTGGAGGTGCAGACCCGCGGCCGGCGCATCGGTTACCTGCCCGGCGCGGGCGACAGCACCGCTGAAAGCCTCGCGCAGCTGGGCTACGAGGTGGTGCCGTTGACCGGCGCGGATCTCGTGCCGGAGAAACTCGCCGGGCTCGACGCCGTGGTCATCGGCGTGCGCGCCTTCAATGACCGCACCGATCTCGCCGCCCATCTTCCCTCGCTCTACGCGTGGGTGGAATCCGGCGGCACCGTCATCACCCAATACAACCGCCCCAACAACAACCTCAAGGACGTCCCGCTCGGTCCCTATAAGCTCTCGATCGAGGGCCCGGCCCCGGCGCTGCGCGTCACCGATGAGACCGCGCCCGTCACTTTTCTTGCCCCCGATCATGCGGTGTTGAATGTCCCGAATAAAATCACGGCGGCCGACTTCGAAGGCTGGGTGCAGGAACGCGGCACCTATTTCCCGAGCAGTTGGGATGAGGCGCACTACACTTCAATCCTCGCCATGAGCGATCCGGGCGAGGCTCCACTCAAAAGCAGCCTGCTCGTGGCGCAGCACGGCAAGGGCTGGTATGTCTACGCCGGCATCGCGTTCTTCCGCCAGTTGCCCGCGGGAAATCCCGGCGCGCACCGGCTGTTCGCCAACTTGCTGTCGCTGGGGAAATGAATGGGCGACTTGATGCTTCTTCATGTGGGCGGGGTGCCCTCACCCCGCCCACAGTCCCTACCCCATGACCCCCGAACCCGATGACGACTCGCCCGGCCTGCCGGGTTTCCGGACCTGGCGCGGGGTGTATCTGCTGGTCCTCGCCTGCTTCGTCCTCGTCGTCATCGGGCTGGCCCTGTTCTCGCGCGCCTTCGCATGAACCTGCTCGATTGGATCGTGCTGCTCGGGACCATGGTGGGCATCGCCGGCTATGGCGCGTGGCACACCCGCCACACCGACCGGCTCGACGCCTACCTCAAGGGCAGCCAGTCCACCGGCTGGTTCACCATCGGGCTCTCGGTCGCGGCCACGCAGGCCAGTGCCATCACGTTTTTGTCCATCCCCGGCCAGGGTTTTGAAAGCGGCCTTGGCTTCGTCCAGAATTATTTCGGGCTCCCGCTGGCGCTCATCATCGTCTGCGCCGTCTTCCTCCCCATCTACCGCCGTCTCGGCGTCTATACTGCCTACGAATATCTCGGCCAGCGCTTCGACGGCAAAACCCGCCTGCTCGGTGCCGGGCTCTTCCTCCTCCAGCGCGGTCTCGCCGCCGGTGTCACCATCTACGCCCCCGCCATCATCCTCTCCAGTGTGCTCGGTTGGCGGCTCGACCTCACCATCGTCGGCACCGGCCTGCTCGTCATCATCTACACGGTCACGGGCGGCAGCGTGGCCGTCAGCCTGACCCAGAAATGGCAGATGGGTGTGATTTTCGCCGGCATGGCCACCGCCTTTGTCGTCGTGCTGCAACGCCTGCCGGACCACCTTGGTTTCGGCGGCGCGGCCCACCTCGCCGGTGCGCTTGGCAAATTGGAGGCTGTGGACTTCTCCCTCGACCCGTCCAAACGCTACACCCTCTGGAGCGGGCTTTTTGGCGGCCTGTTTCTTTCGCTCTCCTACTTTGGCACCGACCAGTCGCAGGTGCAGCGTTACATTGGCGGCGCCAGTCTGCGCGAGGGTCGCCTCGGCCTGATGTTCAATGCGCTCCTGAAAATCCCGATGCAGTTTTTCATTCTCCTGCTCGGCGTCCTCGTTTTCGTCTTCTACCAATTCCAGCCCGCCCCTGTCTTCTTCAACCGCGCCGAGTGGTCCCGCCATGCGGCTGGCCCGCACGGCGCCGTTTTTCACGCGCTGGAGGAAAAGCATGCCGCCCTCCACGAGGTGAAACAGGCGAAGATCGCCGCCTGGTCGGCCGCCCGGGCGCGGCACGATTCCGCCGCCGAGGCCACCGCCCGCGTCGCGTTGCTCGCCGCCCAACGCGCCGACGTCGAAGTGCGCGCCGAGGCCAAGGCCGCCCTCCTCGTCGCTGATCCTCGCGCCCAGACCAAGGATTCCGATTATGTCTTCATCAGCTTCATCGTCGCCCAGCTGCCGCACGGGGCGGTCGGCCTGCTCGTCGCCGTGATGATCGCCGCCGCCCTCGGCTCCAAGGCCTCCGAGCTGAATGCCCTCGGCACCACCACCACCATCGACCTCTGGCGCCAGCTCCGGCCGCTCGCCGCCCACGACGAGGCCCGCAATGTCGTGGTCGCAAAATGGTTCACGGCCTTCTGGGGCTTGTTCGCGATCGGTTTCGCGCTCTTTGCCGGCTTTGCCGAGAACCTCATCGAGGCCATCAATATCCTCGGCTCGATCTTCTACGGCGTCGTGCTCGGGTTGTTCCTCACCGCCTTCTTCCTGAAGCGCGTCGGCGGCACCGCCGTGTTCTGGGGCGCCGTCGCGGCCCAGACCCTGGTCTTTGGGCTCTACGCCACCCTGAGCATCTCCTATCTCTGGTATAACCTCATCGGCTGCGCCGCGTGCATGATGTTTGGCCTGATTCTTCAAACCATCTTGCCCGCGAATCACGCGAATGAACGCCAATAAATCCTGCTTACTTGATTTGCTCATTCGCGTAGATTCGTGTGATTAGCGGGCTCTCGTCTTTTCAATGCCATCTCCCGTCATCTGCTTCGGCCAGCAACCCTGCGGATTTTTTCCGCGGCGGTTCCTCTACGCCAAGTTCGTGACCGCCCGTAAACTGCAGGCGGAAATCGGCGGGGAGATCGTCTTCTTCTATCACGACAGTGATCACGACCCGCGCGAGACCCAGACCATTTTGCATCACCACACGACGGGAGCGCCGGCTACGCTCAATTTTGCCTTCGTCAACAAAACCCAGCGCAAGTGGTCGCCACTCTTCGCCAAGCGCATTCCCGCCGACTGGCCGGCCAACACCGCCCGCCAGCTTCCGGTTTACGTCGGGCCCCGCTGCGTCGAGGTATTCAAGCAGGTGCGCGCGGACAACGTCGCCGATTTCTGCCTCGGCATGTACCGCGGCCTCGGCCTGCTCGAGGGCATCCGGGTGGTGCGCTCGGGCGATCCCGCCGTGCGCCGCGCCGCGTGCGACATCACCGACTGTTTTGTGGATGTCCCGCACGAGGGGGAAACTGTCCGCGCCCGGCGCCTGCCGGACGGTTCCCTCGGCCTGCATGAAGGCGGTGACCGCTACGTGACGCTCCCGCCCGCCCCCTGCACCAAGGAGCAAATCAGCCCCGCGCGCGACAGCCGGTTGCGTTGGATGCAATCCGTGATCCATTGCACGCATTACGTTTCCGGCGCCGGTGAACAGGCTTACTTGAACAAAGCCGACGCGCCTGAAATAAGCTTTGTGACCCGCGACCCCATTGACCGCTCCGATGAAGCCTACACCGATTTTCCGCCCATCCCGGATGCCCGCTAACCGGGCCGGGCCCTGGCTCCTGCTTTCCACTTAATGAGCACTTGTTCCCTGCCTGACCGCGCGCCGCTCGTCGCCTTTGGGGCGCACCCCGACGACATTGAATTCGGCTGCGGTGGCATCATTGCCCGCGAGTCGCACCACGGCCGGCCCGTCCATTTCGTGGTCTGCTCGCGCGGCGAGGCCGGCACCAATGGCGCACCCGCCGAACGCACCAAGGAGGCGGAAAAAGCCGCCAAACTTTTGAGGGCAACGATCGAGTTCATCGAGCTCGACGGTGACGCCCACCTTGAGATCCGCTCCGCCCATGCGCTGAAGCTGGCCGCCATTCTCCGCCGTGTGCGGCCGGCCCTCGTCTTGTCGCCCACCACGGAGCAGAATCAGCACCCGGACCACTGGCGCCTCGGCACCCTGGTGCGCGACGCCACCCGGCTGGCCCGTTATGGCGGCGTGGCTGAATTGCGCGACCTGACGCCGCACGCCATCGGCGGGCTTTTCTTCTATGCCCTCGGCCCCGGCTCGGAACCGACCGGCCCGTTGCCGGTCCTCATCGATATCTCCGCCCCCGCCATCATGTCCGCCTGGACCACCGCCATGGAGGCCCATGCCTCGCAGATGAAGACGCGCAACTACGTCGAGTTGCAGCTGGCCCGTGCCCGCGTGCATGGCCTTAACGCCGGAGTGGCGCACGCCCAGCCGCTCTGGCCCAACGACCCGCTCGTGTTCGGCTCGCTCGCCCCGCTCACCCACGCCAGCAGCAAGTTCTAGCATGGCCGCCGACCGACCGCTCCGCATCGGCCTCACCTGCCACCCCTCCGTCGGCGGCAGTGGCATCCTGGCCTCCGAACTCGGCGCCGAGCTGGCCCAGCTCGGACACGAAATCCATTTCATCAGCCACGCCGCGCCCTTCCGGCTGCCCCGCGACCAGCCCCGGATTCATTTCCATCCGGTCAAGGTCAACGACTACGACCTTTTCAAGTATCCTGATTACACCTTGCCGCTGTCGGTGAAGATGGCCGAGGTCAGCGCCGCCCAGCGCCTCGACGTGCTGCACGTCCACTATGCCGTGCCCCACGCTACCGCCGCCATGCTGGCCATGTCGATGCTCCCGCCGGATTCCCGGCCGCGCGTCATCGTCACGTTGCATGGCACCGACGTGATGCTGCTCGGCAGTGACGCCGGCTACGGCCCCGCCATCCGGCATGCCTTGGAGGCGGCGGACGGCGTCACCACGGTATCGCAGTTTCTCCAAGGGCAGGTCCGCACCCACCTTGGCTACACCGGCGCGGTGGAGGTGATTCCCAATTTCTTCGCGCCGGAACCACCCACCCGCACGCGCGACACCGTGCGCGCCGAACTTGGCCTGGCCCCCGGCGAGGCGATGCTCCTGCACCTCTCCAATCTCCGCCCGGTCAAGCGCATCGACCTGCTCCTGCAGACCGTCGCGCAGATCCGTCCGCACGAATCGTTCAAGCTCGTCATTCTGGCCGGCGGTGATTCCGCCCCGCTGGTCGCCGAAGTTCACCGGCTCGGCCTGGCCGACCGCATCGTCGTCCGGGAAAATGTCATGGCGATCGAGGACTACCTCAACGCGGCTGATCTTGGCCTCTTCACCTCGGAGCTGGAAAGTTTCTGCCTGAGCATCCTGGAGGCGATGACCTTCGGCTGCCCGAGCGTGGCCTTTGCCGTCGGCGGCATTCCCGAGGTGGTCGAATCCGGGAAGAGTGGATTGCTCGTGCCCTTCGGTGACACCGCGGCCATGGCTCGCGCGGTCGAGTCGCTCATCTCCGATCCAGTGCGCCGCACCGTACTGGGTACCGCCGCCCGCGATCGCGCCGCTACCCTCTTCTCGGCCCAGCGCATCGTCGGCCGGTACGTGGATTTCTACCGCGGCCTCTGCTAAATGGTGGAGGTGAGGGGAGTTGAACCCCTGTGCCCCGGGCCTTCGCGCACAGCATCTACCTGCATAGCGTCGCTTTGGATCTCGCCTCGGCAGGCGCGTGGACGCGCGCTCCTGCTTCGGCCAGCCGTGATGAAGATACGGCGGCGACAGCACGACGGATGTCACCGCTATTCCTGCTGTCGACGTTCCCAGCCCCTAGCAGGAGTCAGAGTGGGAACGTGACCGCACTTAGGCGGCCATTAGCATTTCTTCGTTGTTGCCGTTTGTTGTTTTCGAAGGGGGATTAACGAGAGGCCTTCGGCTCTCGACAGGCAGCTGCGCACTCCAACCAAGGGTCGAATCCAGAACACCCCCGAAAGGGAAAGTAGCAGGCGACCATTTGCCGAGTACACCGTCAAAGAACGTGGGACCGGGAACGTGCCACACGGTACGCGGAATGCAAGCCCCGCAACTCACACCAGCGCGTTGTGCCTGATGACCTGCGCATACCAGCGGGCGCTGAGCTTCGGCGTGCGCTGCTGCGTCTTGAAGTCGTTGTGCACGATGCCGAACCGGCGCTGGTAGCCGTCCTCCCATTCGTAGTTGTCCATGAACGACCAGAGAAAATATCCCTTCACCGGCGCCCCGTCCTTTATCGCGGCGCGGAGTTGCACCAGATTTTGCCTTACATCTTCCCGGCGATGCAGATCATGGACCTCCCCATTGACCGGCGGTGCCTCGTTGTAGCCGGCGCCATTCTCGGTGATGTAGAGCGGCAACGGACCGCACAAGTCGGTCACGAACTTCGGTCCCCAGTAAAGCACCTGCGGCATGAGATACAGCCAGGCGCAATCCGTCGCCGGGAACCGCGCCGGAAACTCCAGCTTCTCCGGCCGGCCGCGCTTTCCGGCGCGGACAAAATAGCCGGTGTAGATGTTGAGCCCCAGGAAATCCATCGGCTGCGCGATCAGCGCCAGGTCGCCGCGCGCCACCTGCGCGGCATCGGCCCCGGTGATTCTCCGGTAGGTCGCGCCGTAACGACCGGTGAAGAGCGGTTCGAGCACCCGGATGTTTTCCTCGCGAAACGCCTGCTGCGCCGCCGCCACGTTCTCCGGCTGCAAATCGACCGGCGTGGTCACGATGACATTGTCCGTCAGGCCGACGCGCGCGCCCTTGCCGCCAAACGCCCGCACCGCGCGGACGCCCTGTCCGTGGGCGACCAGCGCATGATGATAGGCCTGGTTCACCACCTGTTCGCTCTCCCGGCAACCGGGCGCCTTCTGGCCGGTGCCGTAGCCGAGCCGGGTGAAGCAAAAGATTTCGTTGAGCGTGATCCAGTTTTTCACGCGATCACCGTAAGCTTGGACGATGGTGTCGGCGTAGCGGCCGAAAGCATCGGCCGTGCCGCGCACCCGCCACCCGCCGCGATCCTCGAGTGCCTGCGGCAAGTCCCAGTGAAACATCGTGACCCAGGGCGTGATGCCGTGCTGCGCCATCGAGTCGAACAGGCGGTGATAAAAATCGAGCCCCTTCCGGTTCACCGCGCCGTCGCCATCGGGCAGAATGCGCGGCCAGGCGAGCGAGAG
>JAYTUA010000031.1:0-2828 GCA_043745015.1 Opitutaceae bacterium | reverse complement strand
GCGGCGGGCACTTCGCGGGCGGTGTCAACGGGCAGCTGCTTGTAGACGGCCTTAAGGTTTTCCAGGACCGGCAGGCCGGCGTTGGGCTGCACCATGATCGGCAGGGCGCAATGTTTCCGGTAAAGCCGCGCCACCAGCGCGGCCCCTTTCATGTCCATGCCGGTCCCGCAATTCAGGGCCACAATGTGGGCTCCCCTGCCCTCGACAAATTCCGCCGCCTGTTCGGGCGAGATGCCCATCATCGTCTTGTAGAAAGTACCGTCCATCGACAGGTCGTAGGCCAGCGAGGCGATGATGCAGGGCGCGCCGGCGGCCTTGCCCGCATCGATCGCGAGGCCCAGTTCCTCCAGCCCGGTCTGGGTTTCAATGATGATGGCGTCGGCCCCGGCCCGCACGAGCGCGGTCGCCTGCTCCTCAAGGGCGGAGCGCGCGTCCGCCTCGGTCAGGTCGCCGTAAGGTTCGAGCAGCGCACCGAGCGGACCGATGTCACCCAGCACATAGCCGGGACGCCCGCCGAATGCTTCCCGGGTGATGCGCACCCCCGCGGCGTTGATCTCCGCCAGCTCCTTTTCATGGCCGTGCCGGCGGAGCATGATGCGGCTGCCGCCAAAGGTGTTCGTGATGATGCAATCGGCGCCCGCCGCGGCGTAACGCTGCTGAATGGCGAGCACGCGTTCAGGGTGGGTGAGATTCCAGGCCTCGCCGCAGGAACCCGATTCCAGACCGGCGAGCATCAGCTGCGTGCCCATGGCGCCGTCACCGACGAGCCGGCGGGTCTGGAGTATTTCGAGGAGAGGAGGCTGGGACATGGAAATAATTATCTACTAATCACGAAAGTGCGGAAGCACAGAATTGGATGGTGGCGTTCACAGCGGCGCGAAGTTGCCGAAGGCGTAGACGTGGATCTTGGCGAGGTTGGGATGCCCCTGGAAAGTCTGCACAATGTAACCCGGGTCGAAGCCCAGCACAAACCGGGCGATGTTCACCGGGTTCGACAGCGCGCCCTTGAGGGAATTATCGACGCCGCAGATGGCCGCGAAACGCACGAGCTGTTTGAACGAACAGCGGTTCGGCACGCCGAGGTAAACCGGCAGGGGCGATTCGTCGAGGAAACGCCTGATCGCCGTCTCGTTGAGGGACCACTGGGTGACGACGTAGCGGGCGGACGCGGCCTTGCCCCGCAGCACCTGCATGCACTCCGCGGGGGATAGCGGACCGTTGCCGTCGGGGAAGCCGCCCACGCCGACTTCGAAATCCTTGAAGGCGCCGGTCGCGAGCAGCTCCGCCACCGTGGTGAAGCCACCCTCCTGCTGGCCATCACCGCGAATGAAAAACACCTTGCGGGCGTAAGGCGCGATCGCCGCGGCAATGGCATGCGCGTCGGCCGCATCCTTCACCTTGAAGGCCGCGATGTGCGGCACCGGGCGGTGGCCCTGGCCGTGCAGCTCGGCCGTCTTCGCGATAATGGAGTCCTTGCCCTCCGTGGGGAGCCAGGTGATGAAGATTTCCTCGTAGGCGACCGAGGCCGGGACGGCGTTGCGCGTGGTGATTTCCAAACTCATTGCCATGATGAAGGGGGTCGGGTCAGAGGTTCGAGGTGTCGGGGTGATCGGTGGTCGCGAAGACCCGGCCGTCGAAGACCACGGTCTTTTCGCGGCGAAGGTTTGCCACCGTCGCCAGCGGCGAATGCCGCGTCAGGATGAACCGGCTGAGGTGGCCCGGCTCAATGCGGCCGAACTTCTGGTGGTAACCGAGCCGGCCCGCGCTGACCCCGGTGGCGGCGTTGACCACGGCCAGCGGGGACAGCCCCGCGCGCTGCATCAGCTCCAGTTCGAAAAGCAACCCCGTGCCGTGCGCCACGCCGCACGAGCCGGCATCGCTGCCCGCCACGATGAGCACACCCATCGCGTGGGCCTTCACCAGGCTCGCCGCATGCTGGTCGAGGATACGCTGCAGGTTGCCCACGACGCCGGCATCCCAGCCAAAACGGGCGGCGTGGTCGACCTGCAGCTGCACGGGCGCGAAGGTCGGCACCCAGGCTGTGCGCCGGTCGCGCATGCGCGCGAGCTGATCGTCACGCACAAAGAAACCGTGCTCGACCGAATCCACCCCGGCTTCGATGACCCGCTCAATGCCGGCATCACCCGAGGCGTGCGCGAAGGTTTGCCGGCCGGCGGCGTTCGCGGCGGCGACCAGCTGTCGGAGTTCGTCCGTCGTCATCTGCGGCTCCGTGGTGACGGCGCCTTTCTGGAAATTGATGATGCCGGTCGGGATGAGCTTGATGCGGTCGGCGCCGGCGGTGACCCGCGCCGCCACGCAGTCGGCCGGAGTGGCGTAATCTTCCAGCGCCCCGCCCATGAAGCTGCCATAGCGGCCGCGGTGGTGGATGGCCGCACCCGGGCTGTCGAGATACGGCATCAAGGGCGGAGCCCCGCTCTTGTAGACCTTGCTCAGCGCAAGTCCGACCCCGTCCTTGTCGCCGGCATCGCGCACCCCGGCCAGCCCCAGACGCACGAGTTTTTCGAGCCGCGGCATGGTTGCGACCAGCAACCCGGCGGGAGTCTGCTTCAGGTAGGCGGCGCGTTTCTCGAGATCGAGTTCCCCGCCCTCCAGAAAAAGATGCGCGTGCGCGTCGATCAGGCCGGGCAGCAAGGTGGCATCAGGCGCGGCGACATCGGGCGCAACCTGTCCGGCGCGGAGCAATTTGCGCGGCGGCTTCTGCCCGTTGCGACCGACAAACCTGATGCCATCCCGGTCGTACACCACATGGGCATCCATCGCAGCGACGGTGCTCGTACCGTCCAGCAAGGTGCCGACATTAAGCCAGA
>JAYTUA010000030.1:0-37743 GCA_043745015.1 Opitutaceae bacterium | reverse complement strand
CCGGCGCGAACCAAATTCGCTGACTCACTAGGAAAACACGCCTGAGGATTCTTTAGCCACATCCCACTATGCGTCTATCTAAACTAAACATGCTCTAGAGCCCGAGGATCCACTTCAGCAGCTGCACGATGCTCATGCTGCTGCCCTGTTCCTGCTTCTTCTGCTGCTGCTGGCCCGACTGACCCGGCACCGGCGGCCCGCCGCCTCCGCCCTGACTCCCCTGCTGGCCGCTGTTGCTCTGGCTGGCCTGGCCGGAGCTGCTGTCCTGCCCACTCTGCTGCTGGCGGTTTTGCTGGCTGCGCGACTGGCTGGCTTTGCCGCCTCCGGAGCTGCCGCCCGGCTGCTGGCCGTCGCTAACCTGTTCGCCCTGCTGGCTGTCTTGTTGGTCGCCACTCTGTCCTCCCTGTTGGCTCTGCTGCTGACCGCTCTGCGACTGCCGCCCGGCTCTTTGCAGCCGACTGTTTTGCCGCCCTTGTTGGCCGCTTTGGCCCTGCTGACCCTGCTGACCCTGCTGACCGTCCTGCCCCTGTTGGTCGCCGTCACCGCCGACTTGGACGCCCTGCTCAACGGCCCCGCTGTGGATTGCAGCCCCTTTGCCTCTCATCGCCTGGGCCATGCCCGGGGAAAGGACCTTTTGTTCACTGTCGGGGACGCCGTCGCCATCCATGTCGTCGTCCATCGAATTCGGGACGCCATCGCCGTCCATGTCGTCGTCCTGCGCATTGGGGATGCCGTCGCCGTCAATGTCGTTGTCCTGGTGATTGGGGATCCCGTTGCCGTTGGTGTCCATGCTGCCACCCCTTTCCCCGCCATCCTGGCCTGTGCCGCCGCCGCCGCCACCCGCCCCATGCCAGACTTTGCCGGCCTTGGCCATGGTTTCGGCCACGCCCGGGGAAAGGACGGCTTGTTCGGTGTCAATGATGCCATCGCCGTCCATGTCGGGGTCCTGCGCGTTGGGAATGCCGTCGCCGTCTATGTCGTCGTCCTGCGCATTGGGGATGCCGTCGCCATCGATGTCGGAGTCGCGGTGATTGGGGATCCCGTTGCCGTTGGTGTCGACTTGGCCGCCCGGCTCTCCGCCTTTGCCTTCATACGGCGAGTTGCCGCCCCCCCGGCCATAGGCGCCGGAATAGGTGAACTTCACGATGTCCACCGTACTGGTGGAGAGCGCCGGGCGCTTCAGGATGACCGACTCCCGCACGGTCTCGAGTTCCCAGCTGGTCTTGTTGGCCGCCTCACGGTCCGGCAACGGCCCAAACATGTAGGTCAGATTCTCGTGGCGATAACGGACATACCAGCCCTCATCGGAGACGCCGAGGCCGGTGATGTTGATGCCCGCATACTGGGTTTTGAATTCGTCATAGGTCAGGCGATCCAGCTCCGAGATGGCCTCCACGGGATAAATCAGGGTCATGCCCCGCAGCAGCGTGGCAAGGCCGAGGAGTACGCCGGTTGTCAGAATTTTTTTCACGGCCATTGGTGCCCGCGCCGGTTACAATCCCTTGGGGATGACCTTCCCCTTCTCCACACCCTTGTTCTGGTTGTTGGAACCCTGACCGCCTTTTCCGGCCGGCATGGCGCGATTGCTGCCTTGGGTGCCACCGGGGGCGACTTCGCGGCCAATCACATCCTTGTCGGTTTCGGGCAAGGCGTCGATGCGCAGTTCCGCGGATCCGATTCTGCTGACCTGGGATTTTGACTTGCTGCCCTGGCCGGCGGCATTTTGGGCGGCCGCAGCCCCGCCGGCTCCGCCCCCTTCCAGACGGTCCGCGGCAATTCCCTGGGCTTTGGCATTGGGATCCCCTGCGCCAGGCTGGCCGCTCTGGCCGCTGCTGCCGGTCGGGGCGTTTTGATCCATCGCCCCGCCCACTGCGCCCTGAGCTCCGGAATTATCCACGCTCGCGCCTCCGGCGGCTCCTTCGCTGCCGGCGGCGGCGCCACCGGCTGCTCCGGCCGCGCTCGCAGCCCCGCCTGCCGAGGCCGGGGGCGGGGATTGGTTGCCGCCGCCCGCCGCCCCGGGATTACCGCCCACCTTGGAGGACTGGGATTCGCCACCGGGCATTTCAAACTCCCCGAGCATCCCCATATCGGGACGTTTTTCCGCCTCGAACTTGGAACCATCGAACAGATTGGGATCGGGCGGTTTGGCCTCGTCGGACCGGCCGGCTTCCCGGGGTTTGCTGGGGCGCGGCGCGGGAGTGCGGGCCGGCGGCGCCGTTTGGGCCAGCGCAACAGAAGCGAGCAAAATGGCCAGCAGGCCGAGCTTGGTTTTCATGGCGCCTCAGCCATTGGCCCGCAAGGTGCAGGAGACGTCCACGACTGGCGGCGCGGCACCGTTGCGCACCTGCAGCATGATCATGACATCCTGGTAGCCCTTGCGCCGGCTTACTATTTCATAATTGCCGGGCAGCATTTTGATCGTCGTGGTTTTGATTTTGCCGAGCATGCGGTAACTGCTGATCGAGACCCAGCTGTCCCCGTCGGAACGAAAGGTCACCTCGACGGGTTTGCTCTGCGCGTTCAGCAATTCCCGCAGCTGGCTGATCCGGTCGGTCATGGCCAGATAGGCCGGCTTGACGGACATGGCCTCGTTGAACGAGCGGATGGCGGTCTGAAACTCGGCGTGCTGGACGTGCACCTCGGCCATGTCCACCAGCTTGTTGTATTGCATGAGTGCGCGGATCATGCGGCCGGTGCGGAAATAGCCTTCCTTGGCCTCCTCGTGCTTGGCGTCCAGCTCCATGGTTGCATTGTAGGCTGACCGCGCCCGCTCCCATTCGAACAGGTTCTCAAAGTCGAGGGCCTTGGCCAGGGCCTGCTTCACGGCTTCGCGGTGGGCGGTGTCGCGGGTTTCCTTGAGCGACTTTTTCACCTCCTCCTTGTCGGGATAAACCTTGAGGGCTTTTTCATAGGCCGTGATGGCCCGGGGCCATTCACTTTTGCCGCGGAACGCCACTGCATCCGCCAGCGCCTCGTTGAATTCGGTTTCTTTCTGCAGGCGTTCGTTCCGCGCCTTGCCTTGCTGCGCCACGGCGGAGAGCGCGTCGAGCTCGAAGGCCCTCGTGAAGCATTCCCGCGCCGGCGCGTACTCTTTTTTCTCCTCCAATTTGGCCCCCTGCATCAGCAGGGCGTGCACCCGGTCGGCCACTTCGGCCCGCTTCAGGCCCTTCTGGGCGGTCTCATTGCCCGGCTCCTTTTCCAGCGCGGCCTGGAAGGCGGCGAGCGCGAACTCCTTGTTGCCGGCGGCGACCGCCTCAAGCGCCTTGCGCATGCTCTCGTCCACGAAGGCCTGCAGGGCCTGCTGGGCCCGGCCGAGCGCGGCATAGGCCAGATCGTACTGTTTCTTCGCGGTGGCGAAACGGCCCTCGTTGAAAAACTGGCGGCCGGTGCCGGCATTGGCGAAGGCGGTCTCGAATTCCGCGGGCGCGAGCGACCGGGCGCGGTCGAGCTCCTTCATCCGGACGATAATCTCGTCGTAGGCTTTCTGGGTGACCTGCTTCAGTTTGACGTTCTCGCTGAAGTCGTCGATTTCGCGGGCCAGCGCGGTTAGTTGGACAAAAGCCTTCGGGTAGTCGCGGGCGTCCATCAGGATGTCGCAGGTCAGGAAGGCTTTTTCGATCAGGATCAGTTGCTGCAGCTGGTTGGGGTGGTCCTGCGGCATGCGGCGCAGTTCCGCCAAGGCCTTGGCGACATTCTCGCGCGCCAGCGCGGCCTTGGACTCGGTGACAAACGCCGAGCCCGCGCTTTCCTGGGAAGCGACCTCCGCGGCGGCGGCGGGCCGGAGGAATTGCGGGCCGGCCACCATCCGGATGCCGCGAATGATCAGGCCGGCGACGATGAGCAGGGCCAGGAGCCCGCCGGCGGCCCAAACGGCATAGCGCAGGATGGTCCAGCTTTTCTTCCCGGTGGATTGCCCGTGTTCAGGATCCCAGTGAATCACCCGGCGCTTTTTCGCCGGGGTTGGGTCCGTTTGCTCGCTCATATGCGTAAGGGGGATTGATGGCGCCCGCCAAGGCGGACGCGGGGGTAAAGCTAGCTCTGGCTGGGGAAGTCGGACGCTACGCCTTATTTGTCCTACGGCAAATCTCAAATGGCCTACGCGTTGCTTGCCAATCCGGACCGATTGGCTAACCATGAGCGTGAGATTTGGCCATGCAACCCACGACGATCCGCAAGGCTGCCCGCAACCTTGGCCTAGCTGCTGCCATGCTTCTGGCCCTTGGGCCAGGGTGTTACCAAGTGCCTGTGACGGGCCGGGCCGCGATCAACACCGTCTCCGATGAGGCGGTGAACAAGCTGAGCCAGGAGGCCTTCACCCAGCTCAAGAAGTCGCACCCCCTGAGCCGGAACAAGGCCTTGATCGACCGGGTGCAACGGGTGGGTGAACGCCTGGCCCGGGTGGCGTTTTGGAATGTGCCCAATGCGGACTGGGAATTTGTGGTTTTCGAGGTGCCCAACCAGATCAACGCGTTTGCGATGGGGGGCGGCAAGGTGGGGGTCTACACGGGCTTGTTCAAAATCATCGAGAATGACGACCAACTCGCCTCCGTGCTGGCCCATGAGATCGCGCACGTGGCGGCGAAGCATGTGAATGAGCGCCTGTCCCAGGACATGATGATCCAGGGCGGGGGGCTGCTGGTTGGCGGCATCATGTCCTCGACCGGAACCGGGGCGCTGACCGCCAACGCCGTGCTTGACGCCTATGGTCTTTCCACCGGGATCAGTTCCGTGAGTTTTGATCGCAAGAAGGAAAAGGAAGCCGACCATATCGGGGTCATGTACATGGCGCGCGCCGGCTACAACCCCGAGCAGTCCATCCGCGTCATCGAGCGCCTGGAAGAAGCCACCGCCGGACTGGCCGCGCCCCCCGCCTTCCTCTCGACGCACCCCTCCAATCCCGAACGCCTCCTGCAGCTCATGGACCTGATGCCGAAAGCGCTGGAAGCTTACCGGCAGAGCAGCGCCAAACCAACCCCCGTCGTCGCAAGGTAGTCCTATGAAACACCCCACCCCTCCATTGTTATTCCGCGGTTTCGTCCCGCTTGGCCTGGCTTTCGCCGCCCTCCTCGCCGGTGGTACTTTCCTGGCGGCGGACGAAGTCGCCGATCCCTCCAAGTTGAAAGTCCCGGTTACGATCAAGCGGGTCGCGCCCATTCATCCACCCGAGATGCTAAAAAATCTGATCAATGGCCGCGCGGTCGTGGAGTGCCTGATCACGGAATCCGGGGCGGTGCGGGAGTTGAAAACCATCTCGGCCTCCAAGCCTGAGTTTGGCCAGGCGGCCGAGGAGGCGGTGCAGCAATGGGAATTCCAGCCCGGGGAAAAGGCCGGCCAGCCCGTGGCGGTGCGCCTGCAAATTCCCTTCGAATTCACCCTAACCACGGAGCAGATCATCGAAACGGTGCTGCACCGGCCGGTTTTTCAAGAAATCCGCGACCTGACGATTTCCGCCCGGGAAATGCCCTCCTGGCCCCGCCCGCTGCAATACCTGCTGCCCCGCTATCCGGAAAGCCTCAAGGGGAGCGGCAAATACGGGAAGGCGGTTGTTTCCATTGTCATCAACAAGGAGGGGAAAGTGATGAATCCAAGGATTGTGAAGGCGACTTATCCCGAGTTCATTTTACCCTCCCTTGTCGCCGCCTCGCGGCTGGAATTTCCACCCCAGGTGATGGCCAACAACGAGCACATCCATGTCTCGATGGACATCCAGTTCGATTTCAAGGAAGACAAGCCCAGGGCCAAGGGCAAGGAACCGGCCAAGGAAAAGCCCAAGAAGTAGGGCCGGCGCCCGTCGCTGATTTCTTGCCCCATCTATGATCCGGCCGGCGCTCCTGCTTGTCTGTTTCTGTTTCCTGCAGGCCGCCTCCCGCGCCACCGCGGCTGCGGAATCCTGGCGGCCGCTCACGTGGCATGGTGAGCGCGCCCTGGTCTCTGACTCCCACGGCCGGAGCGCCATTGTCTCGCTGGAACGCGGCCGGCTGCTGCATTTCGGCCTGACCGACCGCGAAGCCAACACCCTGCTGGCCCCGCCCACCCGCGCGCAGCGCAATTACTGGGGCGGTCACCGGCTTTGGCTCGGGCCGCAGTCCACTTGGGGGACATTCTGGCCGCCGCCCGACGCGTGGGAATACCTCGGCGCGGAATCCTTCACCGCCGAGGCCGGGGTGTTGCGCCTGGTGATGCCTGATGCCGGCGAGGGCTGGCCGCGCCTCCGCCGCACCTATCAGTGGGACGGACCCAATCTGGTCTGTGGCGCGGAATTGCGCGGCGGAACCAGACCGGCCCAGATTATTCAAATTCTGCAGTTGCCCGCCACGGCCCGGGTGCGGGTCGTCGCCCAACCTGAGCCGGCCGCCCCGGCTGGATACGTGCTCCTGCCGGCGGGCGGCCTGCCGGCGATGACGGCCATTTTTGAAACCTCCGGCCACGTCACTCCGCTGGCGGACCACGCCCTGGCGTTGCGGCATATAAATACGGTGCTGAAACCCGGCTTCCGGCCCCAAACCCTCGTGGCTCAGGTCAACGGACTCGTCCTGCAGATGCAACGCGGCCATCAAAGCGGTCGCCCGGTGGCCGAGCCCGACTCCGGATTTTTCACCCAGGTTTATCTGGGCGGTCCCGAGCCTTTCATCGAGGTTGAGCAGCTTTCGCCGACCTGGTCCCCGGCGGAACCTGCCGCCTGCGCCATCATCCTGTCCGTCGAACCCGCTCAAACCCCCGCGGCCTGGTAGAGGAGGAAGACAATGAACTGGGTGGAGAACACCCGGAGCAGCATCACCAGCGGATAGACCGTCGCATAAGCCACGGCGGGCGTGTCGCTGCCGGTGGTTTGCTGCGCAAAGGCGAGGGCGGGCGGATCCGTCATGCTGCCGGCCAGCAGGCCGCAGAGTTCGGCGTAATTCAGTTTTTTCCACGCCCGGGCGAGCAGGCCGACGAGCACCAGGGGCACTGCGGTGATCACCGCCCCGGCCAGCAGCCATCGCGGGCCGTCCCCGCCCAGCAGCATCTCCATGAATTTCTGGCCGGACTTCAGGCCGACCGCGGCAAGGAAGAGCGTGATGCCGACCTCGCGCAGCATGTTGTTGGCATTCGTCGGCAGATACCAGACGAGCGGGCCGGTGTTGGCCACACGGGAGAGCAATATGGCCACGACCAGCGGACCACCGGCGAGCCCGAGTTTCACGGCGGCGGGCAGACCGGGCAGGGCCAGCGGGATGGCCCCCACGATGACCCCGAGGGCGATGCCGAGGAAAAAAGGGATGGGCTGCGGTGTGTTCAGCGCCCGGTTGGAGTTGCCGACGATGGTGGCCACCGCGTCGATCTGCGGGGCCTCGCCCACGACCATGAGCACATCGCCGAACTGCAGCCGGAATCCCGGGGGGGCGGTGAACTCGATGCCCCCGCGGGTGACCCGCGTCACCACCACGTTATGCTCCGGAAAAATCTCCATCTCGCCAATTTCGCGGCCGAAGACCGCGCTGCGCGTGACGATGAGCCGGCGGTTGGTGACCAGGCCCGGCAGCATTTTCAGGTCCACGCCGGCCTCGGTGCCCACGACCACCCGCAGCTCATCAAGTCCCTCCTCCGGGCCCACCGCATGGAGAATGTCTCCGAGCCGCAGCAGGGCGTCGGGGCGCGCCACCTCGACCACCCCGGCGCGGGAAAAGCGCGAAACAACCACGCCCGAACCGGCCAGGCCGGGCACCTTGCCCAAGGGCCGGCCAATCAGGTTGGCGTTGCGCACCTCGAAGTTGCGCGTGGCGGGCCGGGGCCGGACCGGTTGCTGGGCCGCCTCGGCGGCCGCGACTTCCGCTTTCACGTCGACGCGGAAAACCACGCGAACCAGCAGCATAGTCAGGATGATCCCGACGATGCCGAAGGGGTAGGCCACGGCATAAGCCAGTCCCTGGACGGCCGCGGCCTGGTCGGTTATTCCTGCCTGCTGGAGCGCCTGTTGGGCGGCGGCGAGGCTGGGGGTGTTCGTCGTCGCGCCGGAGAGCAAACCGACGCCCGCCGGCAATCCGACCAAACCGCTCCGGATCCAGCCGACGGCGAGGGCGGCGCCCAACAAGACTATGCCGGCGGCAAAGGCGTTCAGCATCAACCCGCGCGAGCGCAGGGAGCCGAAAAACCCTGGTCCAATCTGGAGGCCCAGGGTGTAGACAAAGATGATCAGGCCGAACTCCCGCACAAATTCCAGCACGTGGGCATCCACGCTCAACCCCAGATGGCCGAGCAGCAGCCCGACAAAAAGCACGCCGGCCACCCCCAGGCTGACGCCTTGGATCCGGATTTTGCCCAGCGCGGAACCCGCGGCCCCGGCCGTGCCCAGTAATACTACGGTGCGGGTTACGGATTCTTCGGTCAGAAGTTGGATGAGCCAGTTCACGTGAATCTATTCAGGGTAGCAGGCGGGTCCGGAGGGTGCTGTTCATTAATTGCGATAGTTTGCCGGGTTTCGCCGCCACGGCCAGTGGCAATGGTGCCTTAATCTCCTGCTGGAAACTTAGGGGTTTTCTGTCATGTTGTCCCCATGCCCCGTCCCCGCCCCGCCTGTTCGCTCTTGCTTGCCGGGTGCCTTGGCCTGCTCGCGGGGTGCGCCTCCCCTTCGTCACCCAACGCCATCATGGACCGGGTTGACGCCAACCGGAACGAATACGAAAGCTGGCCGTTTGCGATCAAGGAGGCGGTCCTTTCCGGGCAGGTCCTGCGGGGCATGGATCCCACCATGGTGCTGGTGGCCCGCGGCAAGCCCGCCGAACGCATTGATCGCGGCAACGGCGACGAAATTTGGATTTATCTCGTCCGGGGGGAAAATTCCTCCGGTGGCTCGATCCTGCCGCACGGCACCACGGTCTCCATCGGCGGCAGCAGCCCCAGTTATCCGGGCAGCACGTTTCCGGGTTCCACCTACCCCGGTTCGACTTATCCGGGGTCGACCTACCCGGGCTCCACTTATCCCGGATCGCCCTATCCCAGCGGCTCGGGCATCTACATACCCCCGATCGTGCTGGGCGGTGGCAGCAGCCAATCCTCAACCGAGGACGAGGAACAGATCGTGTTTCACAACGGCCACGTCAGCAGCGGTGACGGCGTCAAATAACGGCACCCGCCGGCCTTCGTGATGTACTCCCGGGTCCGGGTCTTGATTGATGCGGCGCACGCAGCCGACCCCAAACGCGCGCCGGATGGACGGCCGGCCGAGCTGGTTTATGCCGACCGCATGGAATCTTGGGTCGGGCGGCTGGTGCCGGCCGCGGTGCCGCGGCTCCGCCTCGCCGCGCGTTGCCAGCACCTCGAACGCTGGACCGTGCCGCGCACCACTTTTCCCGAAGGCAAGGCCGGCTACCTAGCCTGGCGGAAATCACTCTACCAAAAACAGGCGGCGCAGGCGCACGCGCTTTTCCTGCAAGCCGGTGCTCCTGTCGCCGAGGCTGACGAAGTCGCCACCTGGGTTTCCAAGACCGGCCTGAAGACCAATCCCGGCACCCAGGCGCTGGAGGATGCGGCCTGTCTCGTTTTTCTGGAGAACGAGATCGCGGCCTTCGCCGACCAGCACGCCGACTATCCCCGGGAGAAATTTGTGGAGATCATCCGCAAGACCTGGAAAAAAATGAGCCCGGCCGGACAGAACCTGGCCAAGTCCCTCGCTCTGCCACCCGCGATTGCCGCCTTGGTGGGCGAAGCCACGGCCGGGCTGTAAGGCGGGACTCCGCTTGCCTCAGCGGCGAGGACCGCGTCGAATGGCCGCCGGTTGGCCGACTCCGCACACAACGATTCCTCCCTCCGCTGGCGCTGGCTGTTGCCCGTCGCCGCACTGGTCGTGGGGTTATACTTTTCCCCGCTTGATGACGCCTTGAACCGGGCTTTTTTCGACGCGGCGAGCCGCCACCCGCTGCGCCCGCCCCCATTGCCGCAGAATTCGGCGCTGGTGCTGGTGGACGAGATCACCATGGCCGACATGAGCGCCCTGGGTGTGCGCTGGCCTTTTCCCCGGCTTATTTTCGCCCAGCTGCTCGTCGCGCTGCACCAAGCGGGGGCGGAAAAGGTCGTGTTTGATTTCACCTTCTTCGAGGAGTCCGATGCGATGCAGGACCAGCTGCTGGCCGGCGTTGCCGCCGCCGCTCCTTCGGTGGTGCTGGCGCGCACGGCGGTTCTTCCTCCGGTGTTTTGGCCCAAAGAGTTCACGCGCGCCCATGCCCAATATTTCCGCACCGCGCGCACGGGGTTGGTTGAGCTGCAAACTGATTCCGATGGCGTGGCTCGCCGCTATGCAACCCCGGGTTCCCTCGCCGCCTCGGCGATCACCCGGGTGGATTTGCCGCGCGGCGGGCTGCTGCGCTGGCACGGTGGGTTGCACCAGGATTCTCCGCAGGGCCAGAGTGAACTTGCGGCCAAGGGGGTGCTCGTGCTTTCCGCCGGTCAGTTCATTGAGGCGGGCCGGCCGATCATTGAACGGCTGGCGAACGCCGCGCCGGATTTGGACCTGGCGGGCCTCGCCAAGGCTTTGGCCGCCGAGCCACCCCTCACTGGGAAAACCGCCGAGGCTGTGCGCGGCAAGGTGGTGTTCGTGGGTGCGAACGCCAGCGGCACCTTCGACGTGAAGCCGATGCCGATCGGCAAGGTGGAGCCGGGCATCCTGCTGCACTGGACGGCGTGGACCAACCTGATGGCGGGCGGATTTATCACGGCGCTGGCGTGGCCCTTTGTGTTTGGGGCCGCGTTGCTGGCCGGCGGCGCGGTGTTGTTCTCGGGGCGAAATCATCTGTCGCTTGTGGCGCCCATGAGCACCGCGCTCACCGTGTCCGTGGTGTTGCTCGGCGGTGCTTATGCCGCCCTTTCTGCCGGCTGGTTCCTCGCCCCGGCCACGCCGGTGGCTGCCGTGGCGCTGGTGTTGCTCGGCGTCGTGGCGGAGAATTTCTGGCGCGAGCAGCGCCGCAAGCGCGACATTCAGGCGATGTTTGGCGCCTACGTGGATCCCGGCGTCGTGGAGCAACTCGTGCGCAACCCGGGCGCGATCCGCCTCGGCGGCGAGCGGCGCGAAGCCACGGTGTTTTTCTCCGATCTCGCCGGCTTTACCGACTTGTCCGAAAAACTCCCCCCCGAGCAGATGGTCGAGGTGGTGAACGCCTACCTTGACGAGACCAGTGAATGCCTGCACCGGCACGGCGCCTACGTGGACAAATACATCGGCGATGCTGTGATGGCCGTGCTCGGCGCGCCCCAATCATTGCCCGACCACGCGCTCGCAGCCTGCCGGGCCGCCCTGGAAGCGCGGGCGGCGCTGGAGGGAGTCAACACCCGTTACGCCGAAAAGGTCGGGATCCGGCTGGAGGTGAGGATCGGTCTCAACACCGGCGAGATGATCGTCGGCAACCTCGGCTCCTCCCGCAAAAAGAACTACACCGTGATGGGCGACGCGGTGAACCTCGCCTCGCGGCTCGAGGGCGCCAACAAGGCCTTCGGTACCGGCATTCTCCTCGGCGAGGAAACCGCCCGCCGCGTGCAAGGCTCGATGGTCACGCGTCCGCTGGCCCGCCTGCGCGTGAAGGGCAAGCTGCAGGCCATCGAGGTCCACACCCTGCACGGCGCGCCCGGGACCTTGCCGGCCGATGAAATGGAGTTTGTCGAAACCTACCGCGCCGGCTACGCTGCCTTGGTTGACCGGCGTTTTGCCCAGGCCGTCGCCGCGCTCTCCCGGGCGCTCGCGCTCCGGCCCGATGATCTGAGCACCCGCCGGTGGCACACCGAAGCCGTTTCCTTTACCTCCACCCCGCCCCCGCCTGATTGGGAACCCGTCATGTCTCTCGATTCCAAATGAAAACTCCCGCCCGATCCGCAGCCTTCCTGGCCGCGCTGCTCTGCGCCACCGCGCTGCTCGCCTATGAAGCCGGCGGCTTTGCCTACACCAAGCGCGTCGAGACCAAGCTCCTCGCCGAACCCAAACCGCTGGCCGAGGCCGCCGCCAAGCTCGCCTACGGTCGCAAGGTCAAGGTCGAGCAGGTGCAGGGTGCGTGGTTGCGCGTGAGCGACGGCCCGAACTCCGGTTGGGTTTTCGGCGGCAACCTCGCTGAGACCAAGCCCGCCGAAGGCAAGGGCCTCGATGGCCTCCCGCTGCTCGCCAGCGAGACCACGGCCACCGCGGCCGCCCGCCCGCTCACCCCCGCGGCGGTGGAATACGCCAGCCAGAAGGATTTGTCGGCCGCCCGGGAGGACCTGGAGTGGCTGCTCGCCGAATGCCGCGCCCTCACCCCGGAGGAAGTCGAAGCCTTCCTGCAGGAAAAGAAAAAAGGGGAATTCCAATGAGCCCGCGTCTTCTCCCGGCCCTGCTCGCGTTGCTTGTTTCCGGTCCTGCTGCCTTCGCCATCGACTTCGGTGGCTTGAGCAAGGCGATCGACTCCACCAAAAAGGCCACCAAGGCCCTCGATACCGCCAAGGATGCGGGCAAGGTGATCAAGGGCGTCGCCGGCATCGGCCCCGAGGAGGAGCGCAGCATGGGCGACGCCGTCGCGCTGGAGGTGATCGCCAAATACGGCGGCCTGGTGCGCGAGGCCGACAGCCTGCGGCGCATCAACCTCGTCGGCCACGCCCTGGCCCGCTACTCCGACCGGCCGCAGCTGGACTGGCGCTTCGGGGTGCTGAACTCCGACACGGTCAATGCGTTCTCCGCGCCCGACGGGTATGTGTTCATCACCCGCGGGCTTTATGCCCAGGCTGACGGCGACGATGCGCTCGCTGCCATCCTCGGCCATGAGATCGCGCATATCACCGGCAAGCACGCCTTGAACATTGTGGCCCGCAACGACGCCTTCGGCGCCCTGAACAAGCAGGTGGCGGAACACAGCGCCAATGCCCGCGCGCTCGACGCCCAGCTGCAACAGCTTAACCTGAGCACCGACCTGATATTGAAGACCCTCCTTGAAAAAGGGTTTGATCCGCAGACGGAATACGCCGCCGACAAAATCGGGCATGATCTCGCCGCGCTTTGCGGCTACGCGCCCGGTGGTCTTCGCGCCGTGCTCACCCGCCTGCAACTGCAGGGCGAGAACCGGAAAACCATGTTCTCCACCCACCCGGCCCTCGCGGAGCGCATCAAGCGCCTGCCCAACGAACCCGCGCCCGTGAACCCGTCCGCCCCGCCTCCCGATGCAAAAGATAAACCTGGCGGAGAAACTAAGTAAGTTCACGGGGCACTGGAGCCCGAAGATCATCGCCGAGCTCAACGGCCAGCAGGTCAAGCTGGCCAAGTTTCGCGGCGCGTTCATCTGGCACTCCCACGAACACGAGGACGAACTCTTCCTGGTCGTGCGCGGGAGCTTCCGGATGGAATTCAGAGCCCGCACCGTTGACCTGCGCGAGGGCGAAATTCTCGTCGTCCCCCGCGGCGTCGAACACCGGCCGGTCGCGGACGAAGAAGTGTCTGTGCTGTTGTTTGAACCAGCTTCAACGGTGAATACCGGCAGCGCCGGCGGCGACCGGACCTTGGCCCGGCTGGATTGGATCTGATTTTTCCAGCGATTTGACAACTGCAGTGAAACCCGCCCCGCCCTGGCCGGCATCTCCACCGCAATCCCGCCAACCATGAAAAGTATCCTCCGCCTGTCCCTCCTCCTCGCCACCACCGCCTGGCTCGTCGCCGTCCCCGCCCACGCCGCCGGCGAAAAGAAAGCCAAGACCAAGAGCCGCTCCGGCACCTATTCGACCAGCAACGGCAAGTCCGGCACCGCGGAAGGCACCACCACGCGGGAGAAGGGCAAGACCACCCGCGAGGGTTCCGTCACCAACCAGGACGGCCAGACCAGCACTTTTGAAAACACCGCGACCAAGACTGAGAACGGCCGCACGAGTGAAGGCTCGGTCACCGGCCCCAATGGCAAGACCGCGACCACCACCGGCGCTGTGACCCACGAGAACGGCGTGACCACCAAGACCCAGACCACCACCGGGCCGAACGGCAAAACTTCCGAGCGGGTCGTCTCCTCCAAGAAGAACGACGATGGCACCTTCACCCGCATTATCGAGGTTACCAACCCCGACGGCACGACCGCGACCCGCACCGAAACCGTCACCGCCGATCCGGCCCATTGATTCGGTTGCGGCC
Source organism: Opitutaceae bacterium (assembly GCA_043745015.1). Classification (GTDB taxonomy): domain Bacteria; phylum Verrucomicrobiota; class Verrucomicrobiia; order Opitutales; family Opitutaceae; genus Lacunisphaera. The sequence continues at coordinate 23,642 of JAYTUA010000030.1, read as the reverse complement.
TGTTCCTCTTTCCCGCCGCGTCTCCTCCTGGAGCGCGGCGTTTTACTTTTCCACCGTTGCGCCTGGCCGGCGGCGGCGCTACGTTTCTGGCCACCAATGGAGTCTCCCTCCCCCAGTCCGTGGCGTGCGTGGTCGTGGGTGCCCAGCCTCTATTTCTGCCAGGCCGTTCCCTACGTCGTGGTCGTGGCGCTCTCCGTGCCGATGTATAAGAAACTCGGTGTCTCCAACGCGGACCTCGCGTTCTACACGAGCTGGCTGTATCTGCCGTGGGTCATCAAGCCGCTGTGGTCGCCGCTGGTGGACCGGTTCCGCACGAAACGCTGGTGGATCGTGACGCTGCAGTTTTTTGTCGGGGCCGCGCTGGCCGCGGTGGCCCTCACGGTGCCGGGACCAGACTTCTTCCGCTGGACGCTCGCCGTGTTCTGGCTGATGGCGTTCAGCTCGGCCACCCATGATATCGCGGCCGATGGCTTTTATCTGCTCGCGTTGCCGCCCCACCAGCAGGCGGCGTTCGTCGGCGTACGCAGCACGTTCTACCGGCTGGCGAACATTGCCGGTCAGGGCGGCTTGGTTTACCTCGCGGGCCGTCTCGAGGAAAGCACGGGCAGCGTGCGCACGGCCTGGGCCTGGGTATTCGTGCCGCCCGCGATTTTTTTCGGGCTGGCCGCGCTGTATCACCTTGTCGTCCTGCCGCGACCGGCGGGCGACGGGCCGGTCCCGGGCGGATCCGGTGCCGCCGCGGTCTGGCTTGAGGCCTTTGCCGCGTTTTTCCGCAAGCAGGAGCTCGGCGTCATCCTCGCCTACCTGCTGCTCTACCGGCTCGGTGAGGCGCAATTACTCAAGCTCGTGCAGCCGTTCCTGCTCGACGCGCGTGCCGCCGGCGGGCTCGGGCTGAGCACGACACAGGTCGGCGTCATCTACGGTGTTCACGGCATCGTCGCGCTCACGCTCGGCGGCCTGCTCGGCGGCTGGTTGATCGCGCGCCTTGGCCTGAAGCGGATGTTGTGGCCGATGCTCCTGGCCATGCATGCGCCCAATCTCGCCTACGTCTGGCTGGCGCGGGCGCTGCCGGTGGACCCGGGCCTGGTCAGCGCCGCCGTGGTCGTGGAACAGTTTGGCTACGGCTTTGGGTTCACCGCCTTCATGGTCTACATGATGCTGGTCGCGGACGGGGCGCACAAGACGGCGCATTATGCGATCTGCACGGGCTTCATGGCGCTGGGCATGATGCTGCCGGGCATGGCGGCGGGCTGGATTCAGGAACAACTCGGCTACGCAAATTTCTTTGTCTGGGTCTGTGTCGCCACGCTCCCCTCCTTCCTCGCCACGGCCCGGCTCAGGGTGGATCCGGCCTTCGGGAAGAAGGCCTAGCCGGGGTCTAGCGCGCGACCACGAGCGGGAATCCGTGTTTCTTCAGGGCGCGGTGCAGTTCGCGGATGTGGGTGTGGTCGCGCGTCTCGACGGTGCAGACGGCGTTGACCGCCGACACGTCGGGACCGCTGAACGCGCGGTCGTGGGCGATGTCCTTGATGCTGGCGCCGCTGGCGGCGATGACGCGGGTCAGTTCCGCGAGCCCGCCCGGGCGGTCGCTGATATGCGCGGTGAAACGCGTGAGCCGGCCGTCGTGCACAAGTCCTTTTTCAATGACGCGGCTGAGGATCGCGGGGTCGATGTTGCCGCCGCAGACGGCCAGCACGACTTTCTTGCCGCGCAACTCCGGCAACAGCCCGGCCATGATCGCGGCCAGGGGCGCGGCGGCGGCGCCCTCGACCACGGTTTTCTCCAGCTCGACCATCCGCAAAATTGCCAGGGCGATCCAATTCTCCGGCACGCGGACGACGCGATCAACGCGGTGGCGGGCGAGCGCGAAGGCGTTGTCGCCCACCCGCAGCACGGCGAGGCCGTCGGCCAGCGTGGCCCGGCGCGGGATGGTGACGGGGCGGCCGGCCTTGAGGGCGGCGGTGAAGCTCGCGGTCGCCACCGATTCTACTCCGATGACTTTCAGCCGGGGGCGCAGGGCCTTGGCCGCCACCGCCACGCCGGCGATGAGGCCCGCACCACCGATGGGGCAGACAATGGCGTCGGCGTCGCAAACCTGTTCCAGGATTTCGAGCGCCATGGTGCCTTGGCCGGCGATGATGTCGGGGTTGTCGAACCCGTGGATATAGGTGAGCCCTTCGCCCGCCACGAGCTGGTCGGCCCGGGTGCGCGCCTCGGCAAAGTCCCGGCCCGCCACCAACACGCGCGCGCCCAGCCGCCGGCAGGTGCTCACCTTGATCAGCGGCGCATAGTCGGGCATGACCACGGTCACGGGGACGCCGAGCAGCTGGCCATGATAGGCGAGACCGAGCGCATGATTGCCGGCCGAGGCCGCGATGACGCCAAGTTTTTTCTGCCGCGGGGCGAGGCGGAGCAGGGCGTGGCGGGCGCCTCGTTCCTTGAACGAGCCGGTGCGCTGCTGGTTGTCGAGTTTGCAGAAGACCCGCGCCCCGGTCATCTCGGACAGCGGGATGGATTCCGGACAGGGCGTGACGACCACCCCGCTGGCAATGCGGCGGCGGGCGGAGCGGATGTCGGCGAGGGTGACGCTCATGATCTTGCTTTTACCCGGTTCTATCGGGCGGCGGGCGTTGCGCAATCTCGTTACCGTTCCTGTTGTGGGTCCGTTTGAGGTAGGTCGGGCTTTATGCCCGACACTTAAAGGCAATCTGTCGGGGGTAAACCCCGACCTACAAACGATCGAACCGGTGGTAGAAACCAAATTGCCCCACAGCCGCCGTTCCGGCCGGGATAATCGTTGCTGACAGCGGCCCAATTCAGCGCAAGCCTCGGGCGGTTTTCCCTGTCATGTATCAAGTCACTTTTTCCGAACAGAGCATGCGCGAGCTGAACCGGCTGGACAAGCTGGCGCAGATGGCGGCGATTGATCCGATCAGCAAGATCCGGCCGGCTGACCTCGCCAACCCGCGCGAGCCGCTCGGCCGGTTTACCCGCGGGGCGGACACGTTCTACCGGCTGCGCTCGGGTGATTTCCGGTTTTATTTCGAGGTCAAGGACGAGATCCTGCACACCCGCTACATTTTGCACAAGGACTCGCTGGAGGATGTCCTTTTCCGGATGAAGCTGCCGGTGTCGGAACAGCAGCTCTTCGAGCAGCACTCCAAATTCTGGAAATACCTGGACAGCCTGACGAAATAGCCGCGCCCATGTCGGATCTCCAGCAACGCGACAATCCCTACAACGTCATCCAGGCGAGCCGGATTTATTTCCTGCCGAACCTCATGACCGCGGGCAACCTGTTCTGCGGCTTCGGTGCGGTCATCAAGTGCATTCAGGCGCGCCTGCTCACGGATGCCGGCGAATACGCCCTGCTACATCCCAGCCTGTCGTGGATGACGCTTTATACGCAGGCGGTCTGGCTGATCCTGGCTGCCGTCATCTTTGACTCGCTGGACGGCCGGCTGGCGCGGATGGGGGGGCGCACTTCCCTTTTTGGCGCCGAGTTTGACTCGCTGGCCGACGTCGTGTCGTTCGGCGTGGCCCCGGCCCTGATGGTTTTTTTCCTGATTCTGGCGCCGCGCGAAGAATATCAGTGGTTCCGCGAGCTGGGCTGGCTGATCGCCTTCATTTATCTCCTGTGTGGGGCGGTGCGGCTGGCCCGTTTTAATGTCATCACCAATCCACTGCTGCACCGGGCGGAGGCGGAATCACACAAGGATTTCCTCGGTCTGCCCATCCCGGCCGCGGCCGGCACGGTGGCCTCGCTGGTTTTGCTGCTGCTCAACCTGACCGCCAACGCCCAGGAGCTCCGCCAATGGGCCCTAACGCTGCCCTTCCTGCTCATTCTGGTCTCCATGCTCATGGTTAGTACCATCCGGTACCCCAGTTTCAAGCAGGTCAATTGGGAGACCAAAACCCGGTTTCGCAGCTTTGTGGGGGTTTTTATTGCCATCGTGCTGCTCTGGCGGCTGCAGGAGGTGGCCATCTTCTTCCTGTTTCTGGCCTATATTTCCTACGGTCTTTTCACCCACTACCAGCGCGGCGTGCGGCATGTCCAGATGAGGGCTCTCCGCCGGAAGGTTGTGAAAATGAAGCAGGAAACATCCGAATAACTTTTCTTTGTGAACAACCCGCCGGTTATTTCCGGTTACTCCGGTTGGCTTCACAAGACCCGGAGCCTGGATTCTCCAATGAAAACAGCGGGTTACCGGCATACTCGCCGACCATAATAATACGGATACTTCCTTATTGAATACCTCTCTAATCATCCTTTGTTAGTTAAAGCCCCATAACGCCTCGCCCGATGAAATTCAAAATCAACCGCGACCACTTCAGCAACGGCCTCGCCCAGGTCCTTAATGTCGTCGGGTCCAAGGCCGCGATGCCCATTTTGAGCAACGTGCTGATCGAGGCCGACAAGGACGGTATTTCCCTCACGACCACCAATCTCGACCTCGGCATCCGCTGCAAGATCAAGGCGGAGGTGAAGGAGGGCGGCTCCGTCACCCTGCCGGTCAAGCGCCTCGCCACCATCGTCCGCGAGCTGCCCAATGTTGACGTGTCGTTTGACTCGACGGCCAACCATCAGGTCAAGATCGCCTCCGGTGGTTCCAATTTCCGTATCATGGGCCTTGGCGCGGAGGAGTTCCCCAAGCTGCCCGATTCGGGTGACGACAAAAACTACAGCCTCGATCAGGGCGAACTCGCCACGATGCTGGGCAATGTCGCCTACGCCCAGTCCACCGACGAGACCCGCTACATCCTCAACGGGGTTTATTTCAACTTCAAGGACGGCAAGCTCACCCTGGTGGCCACGGATGGTCGCCGCCTCGCGCTCGTGGGCAAGGAGCTGACCGTGCCCGCCGCCAGCGCCGGCGCCATCATTCTTCCCGCCAAGACCGTGGCCGAACTGCTGCGCCTGCTCGGCAAGGGCGAAAAAGTCCGGATTGCCTTTAACGAACGCCGCGCGGCCTTCCAGATCGACACCGGCAAGGAAGCCGGCGGCCTCACCGACAGCATCTACCTCTTCTCGAAAGTGGTGGAGGGCAACTATCCGAATTACCAGCAGGTCATCCCCAAGGAGACCCACCAGCGCATCAAGCTCGAGCGCGAGCTCTTCCTCCAGTGCGTACACCGCGCCGCGCTGGTGACCTCGGAAAAATCGAACTCGGTCAAAATCAAGCTGACCGCCAACCTGCTCGAGATCACCGCGTCCTCGCCGGATTTCGGCGAGGCCCACGAATCAATGGCGATTTCCTACAGTGGCCCCGACCTGCAGGTGGCCTTCAACCCCCAGTTTGTCATGGATCCGCTCCGGGCCCTGACCAAGGACGAGGTTTTCTTCGAACTGAAGGACGAGGTCAGCCCCGGGGTGTTCAAGACCCTGGAAAGCTTTGTCTGCGTGATCATGCCGGTGCGCCTGAGCTGAGGCCACCGCGGGATCACCGCGTCTCTTTTTTATGACCGAGGCACTGTCACTGGTTCTCGCCCCGTCGGTTGCGCTCCTGCTGCTGCTGTTCTACATCAACCTGCGGATCGCTTCACCTTTGCTGGCGATTCCCATCCGCTGGCTGCGCTGGATCCTGTTCGCGCTCTTTGCCGCCCAGGCCAACGAACAGCTCAAACTGGTTGACCGGCCGGCCTGGGTGATCGCCGCCGCCGCATTCCTGCTCTGGTTTCTCATCGAGTCGGCCTTCAACTGGCTCAAGGTCAGCGCCATCAGCCTCAGCCCCCTGCCCCTTTTCCCCCGCTACGTGGTGAACAGCAGCGGCGATGAATGGCCGACGCAGAAACGCCTGCTGAAGGTGCGGGACTGGCTGCGGGACAACCGCTACACCCCGGTGCAGGCCCTTAAGGCCGAGCTGGGCGAGGGCATCTGGTTGCGCACCTCGGTGCATCACAACCACGACGGCACGGTCCGGCTGCACACGCTCTTTGTGCCCCAGGAAAGCGGCGCGATCACGGTGTGCTTCAGTGTCGCGACCCGCACGGCCGGCCGCCGGCGCTACGTCACCGACAACCTCTACATTCCCTTCGGGGGGTTTTATCCCGAGAGCTGGCACGTCGAGCGCACGCCGTGGCGGCGGGGCCTGCCGGGTCTGGTGGCGCGGCACACGGCCCGCCTGGCCTCGGCCGGGGAAGCGGCGCTTGCCTGGGACAACAGCCCGATCGACGACATCAACCAGCAGCAGCAGCAAATGGAGATGATCAACACGGAGCTGGGTTATCTCCTCCCCCACGCCGATCGGGAGGAATACGGCAAAATTACGCCCGAGGGACGATTCCGCGTCTGGAAAGAAGCCTGGCTGCTCGACTATCTCGGTGTCGCCCAACGTTACTGATTTGCTGACCCGCGGGCGGTTCCGCCCGGCCGTCACCCTCGGCCTGCTGATCGTGGCGGTCTTCTGGCCCGCGACCGGCTTTGATTTCGTCCGGTGGGACGATCCGGTCAACGTGACGCAGAATCCATTGATCACCGAACCCTGGTCCGCCGCGCTGGTGGGAAAAATCCTGAACGGCGACACCGCTTTGCGCTTCAAGCCGCTGCCCTGGCTCATTTATCGGGGCATCCACGCGGCCTTTGGTTTCAACCCGGCCGCGTGGCATGGCCTGAGCCTGCTGTTCCACGGGGGGGCAACCCTGCTGTTTTATGCGGTCCTCACGGAGCTGCTGGCCCGCTTTCGACCCGCGACGCCGGCCGGGACCCGGCAGTTGCTCGCGTGGGTGGGCGCGGCGGTCTGGGCGATACACCCCGCCCACGTCGAAGCCGCGTGCTGGGTGACCGCCACCCCCTATCCCTTGATGGTGATTTTCCTGACCGGATCCTTTTGGTTCTACAGTCGCGGCGTCGATCCCTTGCGACCGGCCGCCCGCCGGAAAAATCTGACCGGCGCATGGATCTTCGCGCTGGCGGGCTACGCCAGCTATCCCGTCGGCGCGACCTTCGGCCTGTGGTTGATGGCGGCAGATATCTGGCTCTTTCAAGTCGCGCCCAAACGGGCGAGCGATTGGGCGGAGACCGGGCCGTGGTTGCGGCGCCATGCGCTGTTCCTGGCGCCCGCCGCCGTCAGTCTGTGGATTACCTGGAAGAGCAGCGCCTCCACGCCCTGGCTCTACCCGGCGCCGCCGTCGCTGCAGGACGTGGACCTGTTGCTCCGGTTGAAGATGGGTGCGGCCATGCTGGGATCCGTCTGGACGCACTTTTTCTGGCCAGGCGGTATGACGCCGAACAACCCCATGCTGCCACCAGGAATAATCGAGGGACCCATGATAATTTCCATGGCGGCCGGCGCGGGACTGCTGCTGCTCCTCGTTTGGCTGGGGCGAAAGACGCGGCCGGGAACCACGGGGGTTGTTTTGGGCAGCACCCTGCTGGCCTTGCCCGTGCTGGGCCTGGGACAATGGCCGAGTTGGGCGGTGGCTGATCGCCACGTTTATCTGCCCCACCTCGTATTGACCGGGGCTGCCGTGATGCTGGCGGCCCAATGGCGAAAGCTGCAGGAGCGGGAAGCCGCCACCGGACTGGCGGCGCTGGTCCTGATTGCCGGGCTCGCCGCACTCGGGCGGCAACAGGTGATGATCTGGCGAAACACCGACACCCTTTTTGGCTACATCGAAAAGCAGCCAGCGTTCGGGTGGAACACGAACCAGCAGGCCTACATCTACCGGCTTTGGGCGGCGGAGGCGCAGGAAAGCGGGCGGCACGAAATCGCCCGGGAGAAAACCGAAAAAGCCCGGCGGGCCCTGCAGCGCGGCCTGATTGCCGCCGTGGAGCGTGAAGCCTGGGCGGAGGCGGTGGAGAACTCCCGGCAATTGGAAGAGGCCTTCGGGCTCCCACCGGCCCTGCGTCGGGAAAGAGCGCGCTGGCTGCTGTTGCTCGACCGCGTCCCCGAAGCCGGGGCGGATTTGGAGCAAGTCCGGCGGGATCTCCCCGATGATGCAGAAACAGAAAAACTAACGAACGAATGGCGGAAGCGCACCGGGGGACAAGCCACCGCCAAACAGTTGTGAAAAACCCGGCCGCATCCAAAAAGGCTCGTGTCACGAATGGCTGGCGTTAACCCATAGGCCATGCTGCTGCTTGCCGCCACCGCGATAGATAAACTTCAGACCCTCAAGCCCGACGTCTGGCTGAAAATAGGCCTTGCGGTCGCGGCGTTCGTTGCGGCCATCTTTATCTTCCGGCGGGTCATGCGGATGAACAAAATCATCGCCGGGGTAATCGTCTTCGTGGTGGGCACCGTGGTTTTTTTCTCGTGGGTCTATAATCGCAATGAACCCAGGTTCATGACCCCGATTGTGGAAAAAATCGCCCCCTTCTTTCCCAGCGCCGGAGCCTACAACGCCAAGCAGAGCACCGTGCCCAAGTAAGGAAAGGCGAGCGGGGTTTGTTATTACGCGCGACCGGGCAAAAACAAGTTGGTCTTTGGCGGGCGCGGATGCTAGGGAAGTCGTTCACTTATGGCCAAAAAGCATTCAGACATCGGACTCATCGGCCTCGCCGTGATGGGTCAGAATCTCGCCCTCAACATCGCCGACCACGGCTTCCAGATTTCGGTTTATAACCGCACGGTCGAGAAGATGGACAAGTTTGTCGCGGAAAACCCCGGCACGCCCGGCGGTCTCGTCGGCACCAAGACCCTCCAGGAATTCGTCCAATCCCTCGCCAAGCCGCGCAAGATGGTGATCCTCGTGCAGGCCGGCAAGGCCACGGACGCCGTGATCGACGGGCTGGTGCCGCTGCTGGAGGCGGGGGACATCATCATCGACGGCGGCAATGCCCTGTGGACCGACACGATCCGGCGCGAAAAAACCCTGCGCGAAAAAGGGCTCCGCTTCATCGGCTCCGGCGTGTCCGGCGGCGAGGAAGGCGCACGGTTCGGCCCGTCGCTCATGCCCGGGGGCGAGTTCGCCGCCTGGCAGGAACTGAAACCTATCTGGGAGGCGGTCGCCGCCAAGGTGGACGCCAAGACTGGCAAGCCGCTCACCGGCGCCACCCCCGGCAAGCCCGTGGTTGGCGGCGTGCCCTGCACCACCTACATCAGCGAGAACGGCGCGGGCCATTACGTGAAGATGGTCCACAACGGCATCGAGTATGGTGACATGCAGATGATCTGCGAAGCCTACGCCCTGATGTCCGGCCTGCTCGGGCTCAAGCCCGCCGAACAGGCGGAGATTTTCGCCGAATGGAACCGCGGCGCGCTCGACTCCTTCCTGATCGAAATCACTGCGGACATTCTCCAGCAGAAGGACCCCCAGACCAAGAAGAAGGCCTTCGTCGACATCGTCCTAGATACCGCCGGCCAGAAGGGCACCGGCAAATGGACCTCGACCAACGCGCTCGACATGGGTGTCCCCGCCCCGACGATCGCCGAGGCCGTCTTCGCTCGCTGTCTCTCCGCCATCAAGGAAGAGCGCGTCGCCGCCTCCAAGATACTCAAGGGCCCCGGCAAGAAATACCGCGGATCCAAGAAGGCCCTCATCCAGGCGATTCACGACGCGCTCTACTGCTCCAAGATCTGTTCCTACGCGCAGGGCTTCCAGCTCATGCGCACGGCGCAGAAGGAATACGGTTGGAAGCTCAACTTCGGCGAGATTGCCCAGATTTTCCGCGGCGGCTGCATCATCCGCGCCGCCTTCCTCCAAAAGATCACCGAGGCCTACGCCCGGAACCCCGACCTCGCGAACCTGCTCCTCGATCCCTATTTCAACAAGACGGTGAAAAAGGCGCAGGCCAACTGGCGCAAAGTGGTCTCGCTCGCCGCGGAGTGCGGCGTCGCGGCCCCGACTTTTTTCTCCGCCCTCGCCTACTACGACAGCTACCGTGCGGCGCGGCTGCCGGCCAACCTGCTTCAGGCCCAGCGCGATTATTTCGGCGCCCACACCTACGAGCGCACCGACACGCCCCGCGGCAAGTTCTTCCACGTGGACTGGCCCGAGCCCAGCCGCCCGCAGATTGAGGCTTAGTCGGGCGCAGGGGCAATTTTCAGGCGCAGCTGTTAGCCGCGCCTTTTTGTTGGCCGGGTTCGGCGAAACAAAGTAACCCAGCACCGTGAGTGCCGCCCCCCTGCCGAGCCGAAAAACCGCCCCCCCGGCGCGCCCGCCCGCCAGGCTCTGGTTCTTCCGGGCATTTACCGCCCTCGTCATCCCGGCTCTTTTAATTCTGGTGTTGGAAGGCGGGTTGCATCTCGCCGGGATCGGCCGGCCCACGGGCTTTCTGATCCCGGACCGTAAACCCGGATACCTCCGGACAAACCCGGACTTTCTCAGCCGGTTTCTCCCCGAAAATTTCGGCCTCCGGCCGCTCAACTATCGCGTGGCCGCCCACAAACCGGCCAACACCGTGCGGATCGTGGTGCTCGGGGAATCCGCGGCGCAAGGCGTCCCGGTGCCGGCCTTTGCCTTTGCCCCCCAGCTGCGTGCCCAGTTACGGGCCCGCTATCCCGGCAAGGACATCGAGGTCATCAACACGGGCGGCGTCGCCATAAATTCCCACGTGGTCTACCAGATCGCCCGGGATCTGGCGCAATACTCCCCCGACCTCTTCGTGGTTTATCTGGGCAACAACGAGGTCGTCGGACCCTACGGCCCCGGCTGCACCTATTTGTCGGACATGCGGCCGCTCTGGATGATTCGCCTGGGCGTCTGGGTCCGCATCACCCGCACCGGGCAGGTGGTGGCCGCAACGATGGCCAGGATCGCCAGTTGGAAAAAACGCCCGCCCGAATGGGGCGGCATGGCCATGTTTGTGGACAACGCCGTGCGCGGCGATGATCCGCGGCTGCCGGCCGTCTACCAGAACTTCGAGGCCAACCTGCGGGACATTGTCCGGGTGGCAAATAACGCCGGGGCCCAAACCCTCCTTTGCACCGTTGTCTCCAACCTCAAGGACAGCCCGCCGTTTCTCTCCCTCCATTCACCCGGGATGACGGAATCCGCCATGGCGGCGTGGCAGCAGGCCTTTGATCGCGGAAGGCTGGCGTGGCTCCTTGGGGAGCAGGATGCGGCGCGAACAGCCCTGCAGGAAGCGCGGCGAATCGACCCGCAATATGCCGACACGGCTTACCTGCTGGGAAAAGTTGAGTTGCAATCAGGCAACGTTGCGGCCGCCCGGCGGCTGTTCCTCGACGCCGCGCTTTGGGACGGGCTGCGGTTTCGGCCCGATCCACGGATCAACGAAATCACCCGGCAAGTGGCACAGGAGTCAGGCCCCCAAGTCAGCCTGGTAGATGCAGCGTTGCTAATGGGATCCGACCCGAAATCAACCGGCCCCATCGCCGGAGGAGAGCTGCTCTTCGAGCACGTGCATTTTAACTGGGAGGGAAATTTCCAGACCGCCCGATTGCTGGCGCAAGGCGCCGAGACCGCCCTGCAGTTCAGCCCAGCCGACCAGCGTCCCTGGCTCGACTCGCCCGCCGCCGCCGCCGCCCTGGCTTACACCCCGTATGAACACTTGGGTGTGCTGCAACGGATCGCGGACATCATGCGCAACCCGCCCTTTTCAAACCAACTGAGCTATTTCGAGGACCAGGCGCGACTGGCGCGGGAAATTTCCCGCGCCGCCGCGGTTTTCTCGCAACCCGCAACCCAGCGGGCAGCCCGAATCGTGGCCGAGGCGGCCATGGTGGCGGATCCGGATAACCCCGCCCTGGCCGGCATCGCGGAAGGGATTGCCACCGAGCTCAATGACCTGCCGGGCGCCCTGCAGCAGGCACGCCGGGCCGCGGAATTACTCCCGGCGGACGCGGTGCAACAGACCGGCCAGGCCTCGTTGCTGGCCCAGCTGGGGCAATTCCCGGAAGCGGAGCAATTGCTGCAGGAAGCGGCGAAGCAGTCGGCTGATCCCGACAAACTGGCGCCGTCTCTGGCCGCACTCTACGCGCGAAAAAAACAGTTTGAGGAAGGCCGGGCCTTTCTCGATCGCGCCGTGGCGAGGCATCCGACCGACACCAAGCTGCGGGTGGCGCGCGGGAACCATTGGCGCCTGGCGGGGAACCAGGCGGCAGCCGAGCAGGAATTCCGGTCGGTCCTTCAGGCGGATCCGGGTAATCTGACGGCGCTCGAGGCCTTGGTCAGCCTGCTGGCGTTTCGCGGGCAAACGGCAGCCGCGGAAGAAGCGAGCCTGGCGGTGGCGGAACACCAGACCAGAAACCAGGCGAACAATTTGCGGGTGGCGCAAATTTACGAGGCACGCGGAGAGGAAGCAGAGGCCGCGCGATTCTTTCAGGCGGCGGAACGCAGCGGGTCGGTCCCCGTGGCCCTGGAGGTCAACCTCGCCCAGAAGCTCCATCGTCTGGGCCGGAATGCGGAGGCACTGATTTGCCTCGCCAAGGCCCGGCGGCTTTCCCTGGAGGAAGCCGACGCGGAGATCACCGCCTCCATCGACGGCGTTATTGCGCGGCTGCGGGGAAGCGACCGCTGACCCGCACTTATTTTGCTTCTCTTTCGGGCGGCGGATCGAACGCAAAGGGAATGCTGGCCTTCGACTCGACGGCCCGCCCTTCCTGCACTTGGGGAATAAACCGCCACGACCGGACGGCCGCCAGCGCTTCCTCCCCAAAAGGTGGCTCGGAGGCGCGCTCAATCACCGGCTCAATCACGTAGCCACGAGCGTCAATGCGCATCGTCACCACCGCCTCACCCTTGAGCCCCGACTTATGCAGCGCGGCCGGGTAGGCCGGCGTGGTGCCATAGAATGGCTTGGGGCCGGCCTGCGTCACGCCGGTGATGCGTTTGGCAATCATCCGATCAAGGGCCGCGGTGCGTTCGGGTGCTGGTTGCTCCGACTGAAAAACCTCGAATGCGCCGACAAAGAGGTGGAGGACAACCTGGCCGGAGCCCATGTACTGGCCCAACGCCAGGTCGGCGGAGAAGGGTTTGGGCGTGCGCGGCCTGAGCCAGCCAACCTCATAGGCGAAGATCTTTTTGCCCACATTGGGAATCTCCAATTCGAGCACGGCGTAAACATCATCCAGCGGCTCCGTTGATTCGAACTTGGCGCTGTAATGCACCCCGTTGTTGATCGGGGTGTTCGCGTAATCCACGCTGATATTGGTCGGCCGGGAGTCCTTGTCGTGAACGGCGATGAAGATGGGCAGGAACTCTTCCACCTTCTTCAAGGCCAGGCGCTGACCCTTGGCGGCCACCGCCTGTCCCTTTTCCATGATGTAGGGCCGGGGCCCGCTTACCTTGCACACGGCGTGGAAATTTCCGTCCGGTTCCTGGATATAGAGCCGGTTTTGCGCCGTGAGGGGTGTCACCAGCGCCCACCCGAACAACACGGGAGGATAAATACAGGAGGGCAATCTAAGGCTCATGGTGTTGGCGGGCTGGTGATCGGTTGGCTGAAAATTTTCCCGGCGTGGGATGCGGTTCCACCATCGCCGAGGCGGTTGAGGCCGGCACCGCATCTGTTGCAATATTGCACCCACTATTTGCCATTGGCGTCCTTGGTGACCAGCACCAGGCATTCCCGGCTGAGCACGGTGCCGGCCAGCCCGTGTACGGTGGCCCGGTACCGCCCCGCCAGGGCGGCACTGGCATGGGGAAATGTAAGGGTGGCTGTGGTGGCGCCGGGCACTTCCTCGTCGTTGCGCAGCCACTGGTATTCCAGCGGGCCGGTGCCGGCAGCCGCAACGGTGAGCGAGATGGATTCACCTGCGGCAACGGTAAGCGCCGAAACGGGTGACTGGGTGATGACCGGAACCTGGGCGCCACTGATGCCGAAACTGATGCTGGTCGGCGCGACGGTGATGTCTTGGAGCTGCGCGACCGAGCGATGGCCCCGGAGGTCGTTCGCCGTGGCGAGAAAGGTTAATTTTTCACCGGGCGCGAGATCGCTTGGCGGAGACCAAAACACGCGGTAGGGCGCGGCATCATCCGTGCCGAGCAGTTCAAACTGGCCCGGCCGGGAGGAGCGCGCCATCACGAAGGTGACCTCCGCCACGCCGTCACCACCCGTGACCTCCGCCCGGATTTCCTGGCGGCTCGGAAAGATCAGGCCGTCCACTTCGCGCGAAGTGAAGCTGAGGCTCGCGCCTTCCGCCGGCGTCACAAGGGAGATGCGCATAGGTGTCGGCGGAGCGGGCAGCGCCGTGGTCGCGCGCCACACGGCAAACTGGAGCGGGGCGAGGGTCACGCGTGCGGCCCCCGCGTCGTCGAGGGTGAGCGTTTCCTGGCCCGCATCGTCGGGGGTGCGAGAATCGAAGAGGCGCACCAGAGAGGCGCCGGCCGGCTGGCTGGTCGGCACGGCGGTGGTGAGCGTGGCGATGCGGGAATTGTTGAGCACGACGACGTATTCCACGAGTTCGCCGCGATCGATCCGGGAGAAGGCGAACAGCCCGGACTCGGAGGTGGGGCGGTTCAGCATCGCGCCGGTGCGCAGCGCCGGGTGGCCGGCCCGCAGCGCACCGAGCCGGGCGAACAGCCGGTAAAAAGGGTGCTTGGGATCGAACTTGTCGTCCGCGCCGGTGCGAGTCGTGCCGAGCAGCGGCGCGGTGGCATAGGCGGTCGCCCGGGAGGCGAACATGTCCTCGCGGGCCTGCTGGTCGTCGCCTCCGCGGCCGATCATGCCCTGCTCGTCACCGTAGTGAAGCACGGGCAGGCCGCGCGCGAGATAGAGCAGGCCGTGGCCGAGTTGCGCAAGGCCGGCGAGTTGGGCGGGGGTGGCGCCGGGGTTGTCCTTTTGCAGAAAGTAACCCCACCGGCCGATGTCGTAGTTGCCGAGAAGCGTGACGCTCGAGTGGGCGTTGCTGTCGTGGTCGGTATAGTAATCGTCGCGGGCGAAGAAGTCGGCGAGCGCCGCGGCCGGTCCACCTTGGGAGAAAAAACTCCGTGCCGCGGTGGCAAAGGGGAAATCGGTGGTGGCGTCGCTCGGCATGGTCCCGGTGGAAAACTCGCTCAGGAAGGCGACGTCGCCGGTGCTGTTCGAGACCTCGCCGAACTGGAGGAAATCCCGCCGGCCCAGCGCGCGGGCCCGGGCGCGGAGGGCGGGCAGGAAGGCCTGCCAGAAAGCCGTGTTGACGTGGCGCATCGTGTCGATGCGGAAACCGTCCACGCCCCAGTCGAGCCACTGGCTGTAGATATCGATGAAACCCTGTACGACGCGCGGGTGCTCGGTGAAGAGATCGTCGAGGCCACCGAAGTCCCCCAGGGTCGAGCTCTCGCCGCGGAAGGAGCTGTTGCCGCGGTTGTGGTAGAGCGTGACATCGTTGAGCCAATCGGGATTCTTGGCCCGCTCCTTGCCCGGCGGCACAAGGGGCACGCAGGGGAAGCTGGGTTTGGGGGAGAGGGCGGGAAAGGCCGCGGGATTGTTAAGGCCGTTGTAGGCGATCGCGCGCTCGTCGAAGGGTTTTCCGCGCGCGTCGCGGTAGGGCACCGGGGACCTGTCGACGTAGACGTATTTTCCCCACGCATAAGTGATGATGTCACCCGTATGGTTCACGACGATGTCGAGGTAGACCTTCAGGCCACGCGCGTGGGCTTGGCGGATGAATTCGCGGTATTCCTCATTCGTGCCGAGATGCGGATCGACGTTAAGGAAATCCAGAATCCAGTAGCCGTGATAGCCGGCGGAGCCGTTTTGCACGGGATTATTCTTGAAGGGCGGGGTCGTCCAGATGGCGGTCGTCCCGAGCGCCTTGATGTAGTCAAGCCGGGCGGTGAGCCCGGCAAAATCACCGCCGTGGTAATAGCCAATCCGCTTGGGATCGAAGCCGCTCACCTCCGGGCCGCCGGTGATGCCCCCGGTATCGTTGTCGGTGCGGCCGTTGGCGAAGCGGTCGGGCATCACGATGTAGAAAGTCTGCCCGGCGCCGGGATGGGTAAAGCGCGGCACACTGACCGGTTCCGTTGATCGCGAGGCCACAACGAGGCCCAAGGCGGCAATCAGGCACAGGGACCGGCGGGCAGGGGCAAGCATGGGCACTTATATCAAGAGCGACATTGACCGGGGTCAAACGACCCCCTTGGGACAAGACCTCCATGGGTTGGAGAAATCTTAGATTCGCCCGCAAGGGTGGAGCCAGGGAAATAGCCGCGGCTGCAAGAGGAACGGGCCCTTCCCCTCCGGGGAAATTGATTTTGCCGGGAAACACGCGATTTTGCACCCAACAGTAAAACCTAAGACTTTTCCCAATCATCGCGGTTTTTTGCGTGGTTTGCGGTTCGCGCAAGGGAGGGTGGAGACCTCAATTTCATAACCAGACAACACCCCGCTATGCCCGGACCGGTCCCACGCCGGTCCTGGCACGGCATATTCCCGGGGTATTTATTCACACCATTAGTACCTACCATGCACACCCGAGACAAATCCCCTAGCACGCTCCAGCTCCTCACCCGAGGGCTGGTTGCCGGCCTGCTGTTTTCACAGACGGCCCTGTCGATATTCGCCCAGACGGCCCCGACCGCCACCACTGGCGACAAAACTGTCGTACTCGACACCTTCAGGGTCACGGCTGGTTTTGCCGGCAGCCTTGCGGCCTCCGCCGAGGCGAAGGAAAACAACCAGTCCATCGTCGAGGTCATCATGGCGGAAGACATCGGCAAGCTGCCCGACGTCAGCATCGCCGACTCCCTGACCCGCCTGACCGGCGTGGCCGCCCAGCGCGCCAATGGCCGCGCCCAAAACATCAGCATCCGCGGCCTGACCGGGGATTTCACCGCGACCATGCTCAATGGCCGCGAGCAGGTGTCCACGGGCTCGGGCCGTGGCGTGGAATTCGACCAATATCCGGCCGAGCTCCTCAATCAAGTCATCGTTTACAAGACCGCGGGCGCCAATCTCACGACCCAGGGCATCGCCGGCAGCGTGGATCTCATCACCGTCCATCCCCTGAACAAGACGGGCCGGACCATTGCCGTAAACGCGTACTACAAGACAACGGAACTCGGCCTGCTCACCCCCGGGGTGAAAAAGGACGGCAACAGCTACAGCATCGCCTACATCGATCAGCTGGAAGGCGGCAAAACCGGCGTGGCGTTCGGCTATGCGCATACCGTGACCCCGTTCGAGGGCCAGCAATTCCAGGCCTGGGGCTACAACCGGGACGGCAATGGCAACTACCAGATGACCGGCACCAAGTCCTATGTGCGCAGCAGCAACCTGACCCGCGACGGATTCATGGGCGTCATCGAAACCAAGTTCACCGACGACATCCACAGCACGATCGACCTCTACTATTCGAAGTTTGAGGAGAAACAGGTGCTGCGCGGCATGGAAATTCCGCTTTATCCGGATTGGACGGGCACCGTGCTGCAACCCGGCTACACCGCGAGCGGTGGCTACCTTACGAAGGGCGTCTACAGCAACGTCCATCCGGTCATCCGCAACGACAGCTTCATCCGCAACGACACGCTCTTTGCCGCCGGCTGGAACCTTTCGATCAACGAACGCAGCGCCTGGCCCGTCGTGGTGGATGCCGGGTATTCCAGGATCACCCGCGTCGACAAGAATCTGGAGCTGTGGGCCGGCCTGTATTACAACCGCGGTGGCGTCGGCGACACGATGACCGTGGAGCAGGTCACCGGCAAATCCCCGATCATCACCAAGACCAAGAACTACTCGGACACCAGCGTGATCAAGTTGACCGATCCGGCCGGCTGGAACGGCACCAGCCCGACGGGTGCCGCCCGCCCCGGCTATTACAAGGGGTTCGACTCAAGGGACGAGCTGGGCCAGCTGAAGGCGTTCACCAAGCATCAGCTGAACCACTTCTTCAAGGAAGTGGAAATCGGCGTGGCGTACACTGATCGCTACAAGCGGGACGGCGAGAAACCCTCGGGCTTCGAAATCTTTCCCGGCACCGCGACGGCCGCGGCCTATCCCACGGTCATTGGCACGACAGATATCAGCTTCCTCGGCATCACGGGCGGCATCGCCGCCTTCGATCCATTCGCCGTGGCCAGCAGCACGCTGGCGTTCCAGCCCAATCTCAACACGGGCATCATTGCCAACCGCTGGAGCGTCCGGGAAAAAATTACCCGGCCCTATGTGCAATTCACCATCGACCACAAGATGGGCGATGTGCCCGTCACCGGCAATGTGGGCCTTCAGCTCAACCGGGTTGACCAGTCATCCTCGGGCAAGTCGGCCAATGGGAACACCGTGAATGACGTGACCGATGGCGCCAAATACAACGATCTCGCCCCCAGCTTGAACCTCAACTTCAAGGTCGCGGAGCAAACCTACATTCGCTTCAGCGCCGCCCGGCAGATCGCCCGGCCCCGCATGTATGACATGAAGGCCTCCCGCACCTGGGGCTACAATCCGGCCAACGCCGGCCAGACCAGCCTGCAGTTCAGTCCTTGGGGCGGCGGCGGCGGCAACCCCAAGCTCCGGCCGTGGAAGTCCAATTCCTTCGACCTCTCCTTCGACAAATACTTCAAGGACAGCATGGGCTACTTCTCCGTGGCGCTCTTCCACAAGAACCTCCTCAACTACATCTATGAGTCGCAGTCCCTGCAGGACTTCACCGGTTATCCGGTGATCTCGGGCCCTGCGCCCGCCCTGAGCCAGGGCACGGTCACCACGCCGGTCAACGGTCAGGGCGGCTCGATCAAGGGCCTGGAAGTAACCCTGTCGCTGTCGAGCGAACTGTTCACCGACCGGGCCGTGAAGGGTCTCGGCATGATTCTGGGGGGCGCCTATACGGATAGCAGCGTCCGGCCCTGGGGTCCCACCAGCGGCACCTCGCCAATCAACGGCCTCTCGAAGAAGGTGGCGAACCTCACGTTCTATTACGAACGGTCCGGTTTCTCCGCCCGCCTCAGCGAGCACTACCGCTCGGATTATCGCGCCTCCGTCACCAACTTTGGTGTGCCCAACCCGAAGGGCGACATCAACCCGGGTGGCGGCTACTCGACGACTCAGGCCGAAAAGCAGCTTGATGCCCAAGTCAGCTATGCCCTGCAGTCCGGTCCGGCCAAGGGACTGACCTTCTACCTGCAGGCCTACAACCTGGGCAACGAACCCCTAGTGACCTACGACGGGGATGATCCGAAGCGCGTTATGAACTACCAGACCTACGGCGCGTCCTACTCGGCTGGCGTCTCCTACCGGTTCTAAATTCGGATTCAGTTCTGGTTCTCTCCACGCGGCCACCAGCAAAAACTGGTGGCCGCCTTTTCTCCCCACCAGCCCGCAGCGCGCATGTTCACCAGCGCCCCCACCTCCGCGGCCGAGTCCGGCCGGGCCGGCCCGGCCCGCCCGCCGGCCGGGTCCGCCCCCGCCACCTGGCTGACCACCCGCACCGCGGGCGTGCTGGCCCACGTGTCCTCGCTGCCCGGGGCCTACGGCATCGGCAACCTGGGGCCCGGCGCGCGCGCGTTCATTGATTTCCTGGCGGACACCGGGGTGCACTACTGGCAGATCTGCCCGATCGGTCCCACGGGTTACGGCGATTCGCCCTACCAGCTTTTTTCCGGCCGGGCGGGCAACCCGTATTTTATCGACCTCGGGGAGCTCCGCGCCGCCGGCTTGCTCGAGGATGATGAACTGCAGCCCCTGCGGATCCTGCCGGCCGCCCAGGTGGATTACGGCCGGCTCTACAACAAGTTCTGGCCGGTGCTGGCCCGCGCCTCTGACCGTTTTGCCTCCTCCGGGGCCGACCAGGTCAGCGGGTTTGGCAGCCTGCAGGAATTTCGCCGCGAACACGCCACCTGGCTGGAACCCTTTGCCGACTTCATGGCGCTCAAGGCGCACTTTGGGGGCTGGGCGTGGAACGCGTGGCCCGAGGAATACAGCCGGTGGCACCCCGACCTGCATGCCTCGGTAGCCGAGAGCGTCCGCCGCGAGGCCGACCGGCACATTTTCTACCAGTATGTTTTCTTCGGGCAGTGGGAGCGGCTCCGCCGCCACGCCAAGGAGAAAGGCGTCGGCATCATCGGCGATGTACCCATCTTTGTCGCGCTCGACAGCGCCGACACCTGGCAAAACCGCGACGTTTTCCGGCTGGATCCCCATGGGCAGCCCTTGGCCGTGGCCGGCGTGCCGCCGGATTATTATTCCTCCCGGGGCCAGCTCTGGGGCAACCCGCTCTACGATTGGGGCCACCTCAAGCGCACCGGCTACGCCTGGTGGATCGACCGGTTGCGCGCCGCCTTCGAGCTCTACGACATCATCCGCCTCGATCATTTTCGCGGCTTCGACACCTATTGGGAGATACCGGCCGGCGCGCCCGATGCCCGCACCGGACGCTGGCTCAAGGGCCCCGGGCAGGCCTTCTTCAACGCCGTTCGCGCCGCCCTCCCTGCGGCCCGGATCATCGCCGAGGACCTCGGTTACATCGGGCCCGACGTGGTCGAGCTCCGGTGTGCCGCCGGGCTACCCGGCATGAAGGTGCTCCAATTTGCCTACGGCCATGATGCGAACAACGTCAACCTGCCGCACCTTTTTCCTGCCGACAGCATCGCCTACACCGGCACGCACGACAATCTCACCACCCGGGGCTGGCTGGAGGGCCTCACGGCCGGGAATGCGGCGCTGGTGGACGACTACTATCAGCTCGGCGGCAAAAAATCAGCCTGGCCCGTCATTCGCGCGCTCCTCGCCACCACGTCGCGGCTCGCGGTCATCCCCATCCAGGACTTGCTTGACCTGCCGGCCACCGCCACCCTGAACCGCCCCGGCACCCACGACGGCAACTGGCAATGGCGATTCACCACGGCCGACCTTGCCAGCCTCGCCGGCGACAAGTCCAAAACCCTGCGCCACTGGATCACGCTCTACGACCGATTGAAGGGCCAACCCATCCGCAATTACAGCGAGCCTCTGGATAATTAATCCCCCGCGATGAAACAACCGCCGCTTTCCCTCCCCGCCATCTGGAATATGAACTTCGGGTTCCTGGGCATCCAGTTTGGCTGGGGTCTGCAGATGGCCAACATGAGCCCCATCTACAAATACCTCGGGGCCGCGGACGAGCAGATTGCCAAGCTCTGGCTCGCCGCCCCCCTCACCGGCTTGATTGTCCAGCCGATCATCGGGGCCATGAGCGACCGCACCTGGGGGGCGCTCGGCCGGCGGCGGCCCTACTTCCTGGTCGGCGCCATCCTCAGTTCGGCCGCCCTGCTGTTGATGCCCAACTCCGGCTCGCTGGCCGGCTGGCTCACCCCCCACTGGCCCAAGTTCTACATGGCGGCGATGCTGCTCTGGGTGCTGGACGCCTCCATCAACGTGTCGATGGAGCCGTTTCGCGCCTTCGTGGCCGACAAGCTGCCGGAGGAGCAGCGCGGCACAGGCTTCGCCATGCAAAGTTTTTTCATCGGGGTGGGCGCGGTGGTGGCGGGTCTTTTGCCTTACGTGCTGCGCCATTGGTTCGGCGTCAGCAGTGAAGCCGACGGGGCCAACGCCCTGCCGACCAATGTGAAGATTTCGTTCTACGTCGGCGCCGCCGCCTTCCTCACGGCCGTGCTGTGGAGCGTGTGCTCCACCCCGGAGTATCCGCCGGAAAACCTGGAGGAGTTTCGCCGCCAGAAGGCGGCCAGCGGCGGATTCTTCCCCGTGCTCAAGGAGATTCCGGCGGCCCTCGCGGCGATGCCCCGCACCATGCAACGCCTCGCCCTCGTGCAATTTTTCACCTGGCTCGGCCTTTTCTGCATGTGGCTGCACTTCTCGAATGCGGTGCCGGTGATCTTCGGCAGCAGCGACCCCGACACCGACCTGTTCAAGCGCGGGGCGGAATGGGCCGGGGTCTGCTATGCCGTCAAGGACGCGGTGACCTTCCTCGCTGCGTTCGGCCTCATGGCCTTGGCGCGGAAGATGGACCGGCGTCTCCTCCACGGCCTCTGTCTCGTGCTGGGCGGGCTGGGCCTGCTGGCCGTCGGGTTTATCCACGGCGAAGAGCAGCGTTATCTGCTGCTGGGCGCGCTGGCGCTGGGCGGAATCGCCTGGGCCTCGATCCTCTCCATGCCTTATGCGATTCTGGCGGGGACCCTTCCGCCCGGGCGGATGGGCGTGTACATGGGCATCTTCAATTTCTTCATCGTGCTGCCGGAAATCCTGGCCGCGCTGTTCTTCGGCGGGATCGTCAAGAACTACCTGCACGGCAATCTGGTCCACGCGGTCATGGCGGGCGGCGTCTGTCTGTTCCTCGCCGCCGCCGCGCTCTGGTGGGTGCCTCTGCCCGCGGAAAAAAAAGCCGGCTGATTTTCCTATGAAACGCTTCCCGCTCCTCCTCAGCCTGGTTGTCGCAGTTTGCGTCAGCCTGCCGGCCGCGGCCGACCTGTCCGCCGCAGCCTTGGCGAAGACGGATCCCTATCAGCCGGTCCCGTATGTGAAGGTCAGACACCCGGAGTGGTCAAAGAACGCCACGATCTACCAGCTCAACACCCGGCAGTTCAGCGCCGAGGGCACGTTCCGCGCGGCGGAAAAGGAGCTGCCGCGCATCAAGGCGCTCAATGTCGACATTGTCTGGCTGATGCCCATCCACCCCATCGGCGTAAAAAACCGCAAGGGCCCGCTCGGCAGCCCCTATGCCGTGAAGGACTACCTCGGCGTCAACCCGGAGTTCGGCACGCTCGCGGATCTGAAGCACTTCGTCGCCACCGCCCACGGGCTCGGCCTCAAGGTCATCCTCGATTGGGTGCCGAACCACACCGCGTGGGACAATCCTCTGGCGGCGCAGCACCCGGACTGGTATCAGAAAAACTGGAAGGGTGACTTCATCCCGACGCCGTGGTTTGACTGGCACGACATCATCAACCTCGACTACCGGTCGCCCGGCCTGCGGCAATACATGACGGAGGCCCTGAAATACTGGGTGAAGGAGGCGGATATCGACGGCTACCGCTGCGACGTGGCCGGCTTTATCCCGGTGGATTTCTGGAACAACGCCCGCCGGGAGCTCGATGCCATCAAGCCCGTCTTCATGCTGGCCGAGTGGGAATCGCGCGACCTCCACGCCGAGGCCTTCGACATGACCTATGCGTGGAGCTGGTATGAAGCCCTGCACAACGTCACCCAGGGCAAGGCCGACGTCGGGGCGCTGAACAATTATTACGCCTGGAACGAGGGCTTCTACCCGCCGGGCATCTACCGCATGAACTTCGTCAGCAACCACGACAAGAATTCGTGGGAGGGCACCGAGTTCGAGCAGTTCGGCGACGGGCTGGACGCGACGATCGTGCTCTCCACCATCAGCGAGGGCATGCCGCTCCTCTACAACGGCCAGGAGGCCGGCAACCCGAAGCGCCTGAAATTTTTCGAGAAGGACCCGATCGAGTGGCGCGCCCATCCGCTCGGGGAGTTCTACCGGAAGCTCTTTGCGCTGAAGCACGCCAATACCGCCTTGTGGAACGGCGCCTGGGGCGCCCGCATGGTGCAGGTGGTGAATGACGCGCCCAACGCCGTTTTCAGCTTCGTGCGCATGAACGACCGGGATAAGGTTTTCGCGGTCTTCAATTTTTCCAAGGAACCCCACACGGTGAAATTCACCGGCGGACCCGCCGCCGGCAGCTACACGGACTATTTCAGCGGCGAGAAGCTGACGATCACCGCCGCCACCCAACTGACGATCGAGCCCTGGGGCTATCGGGTCTTCGTGCGCTAGAGCATATTCTATTTAGATAGACGCATAGCGATTGATCGAGTGGAGTGGAGCTCATGAGGAGACATTCATGAGACCATTGAGTGAAGATTTGCGTCG
>JAYTUA010000029.1:0-11231 GCA_043745015.1 Opitutaceae bacterium | reverse complement strand
GTCAAGCGACGCCCCTACGTCGTGTTCCGTAAAGGGCCACTGGATGCCGCCGCTGGCCTCGATCTGGTCGTAGTCCTTGATGCCCGAGAAATCGCAGGGCTGGCCGCGGGAGAGATCCTTTATGATCCCGAAGGCGGCGGCCGGGGAGGTCCAGCGGGCGAACATCGGGCCGCAGCCCCAGGCCTCGGCCACGAGCTGAAAGATGGCGAAGTCGCTCAGCGCGTGGCCGGGGGCGCGGGCGACCTTGCGGGCGACCCCGAGGCGGCGCTCGCTGTTGATGAAGACGCCATCTTTCTCGCCCCAGCCGGCGGCGGGCAGCACAAGGTCCGCCTGCTGCGCGGTCTCGGTCGTGGCATACATGTCCTGCACGACCAGAAAATCGAGCTTGTCGCGAAGCCGGGAGAACTTGCCCGAGTTGATCCAGGAGTGGGCGGTGTTGGTGGCGATGATCCAGAGGGCGCGGATCTCGCCGGTCTCGACGGCGTCGAGGATGCGGTCGTAGGCGCGGCTGGCCTGCTGCGGGATGAGCGCCGGGTCGATGCCGAGAATCACCCCGACATGCCGGCGGTGTGCCTCGCTGGCGTAGTCGTAGCCGCCGATGAGCGAGGTGGCGTTGCCAAAAAGGCGCGAGCCCATCGCGTTGCACTGGCCGGTGATGGAGTTGGCGCCGGTGCCGGGCCGGCCGATCTGTCCGGCCATCAAGGAAAGATTGATGAGGGCCTGCGCGGTGCGCGTGGCCTGGTGGCTCTGGTTCACGCCCATCGTCCACCAATACGAGACCCGTGCGCCGGGCCGGGCGATGAGGTCGGCAGTGCGCTGGAAATCCTCCAGCGACAGACCGGTCTCGGTGACGACGCGCTCCGGGGAGAAAGCCTGCACGAAGGAGGCGAACTCGGCGAAGCCGGTCGTGTGCTCGGCGACGAAGGCGGGGTCCACCGCGCCGCGCCGGATGAGCTCGCAGGCGAGACCGTAGAGCAAAGTGAGGTCGCTCTTGGGCTTGGCCGGCAGGTGGAGCGTGGCGGCCATGGCCGTCTCCGTGCGGCGCGGATCGACGACGATGATGGCGGGATTGCGGCGGTTGCGCATCACGCGCTGCCACATGATGGGGTGGGCGATGCAGGGATTGGCCCCGACGAAGACCAGCACGTCGCTCTCCTCGAAATCCGCGTAGGTGAACGGCGGGGCGTCGAAGCCGTAGGCCTGCTTGTAGGCGACGTGCGAAGTGGCCATGCACTGGCGGGTGTTGCTGTCGATGTCGGCGACGCCCATGCCGAACTTGGCGAGCGCACCGAGCAGGGCCATTTCCTCCGTGACGATCTGGCCGGTGCTCAGCACGGCGATCGCGCCCTGGCCGTGTGCGGCCTGAATGGATTTCAGTTTGGCGCAGAAAACAGTCAGGGCCTCGTTCCAGTTCACCGGCTGGAGCACTCCCTTCGCATCGCGGAGGAGCGGAGTGGTTGCCCGGTCGGTGGCGGCCAGCGGCGTGAGCGCCTCCCAACCCTTGGGGCAGGCCATGCCGAGGTTGACCGGGTGGTCGGGGTCGGGCGTGAGGTTGATGGCCTCGCCTTCGGCGTTGAGATGGATCTTGAGCGAGCAGCCGGTGCTGCAGAAGCCGCAGATGGACTTCGCCGTGCCGGCGGGCGCGAGCCGGGAGGGAACGCGCCCGAGGCCGAAATCACCGGGGTGTTGCACGAGCTCGCTCGTCATCGGTCCGGTGCGGGCGAGCAACAGGTCGTCGAGCGCACTCATGCGTGGCCTCCCGGGTCGGGCTGGCCCGGCATCTTGGGTGCGTCCACGGCGCGGAAGAAAAGATAACGCTCCGCCAGCTCGCCCAGCAGGGCGAGGCCGAGGGCGGGCCAAGCCGCCGCCATCGGGGCGTTGCCGCTCGCCACCAGGAGCGGCAGCAGAATTCCGCCGAACAGGGCGGCCGCGAAGCGCAATTCGTTCGCGGGTCGCAGCGGGCCGGTCAGCAGCAGGGCGGTCTGGCGGGCGGGCGGGGAATTGCCGTCATCCTCGTCGGCGAGGGCGGCCAAGGCGCTGGCCTCGAAGGCGAGCTTCAGGATCGTGGCGCCGGCGAGGAAATAGCCGAGGATCAGGGGTGCACCCGGAGCGGTAAGTGCACCAGCCAGACCGAGAATCACCGCGCTGCCGAAGAAACGTGGTGCCGTGTTGCTGAAGCGCCAGAATACGCGGTGCGTATCGGCGTAGATCATCACGGAGCAAAAAAGTCCCAGCGTTCCGAGCGCGGCGGTGCCGACGGCGAGAGTGGAGCGCAGCGGCCCGGCACTCAGCGGAAGCCAGCCAAGGCGCACCGCCACATAGGCGGTGGCGAGTGGAAACCACAGGCCGAAAACCACGGCCTCACGGCTGAACCAACTGCGGCGGAGGTTAAGGAAGACTTTCCATGCGCGCAGTGGCTGGCCCAGATGCAGGGCGGCGAGGGCCAGCCCGGCGGCACCGGCCAGCCAGCCGAGGCAGAGAAGATGTAGGTCGGGCTTTAGGCCCGACGTGTCGGGGATAAACCCCGACCCACAAAAGAGCGCGGCCACACCGCAACCGACCGCCATCGGCATGAGCATGAGCAGGGCGACCAACGGCCAGTGGGGCGGCTGGGGTCGAAGCACGGCGGCATCGGCCGGCCGTACGTCCACCGGCGTGGGCCGCTTGGTGACGTAGCGCGTGGTTGGCTGGGTGTAGGACGGGTCGGGAGCGGCCGGGAGGAACGAACTGGTATCCACCCGGGACGAGGGCGTCCCGGCTCCAAAAACAGACACCTTGATGATCTTGATGGCGTGGGTGGGGCAGGCTTGGGCGCAGGCCGGCGCTTCGCCTTCCGCGAGCCGGCTGTGGCACATGTCGCATTTCCGCACGATGCCGAGCCGCTCGTTGTATTTCGGCACGTCGTAAGGGCACTTCAGGATGCAATACTGGCAGCCGATGCACTGGTCATCGAGGTGGCGGACGATGCCCGTGATCGGATCTTTTTCGTAGGCGAGCACCGGGCAGCCATTCAGGCAGCCGGGATCGGCGCAGTGATGGCAGGCGGTGGTGACCGTCTGCTGGTAGGGTGCGGCGCGGGAACCGCCGACCACGAAGCCAACGTCGCGCCACGCTTCGTCGTCGTCGAGACCGTTCAGCGAGTGGCAGGCGACGACGCAGGCCTTGCAGCCGGTGCAGGAGTCGAGATCGACCTCAAAGGCATACTGCTCGCCCGGGCCGGGAGCGGTGAGGGGGATGAGGGAAGGCCAGATTTTCGATTTTGGATTCTCGATTTTCGATTGATCGTAGGCCTGGGCCGCAAGTGCGACGGGGGTCTGCAGCCGGCCCTGCTCGGCGAGGAGCTCGTCAACGAGAGCGAGCAGCGGAGGCTGGCGGGGCGCGACCATGCCTAGTAGACGTCGCGAGCGTAGCGCTTGGCCGCTTTGAGGGACTGGACGTAGGCGGCGGCGGCCTCGGGGGATTTGCCACCGGCCTTTTCAATGACTTGGTGGAGCGCGGCGTCCACATCCTTGGCCATGCGGGAGGCGTCGCCGCAGACGTAGAAGTGCGCACCCGACTCGAGCCAGGCGTAAAGCTCGGCGGCGGCGGCCACCATGCGGTGCTGAACGTAGATTTTCTCGGCCTGATCGCGGGAGAAGGCGAGGTCCAGGCGGGTGAGTGTCCCGGCGGATTGCAGGGCGGTGAGCTCGTCGCGGTAAAGGAAATCACTGGACGCTTTCTGGTCGCCGAAGAAGAGCCAGTTCCGGCCCTTCGCCCCGGTGGCCTGACGCTCGGCGAGGAAAGCGCGGAACGGGGCGATGCCCGTGCCGGGCCCGACCATGATCATGGGCGTGTCGCCGCTCGCGGGCGGACGGAAGGCTTTGTTGGAGTGAACGAAAACGCCGACCTGGCCCACGGCCACACCGCGCTCGGCGAGGAAAGTAGAGCAGACGCCCTTGCGGATGCGGCCGTCCTTCTCATAGCGCACCGCACCGACGGTGAGATGAACCTGGCCGGCGTGGGCCTTGGGTGAGGAGGAAATGGAATAGAGGCGCGGCTGGATTTTCCTGAGCCGGGCGACGAAGTCGGCGGGGGATATGATTTTCGATTTTGGATTTTCGATTTTGGATTGAAGGAGGACGTCGATGACGTGGTGCGGAGGTGATGCCTCGCGGGGTGGGGGCACCCCGCCCACATTGGCCGGAGCGAGCGCGAGCAGGGTGAGCAGTTCGCCCGTTGGTTTGCCGAGATCGTAGCACTCGGTGAGGGCGCGGTGCAGGGGCAGCTCACCGGCGGGAGTGGGCACGGCTTCCTCGCCATCGCAGCCGAGCGCAGCCAGCACATCGGCGACGAGGTCAGGGCAATTCTGCGGGACGACCCCGAGAGCATCGCCGGCCTCGTAGGCGAGGCTGGAGCCCTCGAGGGAGAATTCGACGTGATTGACTTCCTTGGCCGAGCCGGGGCCGTTGAGATTGCGGACGGTCAAAACCGGGGCGGGGAAGGGGTTCTTCTTGGAATAGGTGGATTCCTCAATTGTAGGAGCGGGTTTATCCCGCGATTCAGAATTCTCCTCGGGGCGTAAAGCCCCTCCTACAGATGCAGAACCGAGGGCGTTGAGCGAAGCGTCGAGCCAGGCGGTGAACGCGGCATCGTAGTCGAGATCGCAATCCGTACGGGGCGTCACGCGGGTGGCGCCGAGTTTCTCCAACCACGCATCGAGGTCTTTGCCGCACTGGCAGAACTGGGCGTAGTTGGTGTCACCGAGGGAGCAGACGGAGAAATGGACGGAGGCAAGCGGGGTACCGGTGGCCGCCCTGAGTGCGGCGTGGAGCGCCTTGGCGTTGTCAGGCGGCTCGCCGTCGCCGTAGGTGCTGGTGATGACGAGCAGGTTATTCTCGGCAGCGAGTTTGGCGAGATCGGTCTGGGCCATGTCGAGGACGGTCGCGGCAAACCCGCGCTTGCCGGCCTCCTTGGCCATTTTCTTGGCGAGGCCCTCGGCGGTGCCGGTTTGCGAGCCAAAGAGGATGGTCAAGGGCTGCAAGGCAGCGGAGCCGACAGAATCGGGGCGTAAAGCCCCTCCTCCAACTGCGGTGCGCGAGAAGGCGCCCGCGAGGAAACCGTTGAGCCAGGCGCGTTGCTCGGGCGAGAAGGGGGCGGTGTCGGGAATGAGCGGGACGGGCGCGTTCATGACGAGAGCAATTCCTGCAGTTCCTTGACCGAGTGGCGGCGGGTCCAATGGACGAAGGTTTCGCCGGTGGTGCAGCGGTCGCGATAGGTGACGAGGACCTTCTCGACGAGAGCGGGCAGCTCATCGGATCCGACGCCGCGGAAGATCTCGCGGGCGATGCCCTGTTCGTGGTCCATGCCGCCGCCGAGCACGAGGTGGTAACCCTCGCGACCGTCGGTGAGCTTGGTGGCGACGCCACCGATGTCGCCGCAGTAGTGCTGGGCGCAGGAGTGGGCGCAGCCGGTGAGGTGGATGTTCACGGGCTGGTCGAGCCCGGGGCCGCGTTTGCGCAGATGCGCCATCAAGGCGACGGCGTTGCCCTTCGTGTCCGCGGCGGCGTATTTGCAGCCCTTGCTGCCGGTGCAGGCGATGACGCAGCCGGCGGTGGCATGGGCCTCGGTGAAAAAGCCGAGGCTCTCGACCGAGCGGACCAGTGTGGCGCAATAGGCGTCGGACACATGCGGAATGATCAGGCTTTGCCAGACGGTGAGGCGGAGCTCGCCGGTGCCGTAGTGATCGGCGAGGTCCGCGAGGCGGCGCATCTGTTTCACGGTCATGCGGCCCACGGGTACGCCAATGCCGAGGTAGTTGCGGCCGGGCTGCGATTGCTTGAAGACGCCGAGGTGACCGTGTTTCATGACCGGCCGGCGGGGCTCGGCGCACTCGCGCGGGGCGTAGACCAGCGGGAAGGCGAGTTTCTTCTGGGTTTCCTCGAGGAAGCGCGGGAAGCCGCCCCATTTCTCGAGGAGGTATTTCAGGCGGGCCTTCTTGCGGTCGGTGCGATCGCCGTTCTCGCGGTAAACGCGCAGCATGGCGGCCGCGACGGGGACGAGTTCGGAGGGTTTGAGGAGCACACCCGTGTCGCGGGCGAAATCCTTGTGACCCGAGATGCCGCCGACCTCGCAGCGGAAGTAGATCCCAGGTGCGATGGCGGGATCAGGCGATCCCGCCCTACAGTGCTCCAGTGATTTTTCCGTCACGCGGACGGCGAAGAAGCCGATGTCGTTGGTGTCGGCGGCGGTGGAGATCGAGCCGCCGGAGTCGAAGGCGATGTTGAACTTGCGCGGCAGGCCGTAGAGATCGCGCTGGTTGAGGATGTAGTGGTGCAGCGCGTGGGCGTAGGGCCGGACGTCGATCAGCTCGTCGCGGTCGAAGCCGCTGGTGGGCGTGGCGGTGACGTTGCGGATGTTGTCGGCGCCGGCGCCGCGGGAGGTGAGCCCGAGTTCCTGCACGCGCGTGAGCGCGCGGACGATGGAGCGGGGCTTGAGCTCGCGCAATTGGAGGTTGGCGCGGGTGGTGATGTCGGTGCCGCCGTTGCCGCAGTCCTCGGCGAGCCCGGCGAGTCCGCGGAGTTGGTGCGAGGTGATCTCGCCCGCCGGAAGGCGCAGGCGCATCATGAAACTGTCCTGCGCCGGGGCGACGTAGAAGAGGCCGTGGAACTTGAAACGGAAGGTATCGGCCTCGTCGGGGAATTTGTCGGCGGCGGCGTGCGCGACGAGTTTCTCCCAGACATCGAGGCCGTTCTCCTCGTGCTTCCAGCGCTCGGGCTTGGAGAGATCGGCGAGGGGCGTGCCAAAGACCGAGTCCTCGGCGGGCGCGGCCAGATTGCGGGGTGAGGGCACCCCGCCCACAACTGAATCCGGCGAGCCGGTGAGCTGACCGGCGGCGTTCGCACCGACGTAGGCATACTGGCCGCTGGCGAGGACGCCGGCCATGAAGCCCTGCAGGTATTCCTTCTGATCGGGCGAGAAGGAACCCGGAGCCGCGGGAGGTTGGGTGGGGGCAGAGTTCATTTCCGCAGGTAAAATTGCAGGAGATTCAGGGCGGCGAGGAGCGCGGCGAGGAGTTGCCAGACAAGGAGCGGGTTGCGCTCCAGCAAGGGCGTGTCTGGGGCGAAGAAGGGCTCGACCTGGTCGGGGTGATCGAGGTCGAAGGTGAGCTGGGAGTAGTTCTGGTAGCGCTGGGCGGGTTCGGCGGCGACGCAGCGGAGCAGCAAGGACTCAAGCCAGTCGGGCAGGGCCGGGTTCAGTTTGGCGGGACGGCGGGGCGCGTTGAAGCGCGGGTTCTGGAATCGCTCGATCTCGCCGTAGGGATAGGCGCGCGTGGCGGCCTCAAACAACGTGACGCCGATCCCGTAGATTTCCGTGCGCTCGGAGTGCGGCGCCCCGGTGAAACGCTCCGGGGCGATGTAGCTGGCCGTGCCGGCGCGGGAGGGCGGGGCGAAGAGCGGGGCGACGCTGCCAAAGTCGAGCAGCGTGAACTCGGCGGCAATCCCCCGGCGGCGGACGAGGATGTTCTCGGGCTTCAGGTCGCCGTGCACGAGATCGTGCTGGAGCAGAAACTGCGCGGCGGCGGTGAGAAACTTTCCGAGGGCGATGACTTCCTCGGTGATGAGCGGACGCTCCGCGAGGCATTCGCGCAGCGTGGGTGCCGCGATGTATTCCAGGCTGTAACAGGAGACGGGATCGCCCGGCGGGATTTCGACGGCGGGAAAGAAGGGCGATTGCAACCGCCGGGCCTGGGAAATCTCCGTGCTGAAGAGGGCGCGCAGCCGCTCATCGTGGCGCGCATCGCTCGGGGCGAACTTGAGGACGCATTTGCCGAGGGCGGCCGGGCGTTCCGCGAGCCAGACCCGGGCGTCGGGATCGAGCGGCTTGAGCAGCTTGTGGCCCAGCCAGATCTGGCCGGTCGTGAGTTTATCGGGCACGGACAGAGCGGGGGTCGCGAGGGATTCCGCCTGGGTGGCACCCACCTCGATGATGAGTGCCGTGGCGTCATCCGCGGCGGTCTCAATGGCGCGGAGGAGGAACGGGGCGTCGCCTTGGCGCCCGAGTTGCGCGGCGATTTTCTCGCGGGAGAGGGTTTTGGTGACACCATCAGTGCAGAGGAGCACGCGGTCTCCCGGGGCGAGCCGCCAGGAGAAGACATGCGGGACGACAACGGGGTCGAGGCCCAGGCCGGCGGTGATGACATTGCCCTGGCCGACGACGGTGCTGACGTGACGTTCCGAGAGCGCGCGCAGTTCGCTGCCGCGCAGGAGCAATACCTCGGTGTCGCCGAGGTTGAGGCCCCACATCATGTCGCCCGAGATGGCGACGGCGGCCAGAGTACAGGCCAGTGCGCCCTCGGCACCGTAGCGGTGGACCGCCTCTTCACAGAGCTGGCGGTTGATCTGGATGGCGAATTCGGTGAGCGTGCGATCGACCGGCCAGTTGGCCGGGCGGGTTTCAAAATTATCCACCAGCCGCCGCGTGGCGCTGATTGCAGCCTCGCCTCCCGCCCGCGCACTGCCGACTCCGTCGGCCAGGGCGGCGACGAACAGACCATCATGCTGGCGATGGGCGAAAGCATCGTCGGAGGTGGCATGGCCGGGGCCCGTCAGGGCGGCGGTGGTAATGTGGAGTCCCATGGATCAGATGCGGGCCTGGGCGGTGGCGCCCCACGTGGTGCGCCACCGCTTCTTCACGATCATGAGTCCGGCCAGTGCGCTGAGGCTGAGCAGCGCGAAGAGCAGGAGACCGGTGGTGTAGTTGCCGGTCAGGCCCTTGGAATAACCCAGCGACATGCCGAGGAGAAAGCCGCCGAGCCCGCCACCGCAGCCGACGATCCCGGTCATCGCGCCCAGATCCCGGCCGAAGCGTTGCGGGAGCAACTGGAAGACCGAGCCGTTGCACATGCCGAAGGCGGCGGAGGCGATCAGGAAGGCGCCCGCGCACAGCCAGAGATTGGTGAGCTGGGAGGCGAGCACGAGGGCGAGCGCGGCGGTGAGGTAGAAAATATGCAGCGAGCGGATGCCGCCCAGGCGGTCGGCCAGCGCCCCGCCGAAGGGCCGGCCGAGTGCGCCCACCAGCGTGCAAATCGCGGCCATTTCACCGGCGTGGACGGCGCTCAGGCCGAACTCGTCGCGGAAATAGATGGCGAAGGCGGTGGCGAGGCCCACGAAACCGCCGAAGCTGATCGTGTAGAAAAAGCTGAACCAATGGACATCACTCTCCCGGAGCAGCCGGGCGTAGTCGGCCAAGCGGCGGGGTTGCGCGCCGGCGGGCGGTTCCTTGGAGAACAGGGCGTAGAGCAGAAAGGCGAGGGCGAGCGGAATGAGCGACCAGCCGAAGACACTCACCCAGCCGTAGCTGGCGGCCAGCCGCGGGGCGAGCAAGTGGTCGATGACGCCGCCGATGTTGCCCGCACCGGCGAGGCCGAGCACGGCGCCTTGCAGGCGCGGCGGATACCAGCGGCCGGACTGGGGTAGGGCCACGGCGAAACTGGCGCCGGCGAGACCTAACACGAGACCGAGAGTGAGGGCGTCGTTGAGGCTGTGCAGGCCGAAGCGCCAGGCCACCGCGAGGCCGGCCATGACGACGAGCTGGGCGGCGATACCGGTGATCTTGGTGCCAATGCGGTCCACCAGCAGGCCCAGCACGATACGCAGAAAAGCCCCGATCAGCGTGGGCGTCGCCACCATCAGGAATTTCTGCTGCGGGGTCAGCCCAAGGTCAGGGGCGATGAAGGACGCCATCGCGCCGAGCATCGTCCAGACCATGAAGCTGACGTCAAAATACAGGAAGGAGGTCACCAGCGTGGGCCAGTGACCGTTGTCGCGGAGATCACGCCAGTTCATGACGGTTGGTCCGGACTGGGTAAGGGAAAGGCGAACGGATACCCCGCCTTGGCGTTGAAGGTTGGATGGCTCATGAGCAACGATTGCTGCGCCAGGCCATTCCTCTCCAATGAGTGGGCGGGGTATTGGGGGTCGGGGAGGTCGGTGGCATGGCTGCCAGTCCTATAGCGGGCGACATGCCAGACCGGACCTCTTTACGTATTAACGAACATGAAAGATTTCATATAAGGAATGAATACTGTTCATAGTAGCTGGACCGGCTGGCAGCTAATAGTCTTGGATCCAGCTGGAGTGCCATCGAGGTAGTTACAGATTGAGCGTGAGTTGGATATAGACGTAGCCGGCGTCCTTGGAGCCGACGGCGGCGAGGGACTGCTTGATGTAGTCCCCGCGATAGTAGTGGGCGACGGCGGCCTCAATCTGGGCGTAGGGCTTGAAGGTCCAGGCGGCCACGAAATCTACCTCGGTGCCGAGCTGTCGGCTGTAGGAGGGATTGATCCGGTAGCCACCACCACTGCCGACGGCGGCGGTCGTGAAATTGCGCGGAACGGCGCCGACATTATACCAAAAGTCGGTGGTACGATCGAGGAACTGGCAGTGCACCTCGGCGGCGAGGCTGATGTTGGCGCGCGGCTTGGCGGTGAGCACGAAGCGCAGGTCGTGCAGGTTCTGCAGGCTGTTCAGGTCCATGTAGCCGTAGTGGAGGTGGGTCGTGGCGAAAAGATTCTGGAAGGTGCCGCTCCTGGTGTCGGTGGCACTCTGGTCGCCCGAGGCGTAGCTGTAGAGTGCGCCCACGCGCGGTTGCCAGGGGTGCTCGGTCCAGGTGTAGCCGCCCTGCAGGACGAGGGCGTAGGCATCCTGCTTGAGGCGCGGGGCGGCGAGCGCGGCGGCGACGGTGGCGGCGGGGAAGACCGCGGTGCGGTTGCCGAACTGGTGCATGAGCTCGACGCCGTAGTCCCACGCGTCGTAGGCGAGCGGCTTGGACTTGATGCGCAGCCCGGCGGTGTAGAGATCCTGCGCGCCGGGGAAGCGGAACGGCGCGGCGACGCCGGTCCAGTTGTCGGTGGCGATGCCGCGCTCGACGTTGCGGGCATAGACGTAGGCCTCGACGATCTCGTTCTTGGCGAGCGTGGGGAAGTTAAAATAGGCGCCGGAGAAGTGGTCCTGCGAGTTGGATTTGTTCAGGTTGCCACTGTCGTTGTAGACGAGGCCGCCGGTGAAGACATCCACGCCGAAGACGGCGTTCTGCCAGCGGACCTTCACGGCGTCGAAGGTGCGGGCGTTGTTGTTCCAGCGCAGGTGGCCGAGGAGACGCTGGTCGCCATAGACGAGTTCCTGGCGGCCGAGTTTGACCGAGACGGGGAATTCCTTGTGGTTGCCGAGGAAAAGATAGGCCTGGTGCACGTC
>JAYTUA010000028.1:0-2878 GCA_043745015.1 Opitutaceae bacterium | reverse complement strand
TTGTGGCGCGGGCGCGAACGGGTGCGGGATGAACTCGAGCGGGAATGGCGCCCGACCTTCATGACCGCGACGACCGGCCGCTCGACCGAGTCGGTGGCCTTTCTGTATTCCCAGCACGACATCGCCAATCTCGGCCTCGGCAGCGGCCGCGTCGCGGAGATGGGCGGCCGCACGCACGACGACCGGATGTTGAACATGTTCCCCTTCGCGCCGCACCTGGCCTTCTGGTATATGTATTACTCCGGCATCAACCGGAACATTTTCTGCCTTTCGACCGGTGGCGGCAAGGTGATGGGCACCGAGGGCAACATCCGCTCCATCCAGAAGATCCGCCCGACCGTACTCGCCGGCATGCCGACCTTTCTCTACCATGTCTTGAGCGAGGCCGTGCAGGAGGGACTCCGGTTCGAGGGCATCAAGTGCATCCTGCTCGGGGGCGAGAAAGTTGCCGATGGGACGCGCCGCAAGCTCGCCGAGCTTTGCGCCCAGCTCGGTTCGCCCGAGGCCATCGTGGTTGCGACCTACGGATTCACCGAGGCCAAGCTCGCCTGGACCGAGTGCCCGTTCCCGCCCGCGCACACGCCGTCGGGCTACCATCTCTTCCCTGATCTGGGGATTTTTGAGGTCATCAATCCCGAGACCGGCGCCGTGCAGCCCGACGACACCGCGGGCGAGATTGTGTGGACCCCGCTCGAGCAGCGCGGCACAGTCGTGCTCCGCTATCGGACGGGTGACTACATCGAACACGGGATCACCTACGAGCCCTGTCCCTACTGCGGGAAGCGCATGCCGCGCCTCCTGGGCCGCATCTCGCGCGTGTCCGACTTCCGCGCGCTCCGCTTCCAGAAGATCAAGGGCACCATCATCGACTTCAACGAACTGGAACACGCCCTCGACGATATGCGCGGCCTGGGCTCGTGGCAGATCGAGCTCCGCAAGATCCACGACGACCCGCTCGAGCTTGACGAAATCCACCTGCACGTCACCCGCGCCAGCGACCAAAGCGAGGAGGTTCTCACCACGGCGCTCAGCAACATGCTTCACTCCCAGTTTGAGGTCCGGCCCAACCGGATCTTATTCCACACGCCGGAGAAGATGCGCGAGCTCCAGAAGGTCGGCGTTGCCCTGAAGGAACAGAAGGTTGTCGACAATCGCCCCACGGCCTTGCCGCCGCAGACGTCATCGGCCAATTTGCAGGAAACCAAAGCATGAAGGAACCTCTCTACATCGTTGACGGCGTGCGCACGCCTTTTGCCCGGATGGGCACGACGCTCGCCGGTTGCGACGCCGCCGAGCTCGGTCGCACTGCGGCCGCCGCCGTCCTCGCGCAGACCGGCCTCGACCCCGCGCTGATTGACGAGGTGGTCTTCGGCTGTGTCGGCAATCCCATCGATGCCGCCAACGTCAGCCGCGTCATCGCCCTCCGCGCCGGCGTGCCTGAGTCGGTGCCAGCCATCACGGTTTCACGCAACTGCGCCTCAGGCTTCGAGGCCATCACCCAGGCTTCCGACAAGGCCGCGGCCGGCCGGGGCGACATCTTCCTGGTCGGAGGCGCGGAAAGCATGTCGAACTACCCGCTCATCTACAATGCGAGCGCCGTGAGGAAATACGCCGCGCTCGGCAAGGCCAAGACCCTCGGCCAGAAGCTCGCCGCGCTGGCCGCGTTCCGCCCGGGGGATTTTTCGCCGCGCATCGCGCTCATGCTGGGTCTCACCGATCCGGTCTGCGGGTTGGGCATGGGCCAGACCGCCGAGTTGCTCGCGCGCGACTGGCAGCTCACCCGCGACCTGCAGGACCAGTTCGCCGTGCAATCGCACCAGCGGGCGGAGGCGGCCCGCGAGAAATTCAAGGAAGAGATCACGCCCGTCTATCCGCGCGGTGGACGCGACGCCAAGGCGGTCGACGCCGACAACGGCGTGCGGGACGGCCAGACGATGGAGGCGCTCGGTAAGCTCAAGGCGGTCTTCGACAAACGCGGCGGCACCGTGACCGCGGGCAACGCTTCGCAGATCACCGACGGGGCCGCGGCGCTCATCGTGATGACCGAGGCCGGGCTTAAGCGCACCGGCCTGACCCCGATTGGCCGGCTGGTTGGTTTCGCCTACGCCGGCTGCGAACCGGCCCGCATGGGGCTGGGGCCGGTCTACGCGCTGGCCAAAGCGGAGAAACTCTGCGGTTTCGGGCTGAAGGATGCCGACCTCATTGAGATCAACGAGGCCTTTGCTGCGCAGGTGCTCGCCTGCCGCGCGGCCTCCGCGTCTCCGGAGTTCGCAAAGAAGCATCTCGGCCGAGACACCGCGCTCGGCGAAATTCCCCTTGAAAAACTCAATGTCAATGGCGGCGCCATCGCGCTCGGCCATCCGGTCGGCGCCTCCGGGGCCCGTCTCGTGCTGACTGCGCTTCGCGAGCTGCGCCGCCGGGGCGGCCAGCGTGCCGTCGTGTCGCTCTGTGTCGGTGGCGGGCAGGGTGGTGCGCTGTGGCTCGAAACCGTGTAAACCGCACTCGTCGTGAATATCTCGCTTAACTTCGGCGCCGACGGCATCGCCGTCCTCACCCTCGACCGGCAAAACTCATCCGCCAACGTCTTCGACGTGGCGACGATGAATGAACTGGACGCGCACCTCGCGACCCTCGAAGCCCGCCGCGACCTGAAGGGCCTCGTGCTGATCAGCGCCAAGGCGAGGATCTTCATCGCGGGCGCCGACCTCAACGCCTTCGCCGGCGCCGACGTCAGCCAGCTGGGCGCGATTGTCGATCTCGGCCACCGCGTATTCACGCGGTTGGAACGGCTGGCGATCCCGTCCGTTGCCGCCATCAACGGCGTGTGCCTCGGCGGCGGCTGTGAGCTGGCGCTCGCGTGCGACTGGCGCGTGGCGTC
>JAYTUA010000027.1:0-11396 GCA_043745015.1 Opitutaceae bacterium | reverse complement strand
TGGTCTCGTAGATGCCTGCCAGTTCGGCGCCGGGGAGCGAGGCGTAGATGCGCGCGTGGTGCTGGCCGAGGGAACCGACCCCGACGACCCCGCATTTGATCTTGGGCTTAGCCATGGCCCAGTTGTCCGTTTTTCAACTCAAGTTGGCGATTTGTTTTTTTCGCGTGTGCCGGGTTGTGGGTCACGAGCACGAGGGCGGTTTTCTCCTCGGCGCAGACCTCGAGGAGCAGCGCGATGACTTCGTCGCCCGTGCGCTCGTCGAGATTGCCGGTGGGCTCGTCGGCGAGGATCACCGCCGGGCGGTTCATCAACGCCCGGGCCACGGCCACGCGCTGGCGTTCGCCACCCGAAAGTTGATTCGGCAGGTGATGGCCGCGCTCCGCCAGGCCGACGCGCTTGAGCAGCGCCGCGGCGCGTTCGCGCTCGGCGGCACCGATGGAGCCGACCATGCGCGCGCCCATCAGCACATTGGCCAAGGCGTCGATCTCGGGGATGAGGTAGTAGGCTTGGAAAACCATGCCGAGGAAACGTCCGCGCCGGGCGGTGAGTTCGCTCAGGCTCAGCTTGTGCGCGGCCTCGCCGCCCCAGAACAGCTCGCCTGTGTCGGGACGGTCGAGTCCGGCGAGGAGATTGAGCAACGTGCTCTTGCCCGAACCGGATTCGCCGCGGACGGAAACGCTTTCGCCCGCATTAATGGCAAGGTGCACCCCGGACAGGACGCCAAGGGTCTTGTCGCCGCTCGGATAGGTCTTGCTCAGGCCGCGGGCTTGGAGAACGGCGTCAGGCATGGTTGCCTCCTCTCTGTAGGTCGGGGTTTATCCCCGACACGTCGGGCGTAAAGCCCGACCTACAATAAATGCTACTCACTGCGCAGCGCCTCCACGGGTTTGAGCCGCGCCGCGCGCCAGGCGGGGATCAGCCCGGCCAGGGTCGAGGCGACGACGGAGAAGACAATGATCATGATCACGTCCTTCGACTCCGTGTGGGCCGGCAGGTCAGTGAACTGGTAGAACTTCACGAACACCTCCTGCCCCATTGTGAACTTCGCGATGAAATGCACCAAGGCGTTGCGCCCCTGCAACAGCGCGTAACCCAGGACCAGTCCCGTGGCCGTGCCCGTGAGTCCGATGAACAGGCCTTGCACGCAGAAACAGGCGGCGACCTCCCGCGCCCGCCCACCCATCGCGCCGAGCAGGCCGATCTCGCGCGTCTTGCGCACCACGGTCACCAGCAGCGAGCTGGTGATGGAGAACGCCGCGACGATGATGATGAACGTCAGGAGGAAAAAAATCATATTACGCTCAAAGCTGAGCACGGCCTGGAACTCGGCGTTCGCCTCGAACCAGGTCAGCGCACCTACCCCGGCCGGCAGCACGGCGTTGAGCGCGGCGGCCGCGGCATCCGCGTCCGTGCCGGGCTTCAGGCGCACGTTGTAACCATGCACCAGCTGTTCGAGGCCGTAGAGGTCCTGCATCAGCCGCAGCGAGCAGATGACCGTGGAGCTGTCGAGTTGCTGGTGGCCGATCCGGAAAATCCCCGCCACCCGCACCTCGCGCGGCAGCAGCACCTCGTTGTTCTTCATGCGCTCGAGCATGAGCGGCGAGTAAACGCTGACCTTGTCGCCGATCTTGACCCCCAGGCCGTAGGCCAGCTGCGAGCTGAGGATCATCGAGTCGTCATCCAGATCGTCGAGCGAACCCGCGGTCAGGTAGCGCTCGAGCGGAATGACCTGCTTCATCCGCGCAATATCGTAGCCCTGCACCGCGGGGAAAGCCGGCCGGTGCTCGAACTCCAACATGACGACGCCCTGGGCGTAGGGACCGAAGGCGGCGATCCCGGGCACGCCCGCGATGGACTGCTCCAGCGCGGCGGTCGCCTTGAGCGGACTGCGCCCGCGGATCTGCACCTCCCCCTGCGTGTCGATGATCATGGTTTTGATCTGATGGCCGAAGCCGCCCATCACGCTCGTCGAGACGAGCATCAGCGCCACGCCAAGGCTCACGCCGAGCACGGAGATCAGCGTGAAAAACGGCAACCGCCGCCCCGACGGGAAAAGCTGCTTCAGCGCGAGATAGAAGGGCCAGGGCATGGTTGATTCTATTTTTTCACAGAGAACACCGAGGTGGCACAGAGCTCACGGAGAGTTGGGGGTTTCTCTGTGTTCTCTGTGCATTCTCTCGTGCCTCTGTGTAACTGAATTAGGCTCCTACCGAGCTGGGACGCAGCGACGGAAACAGGATCACGTCGCGGATGCTCTCGGCGCCAGTGAGCAAAATGCAGAGCCGGTCGATGCCGACGCCCATGCCGCCGGCCGGCGGCATGCCGTGCTCGAGCGCGAGCAGGAAGTCCGTATCCATCTTCTGCTGGTCCTCGCCCACCTGCTGCTCGAACATCGCACGCTGCACGAACGGATCGTTCTGTTCCGAATACGCCGGGGCCACCTCCATACCGCCGATGATGAGCTCGAAGACGTCGATCAGGCCGGGGTCCTCGGTGTTGAGCTTGGCCAGCGGGCAAAGTTCCTTGGGCAGGTGCGTGACAAAGGTCGGCTGGATCAGCGTGGGCTCGATCTTCTTGCCGAAGATCTCGTTGACGATCTCGTGCGTCTGCCAGCCGGGGTGGATTTCCAGACCCAGCTTCGCCGCGGCCTCGGTGGCCTTGGCGCGGTAATCGGGCGAACCGCGCAGCGCGCTGAGTTTGAAGCCCGCCGCCTCGTCGATCAGGTCGAAGTAGCGCGCCTCGCGCCACTCGCCGGCAAAGTTGATCAGCTGGCCGCTGGCGGCGTGCTTGATCTCGGTCGCGCCGATGACGTCGCGGCAGAGGTCGCCGAAGATGGCCTTGATGAGAGCCATCATGCCGCGGAAGTCCGAATAGGCCTGGTAGACCTCGAGCATGGTGAACTCGGGGTTGTGCTTCCGGGAGACGCCCTCATTGCGGAAGATGCGGCCGATCTCGAACACGCGGTCGTAGCCGCCGACGAGCAGGCGCTTGAGCCGCAGCTCGAGGGCGATGCGCAGGTAGAAGTCGGCGCCGAGCGCGTTGTGGTGGGTGACGAAGGGCCGCGCGGCGGCACCACCGGCCACGCTCTCGAGGACAGGCGTCTCGACCTCGAGAAATTTCCGACCGGCCAGCGTGGCGCGGATGCTGGCGACAATCCGGCTGCGCAGCATGAGGCGGGCGCGCGACTCGGGGTTGACGATGAGGTCGAGGTAGCGCTGGCGATAAACGGTCTCGGGATCGGTCAGGCCGTGCCACTTCTCGGGGAGCGGGCGGAGGGCCTTGGATACCAGGGCGTATTTCTCGACGCGGACCGTGATCTCGCCGCTCTTGGATTTGAAGAGGGTGCCCGTGGCCCCGATGATGTCGCCGAGGTCGAGCTTCTTGAAGGCCGCGTAGGCGTCGTCGCCGACCACGTCTTTCTTGAGGTAGAGCTGGAGCTGCCCCTGCTGGTCGAGGATCTTGACGAACTGGCTTTTGCCCATGTCGCGGATGACGACGAGCCGGCCGGCGACTTTGACCGCGACGGTATTGTCCTGCCCGTCCACGTAGGCTTGCAACGCCTCGGCGGAAAAATGCGTCTGCTCGCAATTGGCCCGGAAGGGGTCCGCGCCCGCCGCCCGCATATCCTGCAGCTTCTTGAGCCGCACGGCATACTGATCGTGGGTGTTATCCTGGGGAATGTCGCTCATGGAATGGCGCAGGCTTGGCGGTGGCTTCCGCCGGGGCAACGGGAAAGTGGGCTCCCCCGGGAGCCGAAAACCCACTTGTGCTTGGGTTGTTTTCGTATCCATTCGGAGCCCTAGATGTCCGTCCTCCGCAAACCCGACTGGCTCCGCGCCAAGCTGCCCTCCGGCCCCGCCTACCAGGCCACCCGCCGGCTAGTGGAGGAGACCAAGCTCCACACGGTCTGCCAGAGTGCCCAGTGCCCCAACATCGGCGAGTGCTGGTCCCGCGGCACGGCGACGGTGATGATCCTCGGCACCATCTGCACGCGCTCCTGCAATTTCTGCGCGATCCAGAACGGCCGCCCCACCGAGCAGGACCTCGGCGAGCCCGCCCGCGTGGCCGATGGCGTCGCCAAGATGGGCCTGCGCCACTGCGTCATCACCTCCGTCGCCCGCGACGACCTGAAGGACGGCGGCGCCAGCATCTGGGCCGCCACCATCCGCGCCATCCGTTACAAGAACCCGCACTGCGCCATCGAGGTGCTTGTGCCGGACTTCGTCGGCAAGCTCGACCAGGTGGACGTCGTGCTCGACGCCAAGCCGGACATTTTCAACCACAACCTCGAGACGGTCGAACGCCTCCAGCGCCCCGTGCGCGTGCAGGCCCGCTACGACCGCTCCCGCTCCGTGCTCCAGCACGGCAAGTCCCGCGGTTTCACCACCAAGACCGGCATCATGCTCGGCCTCGGCGAAAAGCCCGCGGAGATCGAGCAGACCCTGCGCGACATCGCCGCCGACAGGACTGACATCCTCACCCTCGGCCAGTATCTCCAGCCAACCCCGCAGCACTGGCCGATCGACCGCTGGGTGACGCCCGAGGAATTCAAGCGCTGGAAGGAAGTCGCGCTCGGCTTTGGCATCGGCGTCGTCGAGAGTGGCCCGCTCGTCCGTTCCAGTTACCACGCCGACGAGCAGTCTTCGAAATACACCGGCGAAGGGCACCTCAACGTGAAGCCCACGCTGGCCTCGGTGTAACCGGCCGGCCAATCGCCATCCGTTGAACATGCGCCCTGACAGGAAAACCGATCCGCTCGCAGGCAAAGTTCTCGGCCTCGTCCTGCTCGCGCTGCTGGTCCTCGGCCTGTGCGGAACGATTTTGCTGCAGTACGAAAAACAGCCCGAGCAATCGCCGGTCTCGCGCGGCGCAAAACTGGTCGAGTCCGCCGGCTGCTTCGCCTGCCATGGCCGGAGTGAGGATGACAAGCGGTTCAACCTGCGCCCCAAAGCGGACGCCTGGGCCCCCAAGGCCAACCCCACCTTCTGGGAGGACGGTCATGCGACTTATGACGAGCTGATTGATTGGATCACCCATGGCGTGCCGGCCGCCAAGGCCGAGCGGCACAAAAAACTTTTCATCCGGATGCCCGCCTATGAGCACCGGCTGAAGCCCGAGGAGATCGAAGCCATCGCCGCCTGGGTTCTGGCGGAAGTGCCGAAATATGGTCCCAAAACGGAGGCCCGCGCCAAACCCGGAGCCCCCGCCAGCAGCCTGACCCAGTCCGACCAACTGCTCGTCTCCGGCGACCGCCTCTCGCGGAAATTCGGCTGCTACCAGTGCCACGGTGAACTCGGCCAGGGCGGCGTGCCCAACCTCCAGTCTTTCAAGCGCTACATCCCCGGTTTCTTCGGCGATGATTTCCGCCAGCTGACCGCCCACGGCGACCGCACTGAGATTCTCCACTGGATCGATCACGGTCGCGGCGTGGCCGTCGAGCAGGGTCTCCTCGGCCGCCTGGCCCGGCATTATTTTGACACGCAGGCCATCCCGATGCCCGGTTATCGGGACCAGCTGACTCCGGCGGAAAAGGAACTGTTGACCGACTACCTGCTGCTCCTGAATAAATCCGGCCCGTTGCCGGCCAAGGAAATCGAGCGAATCACCACTCTGATCGACCATCAAGCCGCCCCTGTTTCTCCTACCAAGCCATGACCCGCCTGTATCTCTCCGCTCTGTTCATCCTCCTCCCGCTTGTCCGGGCCGCCGCCGCCGAACCCGCGCTCCAAGCCCTGCTGCCGGTCAAACCGGAAGTCCGGAAGATTCTCAACCAGAGCTGCGTCATGTGCCACGGCGAGGTCATCGACGGCCAGCAGGAGACCCGGGATGATGTCGATCTGAGCACGGATGACGCCATCCGCAACACGGTCGAGGAAGTCGGCCGGCTCAAGCAATACATCCTCGAGGACACGATGCCGCACAAGCCGAAGCTCTCCCGCCGTCTGCGCAACGACCCGAAACTGCAGGAGCGGCTCGCCGCCGTGAAAGCCGGCTTCGACCAGCACGGCGAGAAGGCCGTCCTCCTCGAATGGCTCAAGGACGTGGTCGCGACGACCGGCGAGAAGAAGGACCACTGAGCGGCCTGTAGCGGCGGTCTATGACCGCCGACCTTCCCAGACGTCCGCGAGGCTTGCTGTGGGCGGGGTGCCCTCACCCCGCGAGGCATGCGTAGCGAAACCTGTGATCAGCGAGGTGAGGGCAATTTGGTTTCTGCCAGCGATTCGTTCGTTTGTAGGTCGGGGTTTACTTGTCAGGCCATAGCTCGCAGAGCGACGGCTGATCCCCGACAGATCGCCTTGGGTGTCGGGCATAAAGCCCGACCGACATCAATCTAACCCACACCTGAAATCCGCGGGGTGAGGGCACCCCGCCCACAAAAGACAAAAACCTACACGTTCCCCAGCCGTGCGGTCGAATCGCCGAAGCGCTCGAGGCCGGTGACCCCGGCCTGGTCGGCCAGGCTGAGGAAAAGATTGGAGAGCGGCTGGTCGTTATGCTTGACGAAGCGCCCGCCCGTCAGGGTGCCGCCCCCGCCGCCGGCGAGCAGCAGCGGCAGGTTCTCGTGCGTGTGCCGGTTGCCGTCGGCATTGCCGCTGCCGTAGACGATGCGCGAATTGTGCAGCAGCGAGTGGCCGTCCACATCGATGGCCTGGTCCATCCGGGCGAGGAATTTGCTGAATTGCTCGACATACCAGCGGTCGATCTGCGCGACCTTGTCCACGCGCTCGGCATTGTTCTGGTGGTGGGAGAGGTCATGGTGGCCCTCGGTGATGCCGATCTCGCTGAAGGAGCGGTTGTCCCCGTCATGGCCGAGGACGAACGTGGCCACGCGGGTGGAGTCGGTCTTGAAGGCGATGAGCATCATGTCGTACATGAGCTCGACATACTCGGCGTGGGTGGCGGGGATGCCCGCGGGCGTGGCCTGGCCGGGATCAAGGTTGGGCCCGAAATGCTCGGCTTTCTGGATGCGCGTCTCGATGTCACGCACGCCGGTCAGGTACTGGTCGAGCTTGTCGCGGTCGCGGACGTCCAGCCGCTGCTGCAAGGTGCGGGCGTCGGCCATCACGTAGTCGAGCACGGAGCGGCGCTCCAGCATGCGGCGCTGGGCATTGGCCGCCCGCTCGCCGTGCGCCCCGGCCCCGAAGAGCCGCTC
Source organism: Opitutaceae bacterium (assembly GCA_043745015.1). GTDB lineage: Bacteria > Verrucomicrobiota > Verrucomicrobiia > Opitutales > Opitutaceae > Lacunisphaera. Next base: position 4,243 of record JAYTUA010000027.1, on the reverse strand, counting down.
GAACACGAGGCGGGGGTTGTTCTCCGGGGTCATCGGCGTGGTGGCCGACTGCCAGGAAATGTTGTACTGGTAGGCGCAGGAGTAGCCCGAGTCGCAATCGGAGGACCGGCGGTTGGCGTCGCAGGAGAGCTCGAGCGAGGGGAACCGGGTCAGGTGGCCGACCTGGCTGGCAATCGCCTGGTCGATCGAGATGCCGGCGCGCACGTCGGTGGCGCTCTTGTTGATGCGGACGCCGGTGAGGAACACGCTGTTGCCGCGCGCGTGGTCGCCGCCGCCGTCGTTGCCGGCGTTGGCGTTGGACTGCGCGAGACCGCCCAGCACCTGGACATGTTTCCGCACGCCCTCGAGCGGGGCCAGGGTGCTCTGCAGGGCGAAATCGGTCTGGCCGCCCGTGGGCCACCAGCGGGAGGGAATCGCACCGTTGGGGAAGAAAACGAAGGCCGTGCGCAGGGGCGCGCCGGTCGCCGTGGTGGCGAGCTGGGCGGCGGAGGCCGCCGCCATGAGCCGGGCGGGGACCAGCGATTGGAACGCCGGCACCGCGAGGCAGGCGCCGAGGCCCTTGAGGAAGTGGCGGCGGTTCATGCGGGCAAAGTGCTTCTCGATGGCCGAGTCTTGGGGGGTGTTCATAGGAGAGGGTTAAATCGCGTCCATCTTACTCACGAACGCGTCTGACACACCCCGCCCTGTCGGGCACCCCTCTTCATAGAGGGGATTTTCGATCACTTGGATTGGGTCCCCTCTATCAAGAGGGGTGGCGCGAAGCGACGGGGTGTGTTGGCTTGGCATGGATGAGCGTGATGGATGCAGGCTATAGTCCGCTCAGCCGTGCGGGGCCGGGGCGGGGACGGGTTGTTCGGCAGTCTGGACGGCGGGGACCTGACGACGCTGCTGGAACGGGGCCGATTCGACAATCCCGCGCAGGAGCGCGGAGGGCCGGCCATCGGCGGCCTCGAGCCGGGCCACAATCCGGTCGACCGTCTCGACGTCATGATAGTCGAGGCCGCGACCCAGCGCGTAGGTGAGCAACTTTTCGGTGATGTTATGGAAGTAATCCCCCCGATGCCCGGTCGCAAGGATATGTTTCAACTCGCGGATGTTGGCAAACTTCTCGCCGGTGATCAGCTGGCCCTGGCTCTCGATCGGCTGGTTCATCTCGCGGTCGCGCCACATGCCCAGCGCGTTGAAATTCTCCAGCGCGAGCCCGAGCGGATCCATGCGGTTGTGGCAGGAACGGCACAGGGAATTCTTGGCGTGCAGGGCGAGGGTCTCCCGGAGCGACATCTTGCTCAGTTCCTCCTTGGTGGCGGCATCCTCCAGCGCGGGGATGTTGGGCGGCGGCGGGGCCGGCGGGGTGCCGAGGATGGCATCCAAAATGAAGACCCCGCGCTTGACCGGGGAGGTGCGGGTGGGGTTCGAGGTCACGGCCAGCACGGTGCCCTGCGTGAGCACGCCCCCGCGCGGGCTGTCGGGCGCGAGCTGCACCTTGCGCATTTCGCGACCGGTGACGCCCTCGATGCCGTAATGCTTCGCCAGTTCCTCGTTCAGGAAGGTATAGTCGCTGTTGAGCAGTTCAAGCAGGCTGCGGTCCTCCTTCAGGACATGGGCAAAGGTCATCTCCGTCTCCTGCTGCATGGCCTCGCGGAGGCTGCCGGTGAGCTGGGGCTTGGGGGCGCGGAAGACGGAGAAGAAGACGGCGCGCGCCTTGGTGAACTCCTCCTTTTCCTCCGGGGTGCGCTTGTCCTCGGCGATGCGGTTGATGCGGCGGAAGGTTTCCTGCGATTTCTCAATGGCCGGGTCGGGGTGCTCGCGGAAAAAGACGGCGAAGTTATTGATCTGCACGTTGCTGATGTCCCGCGCCTGCAGCCACTGGCCGGTGAAGTTCCGGACAAACTGGGCCGCGCGGGGGTCGGCCAGCATCCGGTTGAGCTGGGCCGGCAGCTCGGCGCGCAGCCGGCTGGCCGCGGCCAGGCGGAAGAGCTCCGCATCCGGCATCGAGGACCAGAGGAAATACGACAGGCGCGAGGCCAGGGCATATTCGTCGAGCCAGGGATGGGCCTGGCCCAGCGCGAGCGGCAGCACGCTTTCCTCCCGGAAGATGAAGCGGGGCGACGCCAGCACCGCGACCATGGCCTGCGCGATCCCGGTTTCAAAGGTGCTGCCCGGTTGCGCGGCCACGCGGTCCGCCATCGCGACGAGCCGGGCCAGGCTGGGCTGGTCCACCGGGCGCCGGTAGGCGCGGGTGGCAAAATCCCCGAGCAGTTCCCGGGCATACTTGGTTCGGGCCCCGGCGCGGGCCGGCACCGGCTTGGGGAAATATTTGGCGTACTTGGCCGGCTGCACCCAATGCTTCTCGTCGAACGGCCCGCGGACCGTGACGGCATTCAGCCGGAGGCGGAGCAACCGCTTTTGCTCGCGGTCCGGCCCGAGCGGCCTGATCTCAAAGGAGATCTCATGCTCGCCGGGCTGCCATTCGCGGTCGTAGGTGAATTTGTAGGTCTTGTCGCCCTCGCGCACAAATTCCTGGTCGAGCATCGTCTCGCCATCCACCCGGATGAGCATCCGGCAGCGGTTGTAGTCAAACTGGTCGTCCACGTAGCGCTCGGCGGCGCGGAGATCGGCCACCACCTGGTATTTGCCCGCGTGCTCCACCCGGTGCTTGGCCGCCACCACGGCCGGGGTGTAGTAGGACAAGTCCAGGCCGTTGCCCTCAATCGTCGGGGCGGGGCGCAGGAATACCGGAGCCGGGGCCGCGGCAGCAGCCGGCGCAGTCGGACCGGATGCCGGTGACGCCGCTGGCGCGGGTGCCGCCGCTGCCGCCGGCGCGGTCGCCACCACCACCGGCTTGGCGGGGGCGGCGGAATCCGCAACCAGGTTGGCCGGGGTTTCCATTTTCGTCGTGATGAAGCGTTTTCCTTCCAGCGACTGCTCCGCCACCACGAGGGACCGCGTGGGCACGGCGCCAGAGATGATGGTCTGGGCCGCATCGAGGTATTTCTCCAGCAGCATGGGCGAGATGGTCAGCACATCGCCGATGTTGTCGAAGCCGTGGCCGGTGTCGTCGGCGGGAAATTCCTTCTGGGTGTCGAATTCCACCCCGACCAGGTCCCGGATGGTGTTGCGGTAATCGACCCGGTTGAGCCGGCGCACCGTGACGCGGCCGGGGTCGGGATTGACCGGGTCGAGGCCGAAGGCGTCGCGCTTGATCCACGCGGCCAGCTTCTCAATGTCCGCGGCGGGCAGCGGATCCTCATCCGCCGGCGGCATGATGTGGGAGCGGGTGTTCCTGAGGACGCGCAGCCAGAGCTTGTGGTCCTTGATCTCGGCGTCGGTCTTGAACCCGTCGAGGGTCACATTGCCCTTGTGCTTCCCCTCGCCATGGCAGCTGTAGCAATGCTCCTGCAGCACCGGCTGGATCTCGCGTTGGAAAGTGGTCAGGGCCGGCTCGGCGGCGCCCGCCAAGGCGGGCACGACAAGCATCAGCAGGAACTTGGGGGAAAGGGGCATGGGAAAACTGTTCCGAGAGAAGCCGGGTCAGGTCGGATTGCAACCACGGCTTAATCCCGGTGGATCACCCGGGGGTAACGACACCTAAACGATTCCCTGAATTGCCTTTGGCCCTCACCCGGGCTTTGTTGTGACGCATGAAACTGTTCCGCCTCGCCGCCGGTCTGCTGTCCTCCGTCCTCTGGCTGCTTTCCTCCGGCCACGCCGGCTCACTCCTCTCGGGCCCCATGCTCGGCTACCAGGCCCGGCGCGAGGTGATCGTCTGGGTCGAGACCAAGGATGCGCAGCGGGTCGCGCTCGACTACTGGCTGGCGGGCCAACCCGACACCAAGCGGACGCTCGAGTACATTGACCTGGAAACCACGCCCGCCGGCGGGCAGATCAGCCATTTCCGGCCCGGCCTGTTGGAAATGGGCGCGACCTACGAATACGCCCTGAGCATCGACGGCGTGAAACAGGCGCTCCCCTTCCCCGCCACCTTCAAGACCAAGGCCCAGTGGGAATACCGCGGCCCGCCGCCGGACTTCAAGTTCATCTACGGCTCCTGCGCTTATTTCAACGAGCCCGCCTACGACCGGCCCGGCGCCGGCTACGGCAAGACGATGGAAACCTTCCGCCTGATGGGCGGAAGCGGCGCCGACTTCATGGTCTGGGGCGGCGACAACTGGTATTATCGCGAGGCCGATTTCGATTCAGTCAGCGGCCTGTGGTATCGCGCCCAGCTCACCCGCGCCCTGCC
>JAYTUA010000026.1:0-11460 GCA_043745015.1 Opitutaceae bacterium | reverse complement strand
TCTGCCAGCTTCCCACTCATGAAACTGACATTCGTTCTTCGCCTCAGCCTGCTGCTGGCGCTGTTACCCGTCACCCAGGCCCAGGCGGCCGGACGAACCGCCTACGAGTGGGGCGTCTCGGCCCGCCTCAAGGAAATGCAGGATGACATTGACGGCGCCATCGCCGACTACGACCAGGCCCTCGCGCTCGATCCAAAGGACGCCATCTCCTACAATGCCCGGGGCAGTCTCAAGAAGCAGAAGAATGATTTCACCGGCGCCATTGCCGACTATGACAAGGCGATCGCCCTGAAGCCGGAGAAGGATCTTGCGCTCCTCTATGGCAACCGGGGCAGCGCCAAGCAAGAGAGCGGTGATCTCGACGGGGCGATGGTCGACTACGATCAGGTCATCGCCTTGAAGCCGGACTACGCGATTATCTACAACAACCGTGGAGCCATCAAAGGCAGTAAGCATGACTTTGACGGGGCCATTGCCGACTATTCCAAAGCCATCGCGCTCGAGCCCAAAGAGGCCCAGTTCCACGAGAATCGGGCCGACACCAAGCTGCTCAAGGGCGATTTCGAGGGAGCCATCGCGGACTACGACCAGGCGGTCTCACTCGAGCCGGACCGCGTGGGACACTACTACTACCGCGGCAACGCCAAGCTGCGCTTCGGCGACCTTGACGGAGCTATCGCCGATTTCGGCAAACTCTGCGAACTCAAGCCCGGTGAAATGCTTGGCTATTATGTCCGCGCTATAGCCCGGCAGGCCAAGGCTGATTTTGAGGGCGCCCTGCTGGACTACGACAAGGCCATCGCGCTGGACAAGGAGGGGGCGGTTGACCTGCGGACCTATCGGGAAATCACCTTGCGCCGGCTGCAGCGCGGCACGCCCTTCGCCGAGTTGGCGAAAGCCGTCGCGCAATGGAAGGAGGGCTGGCCCAAAAACATCGGCCTCTACCTGGTGGACGCCCTCTCCGAACCGTCTTTGCTGAACCGGGCCGGCCAAGGCGACGCCAAGGCCGTGCCGGTCCAGCAATGCAGCGCCAACTATTTTATCGGTATGACCCGGCTGCTGGCCGGAGACAAGTCCGCCGCCCAAAAATATTTCGAACAAAGCCTCGCCACCAAGCAGACCGGTGCAGATGAATTCATCCTCGCCCGCAGCGAGCTCGCGCGACTGGCCGGAAGCCCTAGGCCCGACTCACCCCTGCTCAATTCGTAAGCGAAATGACGTGGTGCTTTCGTCCCGTGTGCGGCCTAGCGGGAAAAGTATTGCTTGAAATTCTCCGCGCGGGAGCTAACGGGTCGTCCCCCGCATGAAGTGTCTCATCATTGCCGAGAAGCCGTCTGTGGCCGCCGATCTGGCGCGCGCCCTCGGGAAAGTGCCGAAGAAAACCGACCATTATGAAAACGACGAATACGTGATCTCGTCGGCCGTGGGGCATTTGGTGGGCCTGCAGATGCCGGAGGACATCGACAAGAAGAAATACGGCTTCTGGCGGCTGGAGACGCTCCCGATCATCCCCGACGAGTTCCAGCTTCAGCCCCTGCCCGAGGGCAAGGAACGGTTCAACCAGCTCAAGAAGCTCCTCGCCCGGAAGGATATCACCAGCGTCATCAACGCCTGCGACGCGGGCCGCGAGGGCGAGCTCATCTTCACTTATATATACCAGCTCACGAAGTGCAAAAAGCCCTTCCAGCGCCTCTGGCTGTCCTCGATGACCAACGAGGGCATCCGCGAGGCCTTCCAGCACCTGCGCAGTGCCGAGTCGATGCAGGGCCTGGCCGACGCCGCCCGCTGCCGCAGCGAGAGCGACTGGCTCATCGGCATCAACGGCACCCGCGCGCTCACCAAGCGCATGTTCGGCTCCCGCGCCGGCAATGTGGCCTCGGTCGGCCGCGTGCAGACCCCCACCCTGGCCATCGTCTACAACCGCGAGCTGGAGATCCGCAACTTCAAGCCCCGCGACTACTGGCGGGTCACCGCCAGCTTCGAGGTGGCCCGGGGCCGCTATGAGGGCGCCTACCAGCGGCCCGATTTCAAGAAGAACGACGACGAACACGATCGCATCGACCGGCTGTGGGTCAAAAAGACCGCCGAGGCAGTTGTCGCCGCCTGCCAGGGCCACCCCGTCGCCACCGTCACCGAGGAGAAGAAGGCCAGCACCTCAACCGCCCCCCGTCTCTACGATCTCACCACCCTTCAGCGCGAGGCCAACGGCCGTTTCGGCTTCCCCGCCAAGCGCACGCTCCAGATCGCCCAGGCCCTCTACGAGCGGCACAAGATGATCACCTACCCCCGCACCGACTCGCGGGCATTGCCGGAGGATTACATGCCGCTGGTGCGCGAGACGCTCGGCAACCTGCACGGCGAACTGAAGGTCCACGCCCAGCGCGTGCTCGAGTCCGGCTGGGTGCACCCCAACAAGCGCATCTTCAACAACGCGCAGGTCTCCGATCACTTCGCCATCATCCCCACCCAGCACGAGGCCAAGAATCTCGACGAGTCCGAGGCCAAGCTGTTCGACATGATCGCCCGCCGCTTCGTCGCGACCTTCCACCCGGTCGCCGAGTTCGATGTCACCACCCGCACCAGCACGGTCGCCGGCCACGCCTTCAAGACCGAGGGCAAGGTCCTGACCGCCCCCGGCTGGCTGGCGGTCTACGGCAAGAACACGGTCGACGACGATTCGCCCGACTCCAAGGCACTGCCCGCCCTCTCACCCGAGGACAAGGCCAAGGCCAGGACCCTCGAGGCCACGCTCCACACCGAGACCACCAAGCCGCCGCCGCGCTACACCGAGGCCACGCTGCTCTCCGCGATGGAAGGCGCCGGCAAGCTCATCGATGACGAGGAATTCGCCGAGGCGATGAAGGAGCGCGGCCTGGGCACGCCCGCCACCCGCGCCGATACGATTGAAGGTCTCGTCAACCAGAAGTATCTCGACCGCCACCAGCGCGATCTCGTGCCCTCCACCAAGGCCGAGCAGTTGATGCAGTTCCTCACCGCCGTGAAGGCGACCGACATCACCAGCCCCGCCATGACGGGCGAATGGGAGTGGCACCTCCGCGAGATGGAACACGGCAAGTATTCGCGCGAGAAATTCATGGCCGGGATCGTCAAGGAGACGAAGGGCATCGTGGACCGCGTGAAGGGCTTCGAGGAGGACGACTCCGTGGCGCGCGTCACCGATATCATTTCCCCCACCGACAAAAAGCCGATGCGCGAGACGCTCCGTGGCTACAAATCGCAGGACGGCGAGCTCATGGTCTATAAGATCATCGGCGGCCGCCGCATGGAGGAGCCCGAGGTCAAGCAGCTGGTCGAAACGCGGCAGGTCGGCCCGCTCGACGGCTTCATCTCCAACAAGACCCGCAACCGCTTCTCCGCCGTCCTCAAGCTGGAGCTCGTGGAGGAGACCAAGAAAGATAAGAAAACCAAGGAGGATGTCGTTACCAAGAAATGGAAGACTGCCTTCGACTTCGGCGACAAGGTGGACGTCGGCACTCTCACCCCGATCTGGACCGATCCCAAGACCGGCGCCGAGGTCTGCGAGAGCGGCAGCAGCTATATTGTCCGCGAGAAAACCGCCGCCGGCGTATGGGAACAGACCTTCCGCGTCGGCCGCATCATGTGCCAGAAAGCCATCCCGGCCGAGCAGGTCGCCAAGCTCGTCGGCGAGGGCAAGACCGATCTGATCGAGAATTTCATCTCGAAGAAAGGCCGGCCGTTCAGCGCCTTTCTGAAGCGTGAGGGCGGCAAGTTCTCGTGGGAATTTCCCCCTCGGGCGGCCAAGCTGGACAAGGACGGCAAGCCGATTGCCCGCAAGGCGCGCCCCAAGGCCGACCTGTCCAAGGCCACCGTGCTGGGCGAAAGCAAGACGCATACCGGCGGCCAGCTCGTCGAGGTGGGCGACGCCTACTATGTGCGCAAACCCGACCAGGACAACCGCCAGGTCTTCAAACTCTCCAAGAAGCTCTGCGAAGTAGATATCCCGGTCGAGCAGGTCCTGAAGCTCCTTGAGGAGGGCCGCAGTGACCTCATCGAGAATTTCGTGTCGAAGCGCGGCAACAAGTTCGGCGCCTACCTGGTTCTCTCCCAGAAACAGGACAAGGCCGAGTTTGAGTTTCCACCTCGCTGAGGTGGAAACATGGCGAGCCCGTCCGGGCGAGTCCCATAGGGATGCGTGGCTGCCACGCACAATTCCCGCCGCGGTGAGACTTGGAGGTAGGGACCGACCGCCGGGCCGTCTGTGATTCGCGGCGCGCCCAGCCGCCGAGGCTGCGCACTCGTCGCGGTCGCGCCCTACCGTGGAAGAAATATGCGCAGTTTTTGACACGAATTGCCCGGGGAATTGACTTGTGGGGCCTCCGACCCGGCAACTAAATCGTCAATTGCCATGATCGTCACGACCGCCCAACTCTTCAAACACGCCTACGGCAAGTATGCCGTCGGCGCCTACAACATCAACAACGCCGAGCAGGCCATGGGCCTGTTCAAGGGCTGCATCCAGTCCAAGGCGCCCTTCATCATCCAGATTTCCAAGGGCGCGCGCAAATACACCGACAAGCGCATGCTGGAGGCCGTCATCCGGGCCGCCGCCGAGATTTTCCCCGAGTCCATCTTCGCCGTCCACCTGGACCACGGTGACGAGGAAACCTGCTACGAATGCATTGATTCCGGCTTCTTCAGTTCCGTGATGATCGACGCCTCCCACGAGTCCTTTGCGGAAAACGTGGCGATCTCCAAGCGCGTCGTGGACGCCGCCCACCAGAAGGGCATCTCCGTCGAGGCCGAACTCGGCATGCTCGGCGGCGTCGAGGAGGACATCAAGGTCGAGGAAGGCAACGCCTGCCTCACCGACCCCGCCGAGGCCGAGGACTTCGTCAAGAAGACCGGTTGCGACTCCCTCGCCTGCGCCATCGGCACCTCGCACGGCGCCTTCAAGTTCAAGGGCCGGCAGTCCCTCCATTTCGACGTGTTGGAGAAGATCAAGACCCGCCTCCCCGGTTTCCCGCTGGTCATGCACGGCAGCTCCAGCGTGCCGAAGGAAGAGGTTGACCGCATCAACGCCGCCGGCGGCACGATCGCCGGCTCGATGGGTGTGGACGTCAACGAATACCTGCCGGCCGCCAAGCGCGGTGTCACCAAGGTCAACATCGACACCGACGGCCGCCTCGTCTGGACCCGCGTGCACCGCGAGTTCTTCCGCGACAATCCCAAGGAGTTCGACTTCCGCCCCCCGGGCAAGGTCTTCATCGAGGAATACGCCAAGTTCATCGCCAGCCGCAACGTGCTGCTCGGTTCCTCCGGCCAACTCGACGACCTGCGCAAGAGCCTCGGCAAGTAACCCGTTTCTGCTTCAATTCAACGCCGCCCCGACCCGGGCGGCGTTTCTTTTTGTGTCCTTTTGTGGCTCTTTGTGGCAATTCACTCCGGCATGCCGTCTGACTTCGAACCCCGCCTTCGCGCCATGGCCGAGGTCACGGTCCGTGTCGGGTTGAACCTCCAACCCGGGCAACCGCTGCTCATCACCGACCCCTACGACTTGCAGGGCGTCCATCCCGAGGCCACTCCGCTGGTCGAGGCCGTGCGGACAGCGGCGGGTGGCGAGGTGAAGGTCTTTCAGTCAGACCCGCTCCGGCTCCGCTCCTTGGTTGAGGCCGGCGATGCCAGCGGTTTTGAATCACTCGTCTCCGTCCACACCAGCCGCCTGCGACAACATCTCGCCCGGGGCGGAGCTTTTCTATTTCTGACCGGGAGTGCTCCGCGCCTGCTCGACGGTTTGCCCGCCGGCCGCCTGAGGCAGTTCGCCCGAATCAAGTGGCGGCACCTCGGACCCTTCATCCAACAGCTCATTCGTGGTGCCAGCCAGTGGACGCTCGTCCCCGCCCCATCGTCCGCGTGGGCCGATGCCGCCTTTGCCGATTTGCCAGCAGCAGCTCGCCTGCCGGCTTTGTGGGAGACGGTGTTCGAAGTATTGCGTGTAACTGGGTCGAATGTGGGAGGGAGTTTATCTCCCGACCCAGCGCTGTCGGGGCATAAAGCCCCTCCCACAAAAGATACCGCAATCGCCGCCTGGGAGACCCACCTCGCCTCCCTCTCTCACCGGCGCGATGAACTCAACGCGGCCCGCCACCGCCACATTCGCTACACCGGTCCCGGCACCGATCTCACGCTCGACCTGCCCCGCTCGCATGTCTGGTGCACCGCGCAGCTGACGACCAAGTCAGGCGTGCCGTTTGTCGCCAACCTGCCTACCGAGGAAGTCTTCACCGCCCCGCACAAGAATTCCGCGACCGGCACCGTGCGCGTCGCCCGACCGGTCAGCCATGGCGGCGCGGTGATCGACGGTATCGAGCTGGAGTTCCGCCGCGGCCGGGTCAGCAGCGCCCGGGCCCGCACCGGAGATGATCTGCTCCAGCAATTGCTCGCCACCGACAGCGGTGCTTGTCGGCTGGGCGAAGTGGCCATCATTGTAGGAGGGGCTTTAGGCCCCGATGGTTTGCGGACCGAATCGGGGCCTAAAGCCCCTCCTACAGCGGGAACATGGCAAACCTCCGGCCGCTTCTTCCACCACACCCTCCTCGACGAGAACGCCACCAACCATATCGCCCTCGGCGATGCCTACCGGTTCTGCAGCCGTGCCTGGGTGCCCCTCGCGCTCAATTCCAGCCAGGTCCACCTCGACCTGCCGCTGGATGCGACCGCTGAACTCCTATGAGACAATATCACGGAAGCGCAGAAGTACAAATCGCAGAAATATCATTCGGTGTTTCCGTTCTTCCGTGTTTCCGCGATTGCTCTGCCTCCTTTCCGTGAACTTCGTGTCTTCGTGGTTAACCTCCTAAAGTGAATTCCGCTTCACCCGATCCTGATATTGATCCCGATCTCCTTCGCCGCGCGCAGGCGGGCGACGAGGCCGCCTTCGGGGTCATCATGCGGACACACTACGAGCGCACCTTCCGGCTCGCCTGTGCCATTACGCACAACGAGGCCGATGCCCGCGACATCTGCCAGGAAGTGTGGCTCACGATTTGGAAACGGCTCGGCACCTTTCGCGGCGACTCGCGTTTCACCACCTGGCTGCACCCGATTGTCACGCATCGCTCCCTCGATCTGCTGCGCAAACGCCACCGCTGGTTCGATCGTTTCCTGCCGTTCGACACCGGGGACGATTCCGTCGCCTCTGTGCCCGAGCCCGCCACGACCGAGGATGCCCGCGGCCTGGCCGAGGGCAGCGAGACAATTGCACGCGTCCGCGCCGCGCTCGCCAGCCTGCCGCCCAAGCACCGCGCCGTGCTTGCGCTGCGGGAGCTGGAAGGGCTATCTTATGAGGAAATCGCCCAAGCCACCGGCCTGCCCGCCGGCACGGTCATGTCCCGCCTTTATCATGCGCGCCGCCTGTTGGCGCAAAAACTAGGAGCCAAACCATGAAGACTATCCGCCTCACCCTTCTCCTTGCCTTCGTCTGCGGGCTCACCCTTGCCGTCCGCGCCGCCGAGCGCACCAGCCTCCAGGGCATCCTCATCTCCGCGTCCAACGAGCCCGGCCAGACCGACCGGCGTCTCGCGCCCTACGAGCCCACGCTCCGGAAAATTCTCCGCTTCGAGAGCTACCGCTTTCTCGGCGATGACAGCGCCACGGTCAATGTGCCGGCCTCGGGCACGCTTTCAATTGGCGACGGGCACGATCTCGAGGTCACCACCGAAAGTGCCGACGGCAAATCCATCCACGTGAAGGTCCGCTGGACGGCCGGCGGCCGCACGTTGATGAACACCGGCCTCGTCCTCCGTCCGGGTGTGCCCGCGGTGCTGGGCGGACCCTCCACCGGCCACAAGGGCGAAGTCTATGCGGTGATTTTGATCGGGCGATAGCCTTGGCTCAGGCCCGTTCGCCCTTGAGCACGCGCTCGACGGCGTGGGCGAAGTCGGCGACGTCATAGGGCTTGGACACCATGCCGAGAAAGCCATGGGCCTGGTAGTTCGAGAGCACGAGGTCGTTGGAGTACCCGCTGGAAACTATGGCCTTCACGGCGGGATCGAGCTTGAGGAGTTCTTCCATGGCCTGCCGTCCGCCCATGCCGCCGGGGATGGTCAGATCGAGCACGACGACCGCGTAGGGTTGGCCGCCCGCACGAGCCCGGGCGTATTCCGCCACCGCCGCGGCCCCGTCGTTGACCGCCACGGCAGAATAGCCGTAGCGCTTGAGAATCGAGCAGGCCAGGTTGCAGATGAATTGCTCGTCATCCATGACCAGCACCCGGGCGCCGCCGGCCGGTGCTCCGCGCGCCCCTGCAGCGAACAGGGGCTTGGCCGGCGGAACATCTGCCTCCGCAGCCGGCAGCCAGACATGCAAGGTGGTCCCCTGGCCCGGCACTGATTCAGCGGTGATATGCCCGGCGTGCTTCTTGATAATGGAATGGACGGTCGCGAGGCCAAGACCGCTGCCATGGGTCTTGGTGGTGAAATACGGATCGAAGATCCGGCCGAGATCGGCGGCCGAGATGCCGGGACCGTGATCGGTGAAATCGATCCGCACGTAACGTCCGGGGGCCAGCACCGGCCCCATCTCGGAACCGATCTGCCGGTTGGAGAGGGCGAAGTGGACGATCCCGCCGTCGGGCATGGCTTGCACGGCATTGATCACGATGTTCTGCACCACCTGGGCGATCTGGCTCTTGTCCGCGTTGGCCGACCAGAGTTCGGCAGGAACATCGAACTGGCCGCGAACCTTCGACCCGTGCAAGGCAAACTCGGCGACTTCGCGCACCACGTCGCCCAGCGATACGGCGGTGCGGATGGGCGCGCCACCCTTGGCGAAGGTCAGCAGCTGCTGCGTGAGATCCCGGGCGCGGACCGCCGCCTTCTCGGCCTGCGCCAGCGAACGGTTCGACTCGTCCGCCAGCCCGCCGTCGAGGCGGATAAGGGAGATGTTGCCCATGAGCACCGTGAGCAGGTTGTTGAAATCATGCGCGATGCCGCCCGCGAGCAGGCCGAGCGACTCCAACTTGGCGGCCCGGGCCAGATCCGCCTGCAGACTGACCTCGCGCTCCATCTAAGTCCGGATCTGGCCGGTCTGCCGCTGCACCTGCCCCCGCAGCATCGTGATCCAGCCGATAAATAGCAGGGTGCCGATGGCCAGAATACTGGTGACGGTCAGGATGCGCGACTTCGTCCACCACGACGGAGACTCCAGCACGACGACGTCGTCGGTTGAACGCAGCCGCAAAACAAAAGCCTCGGGCCGGCCGTGTTCGTTGAAATTCACCTCGTAGACTCCGGTGAGGGAAATGCGGCTGCCGTGGGGCAATTCCAGCAATTCGGTGGGCGGGCGCTCCAGGGTAATTAGCGGATTTCGGTGCAACGGGGCCGGCGCACGCTCCAGGGTGGAGCGAAAAACCCCGTGCGGCGTCTGCACAATCAGCTGCACCTCGTCTCCCAGCATCGAACTGCCGATCAGCACGCCCGGAATGGAAACGAGCAGCCCGTCCACCGCCACCGCCGGTTTGTCCTGCGGTTCAAAAGCCTTCGGTGCAGGTTTTTCGCCGGAACCGAGCGACCGGTACACGGCTTCCCGCAAGGTAACACGTCCGGCCTGACGCCCGAGGAAGCCGACTGCCTCGATGCGTTCGCCCGATTTCAAGGGCGTTGTATCCTGAGACAGCACCAGGAGGCTGTGGCCGGCTTCCTCCAGTTGGATCGAGTGCCCGGGTGAGTGATGCAGGACCACTCCCGAGACGCGCAGCCGGCGATTGAAAGCCTGGACGTTCTCGAACTGCCCGAGGCTGGCGAGCGAACGGATGGGCACCGAGAAAAGATCGGCCGGCGCGGGCTCCTCGACCTGCACGTAGCTGATGCCCGGCACCAGCAGCTTGATGCCCGTCAGCTTGCGCTGGGCGTCGGCCACGGCGACGCAGACGCCGTGCAGGCTGATCACCGAGCCAACCATGCCGGAGACATCCTCGGTCAGGGGCAGCAGTGCGGTGAAGTCGCTGGTGGCGGTCGCCAGTTCAAGGTGATTCCAGCCCGCCTCGCGATAGACCCGGCGCAGATAGCCGCGCATCTCGACCCATTGGTTCTCCTCGACGCCAGTGAGGACATGCTCAATCGAGACCGGCCGGGCCACCGGCAGGACGGCCTCGCTCACCCGTTCGAATTTCGACGCCAGCACCACCGGCGCAAAGGCTCCCATGGCGGTGACGCCACGAACCTCGACATTGCGGCCGGGTGAACGAACGGCCGAGTCGGACTTGCCCCGGAGGATGCAGATGCCACCACTCGAATCATGGATGAAGAAAAACGGAGAAGTGGTATGCGACCAGGTGACCACCCCGGTGAGCCACACCGGCTGGCCGCGCCCGGCCTCCTCCGGGGAAAGTCGCAATACATCCGCCGCCAGGCCGATCGTGCCTTGCGGTCGGTCCGTCAAAGCCGCACTGACCTCCTGTTTGGTGCGAGACCGGAAGAGGGCGTTTTCCAGCCGCCAGGAAGTACCGTTGGCCACCGGATAGCCGACGGCCTCCACAATGTCGTCGATAGCCAGGGGGCGCATCTGGCCGGTCAGGAGATCAATCTGCCCGGTGCCGTCACGGATGCGCACGGAGCGTTCGGGCTCGCGGCCCACCACCGAGCCAACCACCCGCACCAGCTGGTCCGAGGAAGATTTTGCCAGGGTGTTGATCGGGCTCACGGGCAGGGCGAAGCCGGGATGGTCCGCGAGGCGGCCCAGCGGAGTCACCTGCTTGATCGACGGCACCATTATTCCCAACTGCGCAAGATGGCCATCCGGCCCGACCCTGGCATTGTAAACCCCCTCGACCCGCATTTTCAGGTCCGCCATCACCGGTGTCGGCATCACCGGATCCATCATCACCCAGCAATAAACCGCCATGCCGTTGACCGCCAAGACGAGCTGCAGGTGTTGCTCGTCGGCGCGGCGCTCGCGATCGACATAGCCTTCGAGCGAGACATACTTGGAGACGAATTTTGCGTGCTGAGCCACCTGGTCGGTCACGGACAGGATATGCAGCGGCTCATTCGTCGCTCGCGGTGCGATCATGGCATGCTCGAACGATATGTCGGCATTCGGGGGAGGTAAAGATCCCCGGGGCAAGCCCCGGGGCCTTTGATCAAGCCAGCTCCAAATCCAACGGCCCCTTGTGCAGCCGACGATACTCACTCTTTCCACCCTGCCCCTGCACGTAGGCGGCTATCCCCTGCTCGCTGCCCTGCTGCCCCACCGTGTTTACGCAATAGCCTTCGCCCCAGAAGGCCCCGCCCCACAGCCCTTGTTTCACCTCCGGCGCTTGGGCGAACACCTCCCGTGCGATCACGCTCTTCACCGTCGTGACGATGCGCGTCGCCCTGTAGGTCGGCACCGATTGAATGAGAAAGTGCACATGATCCCGATCCAGTCCGATCTCCAGAAATCGTATCTCCCACCGCTTCTCGATCTCCAGGCACGCCTGCC
>JAYTUA010000025.1:0-11597 GCA_043745015.1 Opitutaceae bacterium | reverse complement strand
CGTAATCCAGCGCCGGCCAGTGGATGCCGTAGCCTGCACCGCTCTTGCGCCAGCGGGCGCGTTCAGCCGGGGAGGCGGACTTGAGCGACGGATACCATCAAGCTCTGGCTGCGCGACCTCTCCATCGCCCGCATGGAAGGCTTGAAACCCGCGGAAATCCGCGAAGTATTGCAGCTTGGCCCGCGTACACCACCATCACCTGCTCACCTCCTGGCATGAATTCGAAGGACGCAAAAATTAAGCACGTCAGCACCACCGGTGGCAAACTCACCGTCCGGGTCGACGATGGCCGCGTCATCAGCCTGCCGTTGGACTGGTATCCGTCGCTCAAGTCCGCCTCCCCGGCTGAACGCGCCCGCTGGCGCAAGAGCGGTGCAGGCTACGGCATCCACTGGCCGGCGCTGGATTACGACCTCAGTGTCGAGGGACTGCTGGCCGGAGCCCGCGAGGCCAAAACCATTCTCGCCCACACGCGGAAATTTCGCGTGCTTCACCGCACCTCGCCCTCCCGCCGCCGCTCCCCGGCCCACGCCGGTCAAAAACTGCTCGCGGTCTGAAGCGATTCGCAGGGCTGATCTGACCACGTCAGGCCCCGACTCTGGGCTGGAATGCAATGACTCCAATTTTCTATTTTTGCGTTCTTTGTGCTTTTTGTGGCCATTCCTTCTGAGGAATTTAGGCTGCAACGGTCCCCAGCCCGGCTTGCCCTCCCTAGCTTCAGCGAGGAAGGGCCCCACCGCGCTTCCGTGATATTTTCTTCGCGCCTTCGCGCCTTTTTGCCCTGGTTTCGCGCAGCGAGAACTGGGGACATCCGCCCCGACGCAGGTCGGTGGACGGACCCCGTGCCGCTAGCAGGCGGCAACAGGGCATACCGGGCCCGGAGCACCGGGCAACGGTACGCGTGAGCCATTCTTCGCCCAGCCCAAGCTTGCCGCGCGGCCCCGCCGCTTGTCCGGCTGAGCCGCGATTAAGCAATCTCCGCTTAAGTCAGGGTCGCGGCGAGCGTGACCTTGGCGTTCAGCAGGCGCGAGATGGGGCATCCGGCCTTGGCCTTGGCCGTGATCTCCTCGAACTTCGTGGCGTCGATCCCCGGGATCTTCGCCTTGAGCACGAGGTGCGAGGCCGTGACGGTCCAGCCGGCGGGCGGGACATTGTCGAGGCTGACCTCGGCGGTGACGTCGAGCCGCTCCGGGGTAATCCCCGCCTCGCCGAGCATGCCCGAGAGCGCCATGGCGAAGCAACCGGCATGCGCCGCCGCGATAAGTTCCTCGGGATTGGTGCCCACGCCCGACTCGAAGCGGGAACCGAAGGAGTATTCCGTGTTCTTGAGCGCTCCACCCGGGGCGGTGAGCGAGCCCTTGCCCGTTTTGAGTGAACCTTGCCAGACGGCCGATGCAGTGCGTTTCATGATGGAGAGGGGTTGGCCAGACAGCGAAGCCACCTTTGCCCCACACGCAAGCTCCGGGACTGACTCTCGGACCAAGCAGAAGGGCCGAGCAGAAGGGGGCAGGTCTAAACAATTAGGGTGGAACGGAAGGAGATCAGGTTTTCAAGTCTTTCCGTCCAGCCGATCTGCCCACGTCAGGCCCGACCACTGCCGGACTGAAACCGTCCCCGGCCCAGCTTGCCCTCCCTAGCTTCAGCGACGGAGGACCCTTCCGCTTCTCTGTGTCTCCGTGCCACTGTGATTAAAGCCCTCCTTATCCCCGCCTTGACCCGCGGCCGGTGCCGACTAGTTTCCGCGTATGACCAAGCTCGCGGAAATCGAAGCAGCGGTTCTCCGTCTGCCCGACAAGGAGCGGCTTCACCTCGCCGACAAACTCCTGGGCAGCCTCCCGCCGCCGCCCGCCGCCAGCGAACCTGATGAAATTCTGGCCGAGGCTCTCCGCCGCGATGCGGAGCTGACGTCCGGCCAGGTGAAACCACTCACCGAAGACGCGTTTTGGGCCGGCGTGCGCCGTGCCCGAAAGTGACGATCGAGTTCCATCCAGCAGTTCAGGCAGACTTCAACCACGCCATCGCCCACTATGAGGCGGAGGGCGGCGAACATCTGGCCGACCGTTTCGAAGCCGAGTTCCGGGCTTGCGTGCTAGCCATCAAGACCGGCCCGACGCGATTCCCTCCGTATCATTCAAGTTCACTCTATCGCCGTGTCCGGTTGAAAAATTTCCCCTATCTCATCGTTTACCGTGAAACGTCTGACGTTATCCGCGTCACCCTGCTGAAACACGAACGCCGCCATCCACTCTACGGCCTGCAACGGTGGTGATCACCTTCTGTGCGTGGTTATTCCGTCCTACGCCTGCCAGCCATAGGCCTGGCGACGGCTGGTCCTCTGTCTTCCGTCCTCTGAACGCCTCAGCTCACCAGCCGCAGAAACCTACGGATATCGGGCGCGATGGCCTTGGGCAGGTTCGAGGCCGCGAGGGAGAATTCCCAGCGCGCCTCCCCTTCCTGCGCCTGCGTGAGGGGCGCCCCCGGGACCCCGCTCTCGGTTGGCGCCGCCTTGAAGGTCACCTGCTCCTTGTTCTTGAACATGTCCGGCCCCGCCGCCGTGAGCGCTGCGCCGTAGCGCGCCATCGTGAAGTCGAAGCCCACGACCGCCCCACCCGGCTTGTTGTCGCGCCACACCACCAGCTTCGTATGGCCCGGCCCGCGGTATTCCTCCCGATACCGCCCCGGCTCCGTGCCCGTCTCCCCCGCTTTCAGCGTCCCGCTCGCGACGATGGCCTTCAAAAAGGGCTGGTATGCCTTGTCCGCAGCATAATCGAATCTCACGCCACACACCGAGTACCGGGCCGAGCAAACGTAATGAACGAGCGTGCCCCGAACCTCCAGCTTCACCGCGCCGAGCGCCAGCTTCAGCACGCAACTGTCCCCCTTATAGGCCACTGCCCCCATGCTGATCTGGATGTGGGCTCCCGCAGCCGACACATCCACCAGCGTCCCCGGCCAATCCTTGTTCGCCGTGGCCGGATCGGAGCTTCGCACTATAATCGACGCGCGCAAGCGACAGTCGTCGCTCACGGCGTATCGCACCTGCTTGCGCTGGGATTCCTTGGACTTGGCGTCGTTCTCACTCATAGGGAGCCGGCAACATGAATGCTTCCACCGCAAAGCACAACGGCGCATCCGCCCCAACCCGGGAGGGCGCAAAGGGGCCATGCTTCAGTGTTTAAGGTCCGGTCCGATCTGCCCCCGTCAGGCCCCGCCTCTTTTGCTCTGGCTTCGTTTGCCGGGCCAGCCCCCCTTCCACTCCCTCTCTGCCACCGCCTCACGCTATGCCTGCTCAACGTGCATATTTTGGATTGACCAGCTGCATGCCCAGCGTGCATAGTTTCCCCAGCCGCCCGTGATCCACTCATTCGCCGACAAACCCACCGCAGCCCTTTGGCGCGGCCAGAAACCTCCCGGATTACCACCCTCCATCCACAAAACCGCCCTCAGAAAACTCACCCAGTTGGAAGCCGCCTCCAACCTCGCCGAACTGCGCTTCCCGCCGGGCAACCGGCTCGAAGCGCTCAAAGGCGACCGGGCCGGTCAGCACAGCATCCGGGTCAACGACCAGTACCGCGTGTGCTTCCACTGGGCCGGACAGAACGCCCACGACGTAGAAATCACCGACTATCACTAAAGCCATGAAAAAGCACCTCAACGTCCACCCCGGCGAGCTCCTGCGCGAAGAGTTTCTGGACCCGCTCGGCATCACGCCTTACCGGCTCGCCAAGGATGCGAAGCTGCCGCACCAGCGGATCAATGCGATCCTCAACGAGCAGCGCGGCATCACGGCGGAAACCGACCTCCATCTCTGCACCTATTTCGCCCAGACGCCCGGCTACTGGCTGCGCGTGCAGCTCGCCTACGATCTCCGTGAGGCGCTCAACACCGTGGGCGCCAAAATCAAAGCAGCGGTCAACCCATTGAAGGCGGCTTAGCAGTTTAGCTGGAATGACTACTTCGACGCTCATTAAGACTGCGCTCGCGCAAAAAGTCGCGTGACGGCCGACCGCCTTATCGTGGACTTCGACGATGGTCGCTCCCTGACCCTGCCCCTCGCTTGGTATCCCCGGCTATTGCACGGCACCGCGAAGGAGCGGAACCGTTATCGCCTGATCGGTCACGGTACAGGGGTGCATTGGCCGCTGCTCGACGAGGATCTCAGCGCAGAAGGCCTGCTCGCCGGGCGGCCCTCCACGGAAGGCGAAGCTTCCTTCAATCGCTGGCTCCAGCTTCGCTCCCGCAAGGCGAAAGATTGAATCTCAGCCGGCGGATAGCGCAGACCGGGCCCGACTGAAACGGTCACCTGCCAGCCCTGCGGCATTTCTGCGCTTCCGTCCTTTCGCGCTTCCGCGATTTTCTCTTCATTTCCCCTGTCAGCTATAGCCTTGGCGACGGCTGATTCGTGGCAAAATTTCCCCGTCTTCGGCGGTCAGTAGCCCTTCTCCTTGTCCACCGTGTGGCGGAGACGTTCGCCCCGGCCGAAGCGGATCAGGTTCTCGAGATGGATTTCGTGGTAGCGCGCCGCATCGCCATCCGACCGGCCGGCAATGTGCGGCGTGATGATCACGCGGCCCGTGGTCCAAAGCGGGTGTCCCTTGGGCAGTGGCTCGGGGTCCGTCACGTCGAGCCCGGCCCCGGCCACCTGGCCGGACTTGAGGGCCTCGGCCAGCGCGAGGCCGTCATAGATCTTGCCGCGAGACACCGCGATGAAGAACACGCCCTTTTTCATTTTCGCAAACTGGGCGGCGCCGATCATTTTCTCCGTGGCCGGGGTGTGCGGGGCGGAAATGAACACGACATCGGCCTCGGGCAGGACGGTGTCGAGCCGGTCGGGCCAGACGCTGCGGTCGAGGTAAGGCGTGAAGGGAATGTCGTTGGGGTCGACGCCGATGACCGTCATGCCAAAGGCCTTGGCCCGGACGGCGATCTGGGTGCCGATGCCGCCGACGCCGACGATGACGGCGGTCTTGCCGTTGAGTTCCAGGGGGCGGCCGTAGTTCGCGAGGGTCGGCCAGGTCTCGGGGCCGCGGTTGGCCACGGCGACATCGATGCGGCGGGTGAGCCCGAGGAGGAGGGCGAACGCATGGTCGGCAATCTCGATGCCCTGCACGATCTTCATGTTCGTGAGCGTGATCGCGCTGTTCTTGAGCTCGGGGATCGCCAGGACGCCCTCGACGCCGGCGGAGTTCACCTGCACCCACTTGAGTTTCTTGGCGGCGAGCACCTGCTCCCGGGTGATCCCGCCCACGATCCCATCGGCATCCACGATCTCGGCCATGAGCTTGTTTCCCTCGGGGAAGACCACGCGGAGATTCGGCGCGGCCTGCTTGATGGCGGTGAATTCCGCATCGGTGAAGTGGGGATCGAACGTGAAGACGACTTTCTTGGCGGAGGTGTCGGTTTGCGCGTGGGCGAGGACACCCAGACCAAGCACCGCGACGGCGAACAGGGAGGAGAGGAGACGATTCATGGCGGGAACGCTGACCAGTATTTCCTTTTTCGCAATCGGTGACCCGAGCACGAATTGGCGCCGGGCCGACCCGATTCATTTCCGCGTTTCAGTCTTTCCGTGCTCCTGTCAGCCATAGTCTCGGCGACGGCTGATCCGTGATTTGTATTTCGCGGCTTGCTCCGGGCTGGCAGGTTGCCCGGCTTTGTGATTAATCTCTCTGCAGCCGACCCCCACCCCATGAAACGCCTCTGCCTTTTGCTCCTGTCCCTTGGTGCGCTGGTCCCCTCCCGCGCCGCTCTCCTCGGTCATGATGTTGAAATCACCTCCGTCCCGGGCTGGCGCAAGGTTGATCCCCGCGAACCCGGCCAGCAGTCCCTCGCGGCCCCCACGCTGAAATATATCCCCAAGGACGGCCGCAATGCCGCGATCATCCTGACCCTGTTGCCGAATGTGCTGCCCGGTCTCACGGTGCAGGATCTGCCTTCGCTGAAGATTTTCAATGTGGTCTCCGCCCGCCCTTACCTGGCCGACCCGGAGGCTCCGCCCCCGGTCATGGAGCTGAAGATCCGCCACGGCCTCGGCGTCTACCTGGTCAATGAGGATCCGGCCCTCGTTGGCAAACCGGCGCCGCCGGGGGAATACAAGTTCGCGACGTCGGCCAGCGTCCTGCTCGGCGGCCAATACCTGATTCACTGCACCATTTTCCATGACGCGCCCGATTCCGATGATTTTCACGAGGCCATGGATATCCTGCAGTCGGCGGTCATCGGCTACGATAGATCGGACAAGCCGATCTAAGAACGGCGGGTTGGGCCCGTTTTCGTTCCGCCGGCCCCGGGGTCAGGGTCGGTGGAGGGACAGTCCGCTGGCGGCTCACTCGTCGTGCGGGCCGAGCCAGAGTCCGGTGGCGAGCGCGGCGAAGAGCAGCGTGGGCACCACAATCCAGGCCGGATGGAACGGCACGCTCCAGTGGACCATCGCCCACCAGATTAACGTGCACTTGGCCAGGATCAGCAACCACGCCACACTGAGGAACCAGCGCATCCGCACCGGATACCGTGTAGCATCCAGTTGGAAGGGATGGATCATGCGCCAAGGATACACCCGTTTGGCCGCCTGTCTCCGCATTCCTTGTCCTTATCCAGGTCCAACCGCGAGGATTTGCACCGGGTGATAACCAAGTCTGGATGCTTGCTGCAGTTGCCTTCGTGCCTTCGTGGTGAACCCACCCAGTCCTCAAGCCATGTCCAGTCCGCGCATCGCGCCCGTGGCGGAAGCGAAGTTGCCCTCGTCGATGCCCATCCGCCGCAGCATGGAGACAAACAGGTTGGGCAGCGGATAATTGCGCGCGGTATCGAAGGCGAGGTGCTGGCCGTGGCGGAAACCGCCGCCGGCAAAGATCGTCGGCAGGTTGGTGGTCACGTGCGTGTCCGCGTTGCCCAGGTTGGAGCCGTAGAGCACCATCGTGCGGTCGAGCAGCGTTTCGCCGTCCTCGCGCACGTTCTTGAGGTCGGTCATCAGGCCGGCGAGCAGCCGCATGTGCCATTCGTCAATGGCCTTCAGCTGCGCGATCTTCGCCTCGGACTTCGCGTGGTGCGACAGGTTGTGGTAGCCGTCGGTGGATTTGTGGTCGCCGAACTCGATCGCCGGCGAGTTCACGCTGTCGAGCAGCAGCGAGATCGACCGGGTGGAATCGGTCTCGAAGGCCATCCGCGCCATGTCGTACATCAGCTTCACCTTGTCCATGTATTCGCGCGGGCTGGCGGGATCGAGCGGCACGGGCATGGAGACGATGGGCTTCGGCCGGCGCTCCCACTCGCGCGACTGCTGCATCCGCTGCTCGAGGTCGCGCACACTGGTGAAATACTGGTCCAGCCGGGCGCGGTCGCGGCTGCCCGATGCCCGCTGCAGGTCCTTCGCCTGCCCGGCCACCGCGTCGAGGATGCTCTTGCCCCGGTCCAGCTGGCGCAGTTGCGCGTCCACCTCGGTGGGCGTGCCCTGCACGAACATCCGCTTGAACACATCCGCGGCCTTCTCCTCGCACGGAATCAGCACGCCCGAGCCGGTCCACGACAGGCTGCGCACGCCCTGCTCCACGTTGACGCCCAGCGTCAGCGACGGCAGCCGCGTCTGGTGGCCGATGCGCTCGGCGATATATTGGTCGAGGGAAATGGTGTTGTGGAACCCGCCGCCGCCCGGGTGCGGCGCGGCCGTGAGGAAACAGATGTCCGCCGGGTGGCCGCCATCCACGTCGGGATGCGACACCCCGCTGAAGACGGTGAAGTCGTCGCGGTGGGCCGCGAGGTTGCGCAGATAGGGCGACAGCTCGTAGTTCCGTCCGGCCTGCGTGGGGAAGAACTGCCCCGGCAGCAGGCCAAGGTTGTTGCAGATCGCGAACATGCGGCGCGGCTTGCCATCGGGCCCGGTGGCGGGCGATTCCGCGGCCCGCGCAATCCCGGGCAGCATCATGTCCAGCATGGGCAGCGCCATCATCACCCCGACCCCGTGCAGGAACTGGCGCCGGGAGACCGGATTCCGGACGGCGATGCGCGAGCCTAAGTGAGGGGTTTTCATAAGGGCCGGTGTTACTTCTGGAGGAAAAGTCGGCTTTGCACAATCTCCCTGATGAGGGTCCGCACCCCATACTGGCTGGGCGCCGCCACCTGCAGGATGTGCTCGATTTCGGGGCGGTCGCCGAACCGCACGGGTGCACCGGTGGCGTAAATCATCAGCTGCCGCGTCACGTTGCGCGCAATCTGCGGCTCGTCGGCGAGCAACAGCTGCTTGAAGGAACGGATGTCGTTGAAGGGACGACCGTCGGCCATCGCGCCGCTGCTGTCGACCAACAGCGCCCGGTGAAACGCGAATTTCTGCCCGTTGTGGCCGAGGCCCTCCACGAACTCCGTCCCGCCGATGCCGCGGTAGTGGTCGCGCCAGCCGCCCATCACGTCGAAGCTTTCCAGGGCAAAACCCGGGGGGTCGATTTTCTCATGGCAGACCGCGCAGCTCGCCTGGTGGCGGTGCTTGTCGAGGATCTGGCGGATCGTCGTGGCGCCGCGGGTGTCGGGTTCGATCGCCGGGATGTCGGGCGGCGGCGGCGGGGACGGCCGCCCGAGGATGCGCTCCATGATCCACGCGCCCCGCAGCACCGGTGACGTCGTGGTGCCGTTGGCGGTCACCTTGAGCACGCTGGCCTGCGTCATCAGCCCGCCGCGCGGGCTGTCGGGCGGCAGGGCCACCCGGCGCAGGGCCACGCCTTCCACGCCGGTCAGGCCGTAGTGTGCGGCCAGCCGCTCGTTCACCATCACAAAGTCCGAGGCGATGAGGTTGCGCGCCGGCAGATCACCGCGCAGCAGCTCGGCGAAAAACACCTGCGTCTCCTCCCCGGCCGACTCGGTCAGCAGATCATCGAGGTAGTAGTCGGGATAGATCAGCTCGTCCGGCGTGTTGACCTGGATTTTGCGCAACTGCAGCCAGTAGGCGAGGAAGGCGTTCACGAACCGGCGCGACCGCGGATCGTTGAGCAGCCGGTCGGTCTGCGCCCGCAGCACCTTGGGCCGGTGCAGCGTGCCCTTCGCCGCCAGCGCGAGCAGGGTGTCGTCCGGCGTGGTGTTCCAGAGGAAATACGACAGCCGCGCGGCCACGGCGTAGTCGTCCAGCTTGCCCGGGTGTTCGTCGAGGTAGAGGAAGCCCGGGGAGCTCAGCACCGCCGTGTAGCCGGCGATCATCGCGTCGACAAAGCCGCTGCCGGATTTCAACGCATTCTCGATGACGGGCAGGAACCGCGCCACCTCGGCCTCCGCCACGGGCCGGCGGTAAGCCCGCGGCACAAAATTGCGCAGGAGCCGGGCTGCGTCTATTTTCGGATTTGCCGAGATGACCTCGACCGTCGCCCCGGGTTGATCCGGTTTCGTGAGGGGCAGGTCGCCAAAGAGCAGCCGGTGGCCGGCCGTCGGCCACTGGTCAAAGAGCGGTCCCTCCACTTCCATCCAGCTGAAGACCACGCCCGGCTGGCCGTCCTTGGCCGCAAGCGGATTGTGCCAACGTGTGGCGCCCGGCCGGGAGCGGAAGAACCGGGCGGCATCGGGCCGGATGATCTCGCCGGCGAGCAGCCACGTGTCGAGTTCGCGGACCGGCGCCTCGGGCGTGACATCAAACGCGCCGAGGTGCCGCAGCTGGCGCGGGGGCGTCTCCGAATAGATCGTGACCGGCTCGGGCCGGTGGCCGGCGGAAACATTGTCCAGATCCGGGACAAACCATTTTTCGTCCGGACCCGGCCCGACCCACACCGGATAGGCCTTGAAGCGCAGCTTGTAATGGCCGCTGGCCGGGACCGTGAATCTTTCGAAGTAGACCTCCACCGGCTCGTAGTTGCTCGCGACCACGCCCATGCCCTCCTCGTTCCGGATGGCGGCATCGTTGAGGCCGATCGTGAGCGGCAGCTGCCCCTTGCGCACGAGCGGCTCGGCCCAGGTCCCCCGCACCGGGAAGGTCGCGCGCTCCGGGGCCGTGTTGAAGACGTCAAAATGCATCTTGTGGATGAAGCTGGGTTGGTCGCGGGCAAAGTAGCGGGTGGTCAGCGTCGCGGGCCGCTCGGGCTGCCGGGCCATCACCTCGCGCAGAGCGCGGTCGGCCGTGGAAAGATAGCGGGCCATCTGCACGTGCGACACGTCGAGCGAGTCACCGATCTTGTTGAAGCGATAGGATTCACCGTCCTCGGGCAGCGCATCCTTCAGCTGGAGCCACGGCGCGCCCAGCAGATCGCGGAGGGTGTTTTCATATTCGTAGCGGTTGAGCCGGCGGAGCGTCGCCCGGCCCTCCTGGGCGCGCTGCCCCTGCTCCGCCGTGGTCAGCGCCGACGCCAGCGTCCGCGTGAACTGGGCGGCCTCCTTCGCCTCCGGCCGGGGTTTCTTCTTCGGCGGCATCTCGTCCGCCATCACGCGGTCATGCACCTTCACCCACAGGTTGAAATTCTTGTCCTGGTCCGGTTCGAAGGGCAGCGCGGTCAGGTCGAGCCCGCCTTTTTTCTCCACGTCGTCGTGGCAATCCGCGCAGCGGCGGTCGATGAACGTCGTCACCTGGGCCGGGACGATCCCGGCCGTGACGCCCGGGAGGGCCCACGCCGAGACCGCGCAAAGGCAGATCAGGCGGAATGAAATCGGCAGGGGCATGTCTGGGGCGGGAGGTGACTGGGCCGGGCAGGGATCCGCATCAAACTTGCCGGGTGAAGGGTGGAGTGGCAAGCGGGACCGGCGCACCAATCTGCGCCGTCAACCAGTGCCACCGCCGTTGATTCCCGTCAAGGCTAAGGCCGGTCAATGCCGCCCGGCGGACCCCTTAACCGGCCCGATGGTCGTCCACGCCGGCAGGTTTTCAAAATCGCCATCGGTCTCGTCCAGCCGCGCCCCGCTCCGGCGCCCTAAGGGACCGGATTCAGCTGATCGATGAATTCATAGCGCGCGCGCTGCGTGTCAGGTGCGGCGGCGGACTGCGCGTTGAGATGCATCACCTGGTCGCCGTCCTTGGCGGCGTAGGCCGGCCACGACGGCAGGCCGGGGCCGTTGGGGTTGCCCGTCTTGGCGAAGTTGGTCCAGTAGTCGGCCATGAGCTCCGACACCGCGCGATGCTCCGGCTGCCAGTCAGCCTTGCGCGAGGACAACACCCGGAAGACATACTCGATCTCGCTCGCGTGGGGGGCGACCAGGTCCGCCTCGGGCTTGGCATCGGGACGGATCTGCGGGAGCGTCTGCTCAAACTTGTAGCGCCACACGGGAGCGCCACCGGTCTGCCGGTGCAGCTCGATCCACTTCCAGGTGGAATAGCCGGTGAACTGATCGCCGGCAAAATCCTGCGCGGCGCGCTTCGCCTCGGCGTCCGTCGTCGCGGCATAGGCTTTCAGGAAAGCATCCGCGTTGGCGCCAAACTGGGTCTTGGCGCGCGCGGCGAAGTTGGCGAGCGTCGGCTCGTCCTTGGTGAAGAACGATCGGTAGTTGCCCTCGTCCAGGTTCCAGCCGGCGAGCAATGGCACGCGGCTCTGCTTGCCGGCGGCGAAGATCGCCCGACCGTCCTCCGGCAGGAACCAGCCATCAACCGTCACCCGGAATGACGGGCGCGGGGCTTTCAGCGTGGCGTCGAGCAGCTCTTG
>JAYTUA010000024.1:0-38551 GCA_043745015.1 Opitutaceae bacterium | reverse complement strand
CACCATCGCCGCCAACCGCCTCAGCGCCGCCCTCAAGGCCGACCCGACCTTGCAGGCCGAGCTCGTGATCAACTCCCGCTGGTTCGACCCGGCTCCCTCCCACAATGTCATCGGTGAAATCCGCGGCTCGGAGCATCCGGAAAAGATCATTCTGGTCGGCGGCCACCTCGACTCCTGGGACATCACCCCGGGCGCGCACGACGACGGCTCGGGCGTGGTGCAGTCGATGGAGGTTCTCCGTATTTTGCAGACCGCCGGCTACAAGCCCCGCCACACCATCCGCTGCGTGCTCTTCTCCAGCGAGGAGAACAGCCTCAACGGCGCCCTCGAATACGCCCGCCTTGTCGGCGAAAGGAAGGAGGAGCACCTCCTCGCCCTCGAGTCCGACAACGGCGGCTTCCAGCCCCACGGCTTCCAGCTCGGCAATACCCTCGGCAACGCCCACGTGAAGGCCGCCCGTTGGCGCCCGCTGTTCGAGCCCTACAACATCACAATTTTTTGAAAGCGGCACCGGCGGGGCCGATGTCGGCCCGCTCATGGCCAAGGGTTATACGGTCGGTGAGATCATCCCGGATTCGCAGCGTTACTTCGATTACCACCACACCACGATCGACACCATGGACAAGGTGAACCCGCGCGAACTCCAGCTCGGCGCCGCCGCCATGGCCTCGCTCGTCTATCTCTTCGACCAGCACGGGCTCTGAGTCTACACACCCCGCCCTAGCGGGCACCCCTCTCCAGAGGGGATTTTCTTCGGAGTGGTTTTGGATCCCCTCTATCAAGAGGGGTGGCGCGAAGCGACGGGGTGTGTCGCTCGCCAAACAGGCTTTCGAGCCTGCCTTAAAACAAGTCGCCCTGCTGCAGGGCGCCACGTTTGCCTCCATCGAGCGTGCTCATTTGCAACAGCCACGGGATGGTCGCCGCCGCAAACTCCGGCCGTGCCAACAGGGCCCGCAGCAACAGGGCCCCGGCCAGCGCGTCGTAGAGCGCGGCATGGTAGTGGCGCCGCCCGGCCGGACAATGCACCGTGGCGAGTGACTTGAGCTCATTCGTTAATCCACCGGCCGTGATCAGCTCCTCGAGTTTGCCGTCACCGAGTTGCGGGAAGAACTGCGGATACAAGCGGCCCGTATCAATCCACGGACCCCACTCGGTCGTGGATTTTCCTGGCCGGGCGAAATCGGGCGCACTGCGCGGATAGGCCCAGACCGACTTGAGCAGGTGGTGCTCGACGTGCGCGAAGTGCGCCGCGAGCGGGCCGCTTTCGCGCAGGCCGGCGAAATACTCCCACTCGTCGGCGATCGGCGCCTCGCCGGCCAGCGACCCGGCCCGCAGCCCATGCACCGCCGTGTCCGCCGCACTCACCCGTCCCAGCGGCCGGCACAAGCGCGTCCGCGTCGCGGTGATGTCACCTCCATGCAGCGTCACCACGCCAAACTCCAGGATGCCCGAGGTCGAGTTGCCCTCGAAGTCGATAAAGTGAATCGGTGTATTGGCCCAATGCATTGGTGTGCCCGCTAATGACGCGAATCGACGCGAAGAACTCAATCTCTCTGCGGTCTGATTCGCTTCATTCGCGTGATTCGCGGGCCACTGCCTTGCTGAATTCGCCGGTTTAACGTTTCTTCTTCCACTCGCAGGTCACCCGCGAGGTGAAGCCGCCGCGGGCTTTCCAGTCGGCGATGATCGTGAGCGAGCGCGGCTTCAAAGCGGCGCCGAGGTCGTCGCAAATCTGGTTGGTCGCCCCTTCGAAGAAAATCCCCTCGTTGCGGTAGGCGTGGAAATACAGCTTCAGCGACTTGAGCTCAACGCACTTCTTGTCGGCCACGTAGCGCACGGTGATCTCGGCGAAATCGGGGTGACCCGTCATCGGGCACAGCGAGGTGAACTCGTGGTGCGTGTGCTCGATCACGTAGTCGCGCCGCGGCGCGGGATTGGGGAAGGTTTCGAGGATTTTCTTGTCGGCCATGGTAAGGGTCAGGTCGCCGTCTCGGTGTAGCGCTGTTCGCGGATGACGGTGATCTTGATGGTGCTCGGGTAGTCGAGCTCCTGCTCGATCTTGAGCCGGAGCGTCTTGGCGAGCGCGTGGGCCTGGTCGTCGTTCACGACCCCGGGCTGGACGACCACCCGCACCTCGCGGCCGGCCTGGATCGCAAAGGCCTGCTGCACGCCGGGCATCGTCAGGGCCAGGCGCTCGAGCCGGCCGAGGCGCGCGATGTAGGAAGTCATGGACTCGGCCCGGGCCCCGGGGCGCGAGGCGGAGATGGCGTCGGCGAGGATGACGAGCCCGGCATAGACGGTCTCGGGCTTGACCTCGGCGTGGTGGGCGGCGACCGCGTTCACCACGATGTCGGTCTCGCCGTAGCGGCGGATGAAATCGGCGCCGATGAGCGCATGGCTGCCCTCGTATTCGCCCTCGATGGACTTGCCGATGTCGTGGAGCAGGCCGGCGCGCTTGGCGATGTGGGGCTCGAGGCCGAGCTCGGCGGCGAGCATCGAGCAGAGCTGCGCGACCTCGATCGAGTGGTCGAGGACGTTCTGCGTGTAGGAAAAACGGAAGCGCAGTTTGCCCAGCAGCTTGATGGTCTCGGGGTGCAGACCGGAGATTTTCAACCGGTCCACGGCGTCCTCGCCGATCTGGGCGACATGCAGGTCCAGCTCCTGCCGGGAGCGGGTGACGGCTTCCTCGATGCTGGCCGGGTGGATGCGCCCGTCCTTCACGAGGTCGTCGAGGGCCAGCCGGGCGATTTCGCGCCGGACCGGGTCGAACGACGAGATCAGCACCATCTGCGGCGACTCGTCGATGAGGAGCGTGGTGCCCGTGGCGGCCTCGAAGGATTTGATGTTGCGCCCCTCGCGGCCGATGATCCGGCCCTTCATCTCCTCCGTCGGCAGCTGGACAATGGTGGCGGTGAGGTCGTTGTTCGGCTTGCTGGCCAGGCGCTGCATCGTGGCGACGAGGATGCGCTTGCCCTCCTGCACGAGGTCCTGCTCCGAGCGCTCCAGCAGTTCCTTGCGCAGGGCGCGCAGCTCCTCCCGGCACTCAAAGGTCACCTCGTCACGCAACTGCTTGCGGATTTCCTCCCCATCCATTGAGGCGACGCCCTCCAGGCGCTTGCGGAGGCTTTTGGAAAGGTCGCGCATGGCGTCGCGGGCCTGCGTGATGGCGGCGGACTCCCGCGCCAGCCGGTCCTGCCGCTGTTCCAACTGGTGGTCGAGCAGGCCGAGCGATTCCTCGTGGGAGCGGATTTCCCGCAGCATCAACTCGATCTCGATCTTGCGGCGGTCGAAGTCGCGGTTGAACTCCGCCTCGCGGTGGCGGATCTCCTCCTCGGCCTTGTTGATGATTTCCTGCGCCGCGACGGCCGCCTCGCGTTTCGCCAGCACCAGCAGGGACTGGGTCTTCTCCTCCGTCAGGCGGCGGGACTGGCGCATAAACAGCCAGACGGCGGCATAACCAAGGGTCAGCCCGGCCAGGACGGCCACGGCCAGCGCCCACAGATACGGCTCGGTTTCTGCGGTCTGGCTGAGTTGCTTGGTGGCGGCGATGACGGTCGGCATCACGGGGGTGCCAAGTTAGGTTCACCCCACCGCTTGGCAACACCGCAGACTGAGCCGGTTTTACAATCAGGCCCGGGCGGACGGTAGTGGTCAGTTTGATGCCTAACACCGGTTCGCTCGTTTGTAGGTCGGGGTTTATCCCCGACAGATTGCCTTGGGTGTCGGGCATAAAGCCCGACCTACATCAAACTGACCCGCTACCCCCTCGCCCGCCCCCGGTGAACGGCCCTTATGAATGATTGCGCCGTTGCCACCGGCTCCGGCCGGTGTTTAGTGGCGCCTTCCCACGTGAAGTTTCTCCGCAATCTCGACCTGGCCAGCTTCTTCAAACTCACCACGCGCGAACACTTCGACCGGATCACCCCGGTGTGCATGCTGGTGCTGAGCCTGTTCGGGGTCGTCTTCATCTACAGCGCGCAACTCGCCAGCGGCCGCGACTACTGGCAGCAGCAGCTCCTGTATCTGGCGCTCGGCGCGGGGGTGTATCTCGCGACCTCCCTGCTCGATTACCGGATCTGGATGCGCTACGCCCACTGGGTCTACCTGGTCAGCCTCGGCTTGCTCCTGCTGGTGCTGATTCCCGGGATCGGCACTACGCACAGCATGGGTGCACGCCGTTGGATCGAACTGCCCGGCATCGGCGCCTTCCAACCCTCGGAACTGGGCAAGGTTGCCGTGCTTTTCGGCACCGCCTCCATCCTGACCGGCTCCAAGCTCGGCAGCGTCCGTGATTCGCTCCAGGTGCTGCTTAAATTGGCCCTTGCCGTGGGTTTGCCCATGTTGTTGATAATCGCGGAACCCGACCTCGGCAGCGCCCTCGTGATTGCTCCCATGGTCTTCGCCATGCTGTTTGTCTCCAATCTCTCGCTGCGTTTCTTTGCCGGGGCCTTGGGCGTGTTCGCCCTGCTGGTCGGGGTCGTCGCCCTCGACGTCATCCGCTACAGCAACTACATGGATGCAAACAAGCTGGACTACTCCCGCGACCGCGGCGCCTACGAGTCGCACTCCTGGCTGCCGCTCAAGGATTACCAGCGCAACCGCGTGCTCGCCTTCGCCCTGCCCGACAAGATCGACCCCATGGGCATCGGCTGGAACAGCCGGCAGTCGCTCATCTCGGTCGGCTCCGGCGGCCTCACCGGCAAGGGCTGGACCGAGGGCACCCAGGCCAAGCTCGGCTACCTGCCCCGCAGCGTGGCCCACAACGATTTCATCTTCTCCGTCATCGCGGAGGAAAAAGGATTTTTAGGAAGCATCACCGTCGTCGGGCTGTTTGGCGTGGTGTTGTGGAACGGACTGCGGATCGCCGGGCTCGCCCGCGACCGCTTCGGCGCGTTACTGGCGCTGGGGGTCACGGTGCTCATTGCCGTGCATGTGTTCGTCAACATCGCCATGACCATCGGCTTGGTGCCGGTTAAAGGCATACCGCTTCCCTTTATCAGCTACGGCGGCACCTTTGTGCTCAGCTGCTGCTTGCTGCAAGGACTGGTCCAAAGCGTCTATCGTTTTCGGAGGGACTCATGAACACCATGAGCGACCTGCCCCGCGATATTGACCGCTCTGCCGGAATTTCCTGCTCGCAGCCCGCTGGCCTCGGGAGCCCCGTGTCAACACCCCCCACCCGGGCCCACCCCCACCATGAACGATCAGTCACCTCCCTCCGGCTCCCCCCAGGACGCCGCCTCACGCCATGAAGACGAGCTCACCCAGCCGCCTCGTCCCCAGCACACCACGCCCCTCACGGCCGAACAGCTGAAATCCGAATCCAAGGAACGCGCCGCCAACCGGCCGATCCTCCAGAAAATCCTCGGTCTCTTCCGCAAGGAAAAGGGCTCCTTCCGCGAGCTCGTCATCAACTCCGAGCCCCTCGAGAAGCGCGTCGCGCTCCTCGTCGACGGCACCCTCGACCGCTTCGAGATCGAGCGCGAATCCGACACCCGCATGGTCGGCGGCATCTACAAGGGCCGCGTCAAGAACCTCGACCCCGGCCTCAAGGCCGCCTTCGTCGACATCGGCTACAACAAGAACGCCTTTCTCCACTACTGGGACATGCTTCCCGCCGCCACCGACTCCTCTGTCGAGGTCGTGCGCGTCAACAAGAAGAAGGGCGCCGCGCCCCGCACCGCCGAGCCCACCGTCAAGGACATCCCCGGCCTCTACCCCCCCGGCAGCGAGATCGTCATCCAGGTGACCAAGGGCCCCATCGGCACCAAGGGTCCCCGCACCACGACCAACCTCTCGCTCCCCGGCCGCTACCTCATCCTCACGCCCTACTCCGACGGCTGCGGCATCTCCCGCAAGATCGAGGACATGCAGGAGCGCAAGCGCCTCAAGACCCTCATCAACGAGCTCACCATCCCCGAGGGCATGGGCGTCATCGTCCGCACCGCCGGCGAGGGCAAGAAATCCCGCTACTTCGTCCGCGACCTCCACCTCCTTCTCAAGAAGTGGGAGGAGATCCAGCACAAGATGGAGAACGACCGCGCACCCGCCTGCCTCTACCAGGAACCCGACATCGTTGAGCGCACCGTCCGCGACTTCCTCACCGAGGACATCGACCGCGTGCTGATTGACAACGAGGACGACTTTAAGCGCACGCAGGAGTATGTCTCCCAGATCTCCTCCCGCTCCCGCGGCAAGATCGTCTTCTACAAGGACAGCATCCCGGTCTTCGAGCGCTACAACATCGAGCGCCAGATCGAGCAGACCTTCCAGCGCAAGGTCACGCTGCCCTCCGGCGGCCAGATCGTCATCGACGAGACCGAGGCCCTCATCGCCATCGACGTCAACACCGGCTCCCACAAGTCCCGCTCCGGCGACGAGAAGAACACCATCTTCCAGGTCAACATGGAGGCCGCCATCGAGATGTCCCGCCAGATCCGCCTGCGCAACATCGGCGGCCTCGTCATCATGGACTTCATCGACATGAAGGAGCGCCGCCACCGGAATTCCGTGTACGACAAGATGGTCGAGCTCATGTCGGAGGACAAAGCCAAGACCCACATCCTCCCCATCTCCTCGCTCGGCATCATGCAGATGACCCGCCAGCGCCAGTCCGAGTCGCTCTCGAGCAACCTTTATACCGGCTGCCCGTATTGCCACGGCCGCGGCTCGGTGAAGAGCGCCACGACGATGTCGGTCGAGCTCCAGCGCCGCCTGTCGTCCGTCGCCCGCCGGCTCACCAGCCGCAAGGACGGCAAGGAATACTCCCTCCGCGTCCACGTCCACCCGTCGATCCTCGAGCGCCTGCGCTCCGAGGACGCCGACCTGCTCGTCCGCATGGAGAAGTTGTTCGGGGTCAAACTAGCTTTTAGGGCTGATCCCAATTATCATGTGGAAAACTTTAAGATAATTAACGCCAACACCAACGAAGAGTATCGTTGACCAGTCCTGTGGGCGGGGTGCCCTCACCCCGCATTCTTCCCTCTCGCGCCCGGCCTCACCGCCGAGCGCTTTGTTTTGCTCAGACTACTATCATCAACCAATCTCCTTTCGTACACTAAGTGGCTACACTGTTGCCTCGGAGTCTATGACTCTGTAAGCACACATCCTACCGATGTCAGAACCCCAAGCCTTCATTGATCGCCTTAAAGTGATTGATCTCCCCGAGCTTCAACTCGGCCGGTCTGAGATCATCGTGTTTGTAGGCCCGAACAACGGCGGAAAATCATATTGTCTCGATACCATTTACACGAACGTCTCCGGCGGTGGGGCACAGGGGGACATCGACCTTAATATTGGAATTCAGGGGACCGCAGAAGATCTGTGGCAACGACTCGCTCGCACTCCGGGGGCAACAGTCAACGCTGGCACCATGAATGGTCCGGGGTGGACCGTCGCTAAAGAGACTTTGGATCAAGTTTGGAAGGGAACGTCCCTGGTGATCAATCCTCATCGGTTTAACCTGAGGTTTTTGCAGCAGCTCTTTGTGCGCATCCCGCTTGATTCTCGCGCCCAGATTAGCGGAACAAAAATCCTAGAGAGCACGGGCGATCAACCGGCCACGAATGATCAGAATAATCCGGTGTCGATGATGGCCCGCCACCCCACGTTGCTCACAAGAGTTTCCACCGCCTTTCAGGATGCGTTCGGTATCGGAATCTTCCTGAACACCGGCACTGGTGCCCCAAATTATCCAATTCTTCTCGGTGTCAGACCTGATCTTGGCGGGGAGGATCCGGTCACAGACGCAAGTCAGCAAAAGTTCAGCCTGTTTTCCAACTTGGAGCAGCAAGGGAGCGGCATGAAGGCTTTTGCCAAGATTGTGCTAGCCACCCTCTCTCGCGACGCGTTTCTAACTTTTATTGATGAACCGGAAACCTTCCTGCATCCGCCACAGGCCTACGTGTTGGGCAGGTTTATCGCTGAGAATCGCTCATCAAATCAACAGCTTTTCCTCGCTACCCACAGCCCCGAATTCCTAAAGGGGCTGCTGGAGGGAGCTAGCGAACGGGTGCGGATTATTCGGGTCACACGAAAGGACTCTAAGTCTCATGCGGCGACGATTGAACCCAAGGACCTGCAAGAACTGTGGTCCGACCTGTTCTTGCAATACTCCAATGTCCTGGCCGGCCTTTTCCACGACATAGTGGTGGGTTGCGAAGCCGAACAGGACTGCCGCTATTTTTCCGGGATCTATTCCGCACTGGCCAGAAACCGCCTCCTCTCCACGCGGCACGACATCCAGTTCATTCCGTGCGCCGGGAAAGGGGGACTGAAGAAAATTCTTATTCCTCTTCGGGCCTTCGGGGTGAATTCGGTCGTGATCGTCGATTTCGATGTCATTGAAAACGCAGGCGAACTCCGGAAGTTGGCCGAAGCGGCAGCATGTCCGTGGACCACCATCGAAAAGGATGCGGCGATCGTGCGGGACTATTTCAACAAGCTTGAAAACCGAGTAACCACCAAGGCGGCCCTCGCCGCGATTGATGAATTCCAGAAGCGGGTAAAGAAAGGAGCAAGAGTATGTCGGCACCAAAGCGATCAAGGAACTACGGCAGGAAATTCGAGACAAAAACGGATGGTCTATTGCCAAGGAGAAAGGGATTGACGCACTGACTGGCACGGTACGCGAATCCGCCAACAAGCTCATCACTCATTTGCGGCAGAACGGAGTACTGCTGATCCCCCAAGGCATTCTAGAGAGCTTGAATCCAGAGATGCTCGGCAAGGGGTCAGACCGCATCGAGACATTGCTTAAGTTGGATGTCGCCACTGCCGCCGAATTTAAGAACGCACGCCATATAGTAACCGCATTTGCCAACTTTTCGCTAAACGGGGATCCGTCCAGCTAAAGAGTCATGCCATCCCCGCCTTTCTCCGGCTGGATGCCGGCATCCCTTGAACTTAAAGACCGGACACCGGATTGCTCTTCTTGGGACCTTCTGACTCTTCTGGTGGCCCCTGCCTTCCTTCGGACTGCTTATCTGGATCCTTGCTGGACGCTCCTAGGCTCCATTCGGGACCTTCCGTCACCCTTGGCCACGAGGCCGGCACCGCAACCGCGCTCGCCATTTCCGTCTTTCTCCGGCTGGATGTTTCAGGTTTCAGCTTTCAGGTTTCAGTTATCTCCCATGGAAATCAAACGCGCAGGTTCACAACCGCCCAAGCCAAGTCCCGCCGACTGGTTCACCGGCACGGTGCGGATCGATTCGCTGCTCCAGCCCAACCCTCCGGCCCGCGTGGCCGGCGCCAGCGTCACCTTCGAGCCCGGAGCCCGGACCGCATGGCATACCCATCCGCTGGGACAGACGTTGATCATCACCGCCGGATTGGGTTGGGCACAGCGCGCCGGCGGTCCGCTCGAGGAAATTCGTCCCGGCGACGTCGTCTGGTTCCCGCCGGGTGAAAAGCACTGGCACGGCGCCTCGCCCACCACGGCCATGACGCACATCGCCATCCAGGAACAGCTCGACGGCAAAGCCGTCGACTGGCTGGAAAAAGTCAGCGATGAGCAGTATCAAGCCAGCCTTAAGCAGTAAGCTTTAAGCAATAAGCAAGGCCCCCGGAATACTGAGATCGAGCGTCGCCAGCCGGGCGTGATGGACCCGGGCCAGCTCCAGCAAATGGCCGTCCGTCAGCTCGGTGGATTTCTTCACATATCTGGGTAAACGATCCACCCCCAGGGCATCCGGCCAGAGAGAAAACTTCACCGGACTGGAAGCCTTGAGCTTCTGCAGACCCAGCCGCGCCGTGGAAACATCGGGCAGGAGCCCGGCCTGCACGCTCACCCGCACAAAGCCCAGTTCGGTGATGGCGCAGGTGCCAAGTTCGGATTCCGGCTCAAGCCGGGCCAGCCATTGCTGGGCGCGGGCATGATGCACATGCAACGTGTGCCCCAGCGCAACGAGTGTGTTTACGTCCAGCAGGTATCTCACGGGAAGTCCGCCAGCATGGCGCGCACCTGTTCACTGGTGACGCGCGGAGCCCCCTTGGCTCCGGTGCTGACAATCTGGCCCGTAAGTTTGGATTTGGTGAAGCGTGACCGCTTCTGCTTCGGCGCAGCCGCCCGACGCTTCATTCGCGTCGCCACCACGGCCAAGGCACGCCGATCCTCGGCGCTCAATCCGCGAATGGTTTTTTGCAGTTCAGCCACACTCATGACGGCGAGGTTGCCCGTTCCTGGGGCAAAATCAAGCCCGCGGCAGGAAGAACCCCACCGCCCGCACCGGGCGCGCCTCGCGTTCGGCTGCCTGCCAATCCCGCTCGTCGAGCTTCTTGCTGATGCGCTTCTTTTTCCCGGCAATCAACCGCCGCCGCTTGCGCCGACGTTCATAAGCCGCAAATACCGCCGCGTTCTCGTTGTTCCGGCGGGCCAATTCCTGCGCACTCAAAAGCTGCTTCATCCCCACTGGATTATTCCGAATCGTGTTCACTGCAAATTTCTCGACCGATTATTCCACCAACTTATCCGTGCCCATCCGTGCCATCCGTGGCCAAAACCGGTTCGGTCCTTCGCGTCTCTGCGCCTTTGCGAGAGATTCCCTCCGTGGCCAAACCCTTGACCCAATCGCCATGTCCGCTAGCAACAGGGCAAACAATGTTCCCCATGCCCACCCGCACATCCTCATTCCTTGAAAAGTCGGCCGCGATCTTCCTCGCGTCCTGTCTCGCCGCCGCCCTCGCTCCCGCCGCCGAGTCCTACCCCGCCACCGACCCGGTGCTGCCCGCGCTGGCCGAGCCCGCCCAGACGGAGGCCACCGCCGTCTACCAGGCGCGCCGCGAGGCGCTGATGAAGGAAATGGGCGAGGGTGTGGCCGTCGTCTACAATGAGGGTGAGGAGGACGGCGACGGCTACCGCCCGAACTCCGACTTCTTCTACCTTACGGGCGTGACCGAGGCCGGGGCCGTGCTGGTGCTGGCCCCGAAGGAGCGCCAGTACCGCGAATTCCTGCTGCTGCCGAGCCGCGACACCGAGGCCGAGCGCTGGACCGGCGAGCGCGATCCCATCGGCGCCGCCCTGCGCAAGAAATACGGCTTCGAGAAAATCTTCCGGACGGGCCGCCTCAACTCGCTCCTGCTCGATCTGGCCCGCCGTTCACCGGTCCTCTGGCAGCTCAGCACGGGCGCGGGCGGCGGCGACAAGCGGCCGTCCGACCTCGAGCTCTACGGCAAGATCTCCGCCAAGCTCACCGGCGTGTCCACGAAGCCGATGACCCTCGTGGTCGCGCGCATGCGCTCGCGCCACTCGGCCGCCGAAATCGCCGTCATGCAGCGCGCGGTCCGCATCAGCGAGGCCGGCTTCCACGCCGCCGTGGACCTGATCCGCCCCGGCGCCTTCGAGGGCGCCGTCGAGGCCGCGGCCGAGCAGGTGTGGAAATCCCGCGGCGCCCGCCGCCCCGCCTACGCCAGCATCGTCGGCTCGGGGCCCAACTCCACCATCCTCCACTATCCCCGCAGCGAGCGCGTGATGCAGGACGGCGAGCTCATCCTGATGGATATGTCCTGCGAATACGCCCACTACGCGGCGGACATCACCCGGACCTTCCCGGTCAACGGCAAGTTCACCCCCGCGCAGCGCAAGATCTACGACCTCGTCCTGAAGGCCCA
Organism: Opitutaceae bacterium; assembly: GCA_043745015.1. Lineage (GTDB taxonomy): Bacteria > Verrucomicrobiota > Verrucomicrobiia > Opitutales > Opitutaceae > Lacunisphaera. The sequence continues at coordinate 26,944 of JAYTUA010000024.1, read as the reverse complement.
GCAGGCCGCCCTGGCAGTGCTGAAACCCGGCGCGTATTACGAGGACCTCGATGCCGCCGCCCGCCACGTGATCGAGGAAGCCGGTTACGGCGACTATTTCATCCACGGCCTCGGGCACTTCGTCGGCCTCGACGTCCACGACGCCGGTGCCTACGCAGAACCCCTGACCGCGGGCATGGTGATCACCCTCGAGCCCGGCATCTACCTGCCGGACCAGAACCTCGGCGTCCGCATCGAGGACGACCTGCTGATCACCGAGACCGGCGCGAAATACCTCAGCGACGGTCTTCCGCGCACCGCGGACGAGATCGAAAAGTGGATGGCCGCACGCCCCGCCGCGGCGAAATAGCCGCCCGGCGTCACGCCACCAACGCCAGCACCACGCTCCGGGTGTGCGGGTGAGATCAATTCCATCCGTGCCCATTCGTGCCATCCGTGGCTAACCGGTTCGGTCCTTCGCGCTTCGTGTGGCCAACTCAGAGTCCGGGTTTGAGACGGTTTTGACGAAAATACCCGTTGCCCCGGGAATGGGCTGAAGTAGACAGATAGCCGGGCCAGGCTTTATGAACTACAAGAAATACGCTCCTCTGTACGGTCCCGTTGCCCTCGTGGGCGCCGCCGAGCAGACGCTGGGCTCCCTCCCGCCGGGAAAATACGCCCTGACCGCCCGGGCCGAAGGCTGGCCGGAAATCCGGCAGGACGTGAGCGTGGACGCCGGCCGCACCACCGAGGTTGCCATCAAATTCCCCAGCGGATCGCTCCGCCTGGATTCCCTCCCCAGCGGCGCCACGGTGAAGCAGGGCACGGCCGTGCTCGGCCGCACGCCGCTGGTGGTCCCGCAATTGCCGCCCGGAGATCTCCAGCTCGCGCTCGAAGTTCCCGCCTGGCCGGTCCTGACCGCGGCTGACGGGCGGCCTACTTGGCGGCGCGGGAATTGCGCACCAGGCGGAGGATCCGGTCGCTCCCGAAGCTGGCGAGCAACACGTCGCCGTTGCGCGGGTCGCGGCCGAACGAGACGGTGGAATCGCCCTTCGCGATGAGCTGGACATGGCTGGCGTCCACCGGCTTGCCGCCGTCCGGCGTCAACGCCCAGATGCGGTTGGTCAGATAATCGGCGAAAAGATATTTTCCCTCCAGCTCGGGATAGCGCGCGCCGTGGCTGACCAGACCGCCCGTGATGCAGAGTCCATCCGAGTGGGGATAAGTCCAGACCGCTTCGTCGAACCGGGCCTCCGCGGGAGGCGAGCCGTGAAAGGCGACCCGCCCCTCGCGAAAATGCCAGCCGTAGTTGCCGCCGCGCGTGATGAGATTCACTTCCTCGTGGCTTTCCTGGCCGACATCGCCGCACCACAAGGCTCCCGTGGCCGGATCGAACGACATCCGCCAGGGATTGCGCAGGCCCACGGCCCAGAACTCCGTCCGCACGCGCGCGGGATCGACGGGCCGGCCGTTGAAAGTCACCGCCCCGATGAAGGGATTGTCCTTGGGCACGGCATAGGTGCCCGCATGGACCGCCGGGTGCGGATTGGGCGCCACGCTGCCGGGACGCAGGTCCACGTCGAGGCGGAGAATTCCGGCGAAGAAATCCCGGTCGATGCGCTGGGCGTTGTCGAATTCATCGTTGGCCCGGCCCTCGTCGCCGAGGGACAGGTAGAGGCAGCCATCGGGCCCGAAAAGCAGTTCGCCACCGTTGTGGTTGGGCGCCCGGTCCGCCTGCGAGATCAGGCGCTGCTCCGAAGCGGGATCCGCGACATCCGGGTTGCCGGCGGAAACCAGGAAACGCGACAGCCGGTCCTCGCGCACGGTCTGGCCCTTTACCACATGGCAACTGGTATACCAGACGTAGAACTGGCGATTGTGCCGGTAGTCGGGATGGAACGCCAGCGCGAGCACCCCCTGTTCGACCTCGTCGTCGCCCACCGCGGCCCGGAGATCGAGGAAGGTGCCGGCCGACGGATGCGCCAGGTCCGGGATGACCATGATGCGGCCGGGCTTCTCGAGGATGAAGAGCCGGTTGGTCTCGCCGGGCGGCGCGACGATGCCGACGGGCTGGTTGAACTTCAGGTCGAACGCCACCTCCGTGGCAAAGGGCAAGGACCGGTCGGCCGAGCAGGCCGCCGGAATGATCACCAGAATAATCGAGGCGACAAGGGCGAGGGTGCGACGCATGGCCCGCGACGTTACGGGCGCCCGCGGTCAGGGCAATGCTGCGTTGGGGCTGGGTAATGGGTCAGTTTGGTGCAGGTCGGGCTTTATGCCCGACGCCCAAGCACAATCTGTCGGGGATAAACCCCGACCTACAAACGAGCGGGCCGATGCGGGAAAACCAAACTAAGCCACTGCCTTTGCTTCAGCCTATTTGACCGCGGCCAACTCGGCGGCGAACAACTCGCGGGCCTTTGCCTTCGCGTCGGCCAGCGGGAGCTCGCCCTTGTCGAGCTTCGCGAGGAAGCTCTTCTGCGCGAGGTAGTCCTTGTTCACCACGCCCGCCTTGCTCTGGAGCATGCGCCACGCCTTGCGGCGTTCGACGGCGAACAGCACCATCTGGCGCGTCACGGCGTAGCACTGCATCTTCCCGTGCTCCTCGGCCTTGATGTAGCTGCCGAAGTTTTTCACGAAGCTCCGGTGCGCCGGGTCGAACACGCGGCGGTGGACGACGTCGTCCTGCGTGAGGAAGAGCAGCTGGTCGTCCAGCAGCGTGAGCTTGGCGGCGTCCTCCTCCTTGATCGCCTTCACGTGCTTGCGGAAGCGGTTCTCGGTGATCGCCCAGTGGGCGACGCCGAAGCTGTATTCCTCGCCGGTCGTGGAGTATTTCGTGCGCCACCAGTCGCGGTCCATCGAGGGATTACCCTTGAGGTCGAACGCCTCCTGCGAGGTCTCGCCGCGGCGCGGGTTGAAGACGAATTCCGGCATGCCGCGGCAGTCGCGCACCATCTTGGCCTGGTCGGCGCTCATGTTGTCGCCGACGCCGTGCTCGGGCTGGCAGGTGGTGTAGGCCTGGTAGAACGCGGTGCCGCGATACTCCAGGCCCTCGAGCATGGCCTTGTAGAGCTTGACCGAGTTGGCCATCGAGACCTGTGCGACAAACGGCGAACCGTGGCCGCTGGTGAACGCCTCGGCGACGTTCTTCTTTTCCGTCAGCTTGCCCTGCGAGGCGACGCCGAACTGGTTCATGTCGTAGCCGCCGAGCATGGTGGAGGAGTCGGAGTTCTGTCCGCCGGTGTTGGAATAGACCTGCGTGTCGAGCATGAGGATCTTCACGTTCGGGCGGTTTTGCAGGACGACCTTGGACACATTCTGGAAACCGATGTCGCCGAGCGCGCCGTCGCCGCCGATGACCCAGACCTTGGGCAGCTCGCGAACCTCCTGCTCGGTCATCAGGGCGTCGTCGAGGTGCGTGAGGGTGAAATACTCCGCCTCGCTCGCGATGGCCGCGGTGCGGTCGAGCAGCGCCCCGGCCAGGCGCTCGGGCACGACCGAGTGCTGGGCGTGGTTGACGATGACCGACTCGGCCATCAGCCACGAGATCGTGGCGCCGTCCTGGAAGAGCGAGTTCATCCACGGATAGGGGTGCGGGTTGGACGGTGAAGTGGAACCGTAGACCGTGTTGCAGCCGGTGCTGGCGCCCATCATCATCACCGACATGCCGTTCGCGCGGCGGCCCTCGACCGGCTGGAGTTCCTTGTGGTTGAAGGCGTCCTGCTCGAGGACCGCGGCGAGCCCGCCGATAAGCTGCGCATCGGTGATGGCCCCGTGCTTCGCCTCGTACCCGGCGATGCGCTTCGCGGTGTCGGCGTCGTCCTCGCCGCCGAGGCCGACGATGACGTGCGCGTAGGTTTTGCGGAAAAGCTCATATTCCTTGGCGTCGCGGGCCTTGAGCGCGGCGAGTTTGGGCGCGCCCTCGGCCTGCAACCGGGCGGCCGTGGCGCGGAGGCGGTCGGCCTTGCGGTGGTAGAGCGGCCGCATGTAGGCCTCGGTGACGGAAGCCACCGAGCGGAGGATGCTCTTCTCGCCGCAGCCGGCGCAGGCGCCGTCGCCCGAGACCAGCGCCTCGTAATTGCGGCGCACCATGAGGTGGTTGCGCAGGGCGGCCTCGCGCGAGGCGGCGGCATCGCTGTCGTTGTAGAGGCCGAGGTATTTCTGCGGGGTGTCGGGCAGCAGGCGGGAGAACACCTGCGCGGTGGTCAGCTCGGCGTTCAGTTCCTCCGTCTCGCGCGTCATGCGCAAGGCGTCGTGGTCGCCGCACACCTGCACGCATTCGCCGCAGCCCTTGCAGAGGTCGGAGACGAAGATGGAGAACAGGCCGCCGGCGCCGGGCGTCTTGGCCTCGAGCGAGCGGAAAATGGCCGGCACGTTGCCGTAGGCGATCGGGAGCTTGGCCATGATGTTGGTGAACTCGGCCTTGGTCTGCGCGGAGATCGAGGTGAGCGCGTTGACCTCGTCGCGGATGATGTCGATGAACGGCAGCTTGGTCTTGGCCTTCACGGACTCGTTCATCTTCACCCGGGCGCGGGCCTCGAGGCCGGCGATCTCGGTGCCGAACTTGAGGCGTTCGTCGCGGTTCGTGACGTAGTTGTTCACCGCGGTCTTGAGCACGGTGGAGACATCCTGCGCCATGTTGGGCAGGGCGGTGTCGGGGCACGCGGTGATGCACTCCATGCACTGGGTGCAATTCTCCGCGATGTAGACGGGGGTCTCGCGGCGGGCGACGTATTTGGACTGCGTGGCGCCGGTGCCCGCGAGCATCACGCCCACCGAGGCGAGCGCGCCGGCCGGCTGGTGATAGCCGAGCCCCGCCCGGAATTCGGAATCAAATTTGGCGAGCGTCTGGAAGGGCGCGCGGGCGGGCTGGGCCGCCGGCGCGGGGATCGGGCCGCAACCGGCCGCACCGCAGCCGGCGGTCGGGATGATCTGGTGGTCGCCGATCGGGGCGAGCAGCGGGTTGCGCATCGAGGAACGGTCGGGGTCGCCGTTCGCGCCGAGCTTGATCTCCGTCACGAGGGAGAAGCCCTCGGTCATCACGGTCATGTTCGACGCGACGACGGCCTCGCCGAAGCGGCCGAACTTCTTCTCGTATTGTTTCTGGACGACCTTGTGGAACGCCGTCTCGGAAATCCCGAAGGTTTTCAGGAACGGCGACACCCGGAAGAACGCGCCGAGGAAGGAATTGCCCTGCATGCGCAGCTGCAGCTCGGTCTGGTTGGTCGCCTTCCGCGCGATGTCGAAGCCGGGGAGGATGAAGATGCGGATGTTGTTTTCGCGGACGAACTGCCGGTGTTTCTCCGGGACGCGCTGCCAGGCCACCTCGGGCGACTCGCTGGATTCCCAGACGAGGCTGCCGCCTTTCTTCAGGCCCTCGAGCGGGTTGGTGTGGGTGAAGGCCTTCGGATCGCAGCAGAGCACGACGTCCACGTGGTTCAGCTCGCAGTTCACCTTGATCTGCGACGGGGCGACGGTGAGGTAGTAATTGGTCGGCGCGCCCTTCTTCTCCGAACCGTATTTCGGGTTCGCCATGATGAAGAGCTTGTCGACCAGGAAACCGTCCCCGTCGTAGGTCGGCGTCTGTTCGGAGATGAACTTGCCGAAGTCGCCGATGATGGAACCGAGGTTCTTGCCGGTGGTGATCATGCCCCAGCCGCCGATGGAGTGGAACCGCACCGCGATGGCGCCCTCGGGCAGGAGCGACGGCGTGTCCTTACTGATGACCGCGTAGGGGTGGTCGACGCCGAGGACGAAGAACGTCTCGCCATCGGCGGCGCTGCGGCCGTCCTTGCGGCGGGAGGCGCCGGTGGCGAACTCGTAGGCGCCGAGCGTGTGCTCGGGACGGAAATCGCGCGAGCCGATGCCGTAGGCGCCGCGGAAGAGGCGCGGCGTCTCGGCGGGCGTGAGGGCGGGCAGGCCGGCGGCGGAGCCGAATTTCACCACCTCCTGGGCCTTGCCCAGGGCGACACGGATGTCGCGCGCCAGCGGGTTGTCGCCGGACAGGCCCTCGTCGGTGCGTTCGAGGATGATGATGTTCTTCTTGCCGCGCAGGGCGTTGATGACCGCGGCCTCGGGGAACGGCCGGATGACGTTGACGTGGATCGAGCCGACCTTGGCGTTGCGCTGCTCGCGCAGGTAGTCGCAGGCGGCCTCGATGTTGTCGGCCGCGCAGCCGAGGGAGACGAACACCGTGTCGGCGTCCGCCGTCTTGTATTCGGTGAGGAAGCCGTAATGCCGCCCGGTCAGCCGGCCGAACTCCGCGTAGCAGTCCGCCAGGAAACCGAGGATGGGTTCGTTAAAATTGTTCCGGCGCGCGACGACGCCGTTCATGTGGTGCTCCTGGTTCTGCACCGGGCCGAGCAGGATCGGGTGCTTCAGGTCCATCATGATCGGGACGCGGCGGCGCTTCGGGCCGAACAGCTCGCGCTGCGCCGGCGTGGGGCAGTCGATCTGGTCGTCCGGCGCGCCGAGGAACTCGCGGAGCAGTTCCGCCTCGGGCGAGAGATACATCCGCTCGGAGTGGGTGGTGAGCATGCCGTCCTGGATGTTCATGCCCGGGTTGAGGGAGAGCTCATTGGCCTTGCGGAGGATGATGCCCTGGTCGGCGGCCTGCTGGGCGTCCTTCGACATCAGCATGGTCCAGCCGGTGTCGAGTGCGCCGTAGAAATCGTCGTGGCCGCAGTGGACGTTGAGGGCGTGCTTGGTCAGTGCGCGGGCGCCGACCTCGATGACCATGGTCGAGAGTTTGCCGGGGGCGTGGTAATACTGCTCCATCGCGTAGGCAATGCCCTGCCCCGAGGTGAAGTTGACGGTGCGGCGGCCCTGCACGGCGTAGGCGGTGGCGCCGCCCTGCGCGGCGTGCTCGCCCTCGGTCTCGATGGCGACCTTTTGCGCGCCCCAGACGTTGAGCTCACCCGACGCGAAGGACTGCTGGTAAATCTCGCCGCCCTCGGTCGAGGGCGTGATCGGGTAGAACACGCCGCCCTCCGTGATGCGCGTCTCGACATATTGCGTGACGAGCTGGTTGCCGTTACAGGTGACGCGGATGCCCGGATACTTCGGCTTCTGGTGGGAAGTCGCGGGAGTGGCGGACGGACGCGTCGGGGCGGCGGCGGAAGGGCTCATGGCGGAGGTGCTGAAGGTTAATTCACTCGCGACGGGGTAAACCGTCGGCCGATGATATGTGCGTGATGGCGGCTCAAGGTTGGGGATACCGGACGGGCACGCAAGGCCAGATGCCGGGCTGTCGCGCCAACCATCCGTTGAGATGTTCTCCCTGCTCGTCAAAACCGGGTCGACTCCGGGCCGGTTTGTCCTTTGCTGGGAACGTGCCTGACGAAGCCGATCCCCCGCGCAAGAATTACGATTTCAAGGAGCGGGCGTTCAAACGGGACAATGTCCCCGCGTCCGATGCGCCGCCGGTCCCCACCGCCAAGGAACTCGCGATGATGGCGGGGCCGGTCACCCGTTCCTCCCAGGGTGGCGCCGCGAAGGCGGACGACCCGAACGATGTCTACGCCGTCCTGCAGCAAAATCGCGCTGCCGCGAAAAAGCACGGGCTCAACGAGGTCGAGATCCTGCAGATCAAATCCCGCCGCAAGCGGGAGTATTGGCTGCTATTGCTGGCCATCGAGGCCGGGCTCGCCGTGGTCGCCGTGGTCGGCCGCGGCAATCCCTTCGTGCTGGCCTGCTCGGTGGCCGCCATGGGCTTCATCGCCCTCGGCCTCACCTGGATCATGTGGCAGGTGATGAACAAATACTGATCAATTCTTCCCGCGAATCACACGGATGAAGCGGATCGTGATTTCTTTCCTATCCGCGGCTATCCGCGCTATCCGCGGAAATGGATTGGGCCCTCACGGCTCCGTCGGGCGCAGCACCAGCCGGTAGCCCATGTAGTCGGTCGGGCGCGTGTCGGGCTGGAGTTCGATGCGCGAGGCCGAGCGGCAGTGGACCGGGCCGATCTTGTAATGCCCGCCGCGGAGGACGGCATCGCGCCGGCCCTTGATCCCGTAGGCCCACTCGGCGACGTTGCCGTGCATGTCGAACAACCCCCAGGCATTTGCCTTCAGCTTGCCCGTAGGCGCGGGGGCCTGCAGCCCGGCGCCGCGCAGGTAGTGCGCGATGGCGTTCAGCGCCGGGTCATCGCGGTCGCTGGCAAAGTTGTGGCCGTCATTGAAACTGGTCTCGGTGCCCGCCCGGCAGGCGTATTCCCATTCGATCTCCGTGGGCAGGTCCGCCGCGTAGGCCAGTTGCTGCTTCTTCAACAGGACGTTGAGCCGCTCGAGCACCCCGCCCGATCCCGTCAGGTCGCGCCAGGACACCTGCTCGACCGGCCGGCTGTCATCCCCGAGCGCGCGGCTGCTGCTGGGGTTTTTTCCCGCGAGGCCCTGGTGCTGGCGCTGGGTCGTCTCGGTCTCCGCGAGATAGAATCCCGCCGTCACTTCCGCCCGGGACGAGGGCAGGTCCGTGCGCTGCAGGCCGGGTTCGCCCGCCCGGCTGCCGGAATTAAAGCTGCCGGGCGGAATCCATTTGAACTTCACGAGCGTGCCCGCGCCGAGCTCAACCGTCACCTCGGGCGGTGGCGGAAGTTTCTCCATGGTCAGGGCCAGCGACTGGGTGGAGGGCTGGATTTCGACCTCCTGCGCAAAATCCTGCCAGCGCGCCAGCGTCGCCGTGACCGTCAGCCGCGCCGGCCGCAGGTCGAAGGTGGCGTTGCCGCCGGCATCCGCCACCACGGTCAGGTTGTTGACCAGGACCTTGGCCCCGGGCGGCAGGCCCGTGAAGCGCACGGCGTGGGGCGGGAGCAGTTCCAGGGTCACGGCTTCCTCGAGGGCTTCCGGATTCTGGCCGACCTCGCCCTCCCACTCCAGGTAACCGGTCGCGCGCACCTTGATCGGCAGCGGGCCCTTCGGCCCTTCGAGGGCCAGCTGGCCGTTGGCACTGATCGCCTGGGTGCGACCGTGGTAGGCCACTTGGGCGCCGGGCGGCAGACCGGTCAGGAGGAGTTTGCGCAGCACCGGCTGATCGGCGGTGGCGGGCACGGCGATCACCGGCACCTTGGCCGGATCCACCGCAGGGGCCGCGGTCACGACGGCGGGCGCCAGCTGCACGGGCTTGGGCAACGGCGGCGGCGGGGTCGCGAGGAATTTCCACGCGGCGAACCCGAGCGCCCCCAGCACCAGCACGGCCGCCACCGGCACCGCCGGGTTGAATTTCTTGACCGCCTTCGTGGACAGTTGCTGCAACGCCGCCAGCGCCGCATCCGCCGACTGGAAGCGCTGGGCCGGCTCATCCGCCAGGCACGTGGCGATGAATTTGTCCCAGCGTAGATCAAGGCCGGGCACGAGCTGCGAGGCGAGCTTGGCCACGCCCGACGGTTTTTTCCCGGTCAGCAGGTAGTAGATAATGATGCCCAGCGTCCAGATGTCGGAGCGGGCGTCCGAGGGCTTCATGTTGCGCGCCTCGGGCGACATGTAGTCGATCGTGCCGACGATGGTCCCGGTGGTGGTGACGCTGTCGCCGCCGCCGAAGGGCGCATAGGTGCCGCCCGCCTTCTTGTATTCCTCCTCGGCGGCGATGCGGGCCAGGCCGAAGTCCGAGATCTTGGCCTCGCCGGTCTTTTCCATCAGCACGTTGGCGGGCTTGAGGTCGCGGTGGATGATGCCCGCCTTGTGCGCATGGGCGAGACCCTTGAGGATCTGGCCGATGATACGCGCCACGTCCGCCGCGGGCAGACCCGAGTCCTTGGCCGCATGCGCCCGAAACCAGTCCTCCAGCGTGCCGCCGTCGACATACTCGAGCACGAGGTAGAGCTTGCCCGAACTCTCGCCAAAGTCGGTGACGTTGACGATGTGCGGATCCTTCAGCCGGGCCACCATCTCCGCCTCGCCCTTGAACCGCTTCACGAACTGCCTCTCCTGCGCCAGCTGCGCCGGCAGCACCTTGATGGCGAAGCGCTTCTTCAAGGCGACGTGCTGGGCCAGATAGACCACGCCCATGCCGCCCCGCCCGAGCACCCTTTCAATTTTATACTGTCCGACCGTGTCCCCGGCATTGAACAGGTCGCTGGCGGCTCCGCCACTGGCGCTGCGGGGAGCAAACACGGTTCTCTCAATCGGATTGTCCATGGGGCGTCCGGCCATACAAGGGACGGGGCCGGCGTAAATCCAGTCTAGAAACCAATCCCGGTGTTGACCCCTCCTTGCCCGCGGGATTTAGATATCAGCCTATGACGCGACTCATTGCCCGTTATGCTTTCGCCCTGCTGGCACTTTGCGCCTGCGCCCCCCTCGCCCAAGCCGTCGCCCTCATCGTCCGGGCCACCCCGGAGGGCGTGATGATCACCATCGAAGGCAAGTCCCTCCCGGCCCCCGCCACCTTCGAGCTCAAGCGGCGTGACGAGGCCTATTTTGTCGTGGCCGAGAAGAAGGGCTACCAATCCGAGACCACCACCTACTACACCAAGCAGAAGCTCAAGGAAATCGTCCTGGCCCTCGAACCGCTGCAGACCCAGCGCGACGTCACGATCAAGTCCAACCAGGACGGCGCCACGGTGACCATCGACGGCCGGGTCGCCGGCACCACGCCCTTCGCCAAGCCGGTCACCTTCACCCGCACCGACAAATCCTCCCCGTGGCAGTCGCTCTCGGTCACGATCGCCAAGCCGGATTACCAGAGCGAAACCATCCGCCTCACCCAAGACAACCCCGCCGCCGCATCGGTCACCCTCGCGCAACTGCGCATCGAGCGTAATTTTCTCGTCAGCACCAAGGCCGGGGAGAACGCGCCCATCGAGGCGATCCTGACCCTCGGCGACCGCGAAATCGGCACCGCCCCGCAGAAAATCCCCGTGGTCTTCACCCGCGCCGACAAGACCAAGCCCTGGCCCACCTTCGCCCTCAAGGCCGAGATTCCCACCCTCTACCAGCCGGTCCAGACCATCCTCGCCCAGGACTCCTTCGACAATGTCGCCCTCAGCCTGAAGCCGATCACCGAGGTGTCGGTCGCCCTTTACACCCCCGCCATCGAGATGACCCCCACCGGGGCCCGCCTCACCGTCAATCGCGCGACCCGGATCGCGACGCTCGACAGCGGCGAGCGCGGCGCCGATATCACCGGCCTCGCCCGGCTCACCCGTTTCTTGCGGCGCGACAAGGACCCGAAGGCCCCGCTCCAGGCGATCAACTCCTACGCCATCACGCCCGACGGCCAGTCGGCGATTCTCTCCCTCACCGCCCAGGATGATGCCGGCAAATTCTACTCCGGCCTTTTCCTCAAGCGCATCGAGGACGATGGCGGCGGCATTGCCCGGCTTATCGACAACAACAAGCGCTACTATGACTGCGCCCCGGTCATCGCCCCCGACTCAAGCAACATCCTCGTCTTCCAGTCCAACCGCGGCGACCTCTCCAAGCCCGACATCTTCCGCATCAGCTTCAGTGACAACCGCACCTCCGGCGGCGTGGCGCGCATCACCAACGACCAGCGCTTCAACTACTCCCCCTCCTACACCGACAGCAACCGCGAGGTCGTCTATCTCTCCATCGAGCCCAACTATCCCCTCGCCCTGGCCCAGCTCAGCACGGTGAAGATGGACGGCGCCCTCCCCACGCAGTTCCAGATCAACGCCGAGGAAATCAGCCACCGCGAACCCACCAAGATCTACCTGACCCGGCCCGACCAGTCCAACGGCAAGCGCCAGATCTTTTCCGTCGAGCCCGATGGCCGCCTCGAGACCAACATCATCTCCGACGACTCCTTCCTCGGCGCCAACTGCTTCAACTCTGCGGCCAGTTTCTCCAATCCCGTCCGCATCCTCTTTGTCTCCGACCGCGATGCCGACGATCAGGGCCGCCGCAACAACAACATCTATGTCATGAACGCCGATGGCTCGCAGATCCAGCAACTCACCGCCAACGGCTCCGATGACATCCAGCCCGCCTGGTCCCCGACCGACCCGAGCGTCGTCTATTTCCTCTCCAATCGCGGTGGCGCCTACAACCTCTGGCGCTTGCGCATCAAGTAACCCCCATGGACGCACCTATGCCCCAGGCCTGGCTGGAGATGGCCGATGGCCGCATGCTCTGGCTCGAAAAGGGCGCCTGCACGCTCGGTCGCGCCGCCGGTTGCACCCATGTGCTGGACCTCGCCGGCATCTCGCGCAGCCACGCCATGCTGCAACCCGGTCCCTCCGGCGGTTTCCTGCTCGCAGATTTGAAGAGCACCAACGGCACCTACCTCAACGGCCTCCGCCTCGAGCAGGTGGTCCCGCTGCGCGATGGCGACAAGATCGAGCTCGGCGATGTCGTCCTCACCTACCGTTGCCAGCAAACCCCCGGGCAGGCCGCCGGCGACCTCGGCGCCACCTCGGTGCAGATCCACTCGGGCCGGGTCTGGCTGCTCATGCTCGATATCATCGGCTTTACCGGCCACACGCAGAAGGTCGGCGCCGAGGCCGCCTCGGCCGACTTCAAGAAATGGCTCGAGCTCGTCCGGCCCATCCTCCTCCGCCAGGGCTGCACCATCAATGCCTACCTCGGTGACGCCCTCTTCGCCTACTGGCGGCAGGACAAGCACCCCGCCGCCAACGTCGTGACCGCGCTCCGCGAGCTGCTCGCGGCGCAGCCCGTCAGCCCGCGCCCGTTCCGCATTTTGCTCCATTATGGCAGCGTCCGTGTCAGCGGCGGCCTGCAGGGCGAGAGCCTGACCGGCGCGGACGTCATTTTCCTTTTCCGCATCGAGAAGTCCACCAAGCCGCTCGGCTCGACCTGCGTGTTGAGCGAGCCCGCCGCCGTGTCGCTGGAACTCACGGGCGCCTGCCGGAATCTCGGCCGCCACCCCGTGACCGACTACGAAGGCACCCACGGCTTCTACGGGCTCGAAGGGTAGGATCATTGGGCCTTTCTCATCGTTCATTGGTCATTGGTCAGCCGATTCCAGCGGGCCGGAAATGATCGAGGCCAATGAAAAACGCCCAATGAACGCTGCCCAATGAACAATATTCAGCTCCCCGTGCGGCTTTGCACCGCCCAGCCGTAAAGCTGCCCATAGTGGCCGGCGCTCGACCGCCACGAAAAATCCTGGGCCAGCGCCCGCTGGCGCAACCCGGCGAATTCCGCCGGCCGGTCATAATACGTCGCGCAGGCCCAGCCCAGCGTGTCGGCCAGCGCGCCCGCCGTGGCTTCGTGGAACACAAACCCCGTGCCCACCGGCTGGCCCTCGACGAAATTCTGCACCGTGTCCACCAGCCCGCCGGTCGCCCGCACCACCGGCAGCGTGCCGTAACGCATCGCATACATCTGCGTCAGCCCGCACGGCTCGGCGCGGCTCGGCATCAGGAAACAATCGCTCCCCGCCTGGATCAGCCGCGCGAGGTTGCCGTCAAAGCCGATCTGCACGCCGCACCGCCCGCGGTAGGCGTCGGCCGCCCAGCGGAAGGTGTTTTCCAGCCGGCTGTCGCCGTTCCCCAGCAGCACCAGCTGCACGTTCATCCGGTCCATGACCCCCGGCAGCGCTTCCGCCAGCAGGTCGAGTCCCTTCTGCGCCGCGAGCCGCGAGACGACGCCAAACAACGGTATCCCCGGATTGGGTTCCAAGCCGAAGTGTTCCTGCAATTTCGCCTTGCAGACCGCCTTGCCCGCGAGGTCGGCGGCGGAGTAATTCGCCGGCAGCGCCGGGTCGTGCGCGGGGTCCCACGATTGGTCGTCGATACCGTTGAGGATGCCCACCAGGTCGCCACCCCGGAAGCGCAGCACCCCGTCGAGCCCGTAGCCGCCATCGGCCGTGCGGATCTCGTTGGCGTAGGTCGGGCTCACCGTGGAAAGCTTGGTCGCGTGGCAGAGCCCCATCTTCATCAGGTTGACCATGCCGTTGGATTCCAGGCCGTCGCGCTGGATTTCTCCCCAGGGCAGGCGCGCAAAATCCACGACCCGGGACGGGGACCAGCCCTGATGCTCGAGGTTGTGGATCGTGAAGACCGTCGCCGTCCGGCCCAGCGGGGTGTCGCGCAGCGTGGTGTTAAGCATCAGCGGCAGCAGGCCGGTGGTCCAGTCGTGGCCGTGGATCACGTCGGGTATCCATCCGATCTGCTGGCACAGCGCCAGCGCTCCGCGGCAGAGGAAGGCGAACCGCATGTCGTTGTCCTCATGCGCGCCCCACGGGCCGGTATAGACCTCGGGCCGGGCAAAATGGTCGTGGTTCTCGAGAAAATAAGCGGGCACCGCCGAGCCGGGCAGCACGGTTTCCCAGGTGCGGGCCCACTGCGTCGCCGCCCCCACCTCCACCCCGAGTGGCTCCGGCAGGGCGCGCCACTCCGGCGTGCGCTTCACCGAGCCGTAGGCCGGGCACACCACGCGCACGTCATGGCCGAGCTTCGCCAGGTCCTTCGGCAGGGCTCCCACCATGTCCGCCAGCCCGCCGATCTTGACGAACGGTTCGACCTCCGGCGTGACGAAGAGGATTTTCAGCGCACGCACGACGGCACAGTTTGCCTCACCGCCGGGCGACGGGATAGCTGCCCAGCCATTTCACCAGCGGGCACTGCCGCCGCAGGGTCTTGAGCGCCTCCTGCATCGACGGGTCCTCGTAGTGGCCGGAGACATCGAGAAAGAAAATGTAGTCCCACGGCCGCAGCCGGCTCGGGCGCGACTCGATGCGCGTGAGGTTGAGCTTGCGCTGGTCGAACGGCTGCAACGCCCGCAACAGCGCGCCGGGCTCGTGATGCAGGGAGACGAGCAGGCTGGTCTTGTCGTGGCCCTTGCCGGCCGGACCGGACGGCTCGCGGCCGAGGATGCCGAAGCGCGAGGTGTTGTTCTTCTGGTCCTGGATATGATTGGCCTGGATCGGCACGCCGTAACGCTCGGCCGCCAGCGGCGGGGCGACGGCGGCCGCGCCCTTTTCCTTGGCCGCGTGCATCACGCCCAGCGCCGTGCTGTCCACGTCGATGAGCTGCGCGTGCGGCAGGTGGCGCTGCAGCCAGCGGCGGCACTGGGCCAGCGCCTGGTCCTTGGAGTAGACCTTCTTGATTTTCTCCAGCGGCGTGTTCGAGATGAGCGCGTGGTCGATCGAGAGCTGCACCTCGGCCACGATCTTCAGCGGCGTCTCGACAAAAAGATCCAGCGAGTCGCGGACGGAGCCCTCGGTGGAATTCTCCACGGGCACGACGCCATAGTCGGCCTCGTCCTTCTCGACGGCGGCGAACACGTCGGCCAGCGACTGCATCGGGCGGTAGTCCACGCTGGCGCCGAATTTCTTCAGGGCCGCCTGGTGCGTGTTGGTCGCCTCGGGCCCGAGATAGGCGATGACGAGCGGCTTTTCGAGCGCGATGGCCGCCGACATGATCTCGCGGTAGATGGCCTGCAGCGCGGCGGGCTTGAGCGGGCCCTGGTTGGCGGCCTGCACGCGGCGGAGCACATCGGCCTCGCGCTCGGCTACGTAGATGCGGGTGCGCGCGCCGCGTTTCAGCTCGCCGATCTTCTGGGCGAGTTTCAGCCGGGTGTTGAGCAGCCTGACGGCCTTCTGGTCGAGGTCGTCGATACCGGCGCGGATTTTGGCGAGTTCCTTCTTGAGGGCGGGATTCATGACGGGAGGGCGGGAAATGAGGGAACCAGCATGGAGGGGCTGGGCCGGGAGAATCAACCCCGCATGCAGGCTAAATTCCAATCCCTCCGGCTTTCCTCGGGTGCGCCCGGGCCTGCTGCAGCGCCTCCGCCCAGGGCGCCGCCCGCCCGCAGGCCAGCCGGGCCGCCGCCCGCGCGCTGAGCTGACTCGCAATGTTGCCGGTGCCGTTGTAGCCGCCCACGGCCCACGTCTTCGGGCGGACCTCCTCCAGCACGGGCAGCCCGTCGGGCGTGTAGCCCACCGACGCGGCCCAGCGGTGCGTGACCGGGGCCTTCACCTTGAGGTGCTCGTGGAGAAATTTCTGCAGCAGGCCCTGGATGCGGTCCGTCGGCGCGGTGTCGTTCGTCCACTCCTGCTCCAGCGCATGGTCGCGGAAACCGCCGAGCGCGATGCTCCGATCCGGCAATTGCTGCCAGTATTCGAAACCCTGCCGCCGGTAGACCGGCCGCGAAAAACTCACTTCCGGCGCCGGGGCGGTGGCCAGCATCTGGAGGCGGGCGGTGCGCACGCGCGCAGTCAGTTCCGGGAAGATCGTCTCCAGCCGGCCGTCGACCGCGACAATCACCGTGTCGCAAAAGACCGTGCCCTGGTCCGTGACCACCGACCCGGGCACGATTTTCCGCACGGGCGAATTCTCGTAGAGCAGGGCGTCGCGCTGGCGGAGTTTCTGCGCCATGGCCCGCACCCGGTGCAGCGGCTGCATGACCCCGTCGGTGGGCAGGAGCAGGCCCTCGCCTTCCGGCCCGGCATAGGGCTCGGCGGCAAACCCGCAGTAGCGCAGGGCCGCGAGATGTTTCTGGCAGTCGGCCAGCTCCGCCGCATCGGCCGCGATGCGCAGCGAGCCTGTGACGCGCACGATGGCGGGCATCTCCTCCGCCTGCCGCTGGATTTCCTGCGCGGTCAGCCGGTAGATTGCGGCCGCGGTCTCCTCGCCGAACTGCGCCACCGTCTCGTTGAAAAATTTCGCCAGACCGGCGAGCACGAAGCCCCCGTTGCGGCCCGTCGCGCCCGAGCCCACCAGGCCGGCGTCCACCCCCACCGCGCTCACGCCGAGGGCGCCGAGTTCCTCCAGCGCCGCCAGGCCCGAGCCGCCGAGCCCGATCACGCACACGTCGGCCCGCACCGGGCCTTCGAGCCGCGGGAGGGGGCGCCAGTCGCGATCGTCCCAGATCGGGGTGTTCACGCGCCCGAGTGTGCCGCCGGGCCCCGGCCCCGCCAGCCAATTTGCCCGGTCACCAGATGTAGCCGAGCGTGGTGGTCAGCCGCTGGTCCGCGCGCAGCTCGCTGTCCTGGACCGAGCGGTCGTAATCGTATTCGAAGCGCACGTTGAGCGACATGTGCTCGGTCACCTTGCTCTGCACGCCGGTGTTGAACCGCATGCGGTAGCTGCCCTCGACCGGGGCGCTGGTCAGCGTGCTCTTGATGTTCAACGAACCGGTGTCGGAGACCATCAGGCTGGACTCCTGCACCAGCTTGACGCGGCTGCTCAACTGGTAGGCGTAATCCTGGAAAAAGGAACCCAGCAGCGAGGTCTGCTCGTCGGCATCACCCCGCTCGAGATATTGCACGACTGCGCCGAGGCCGACGTTCGCCTTGTGCCGGGGGTTGTCGATGATGCGGTAGCCGCCGCCGATCTGCTGCTCGATGCTGAGGTCGATCTTGCGCAGCTCATCCGTCGAATAGGTCGTGAGCGCCTGGGCGAACAACCGCTTGTTGATGTCGTAGCGCCAGCGAAAATCCGCCTCCTTGCGGTCGGTCACCGTCTTCCCGTCCGCCTCCGACTGCAGCAGGCGCGCCGTGCCCCGGTAGGTGCTGGCTCCCTCCCGGCCGTCGAGCTGCACGCGCACCGAAAGGTCCGCCTTCTCCTTGGCTCCGGATTGCTGCACAAAACCCATCTCCACCTGCCTTTTCCAATTGGTCGCCTCGGCCGGGGCGGCCACCGGACGGTCGGCCTTGGTCTCCTCCCGGGCCGCCGGCTTCGGGGCGGCCGGTTCCGGAGCCCGTAACGCCGCCCGCGAAATTTTCAAAAGCCCGAGCTGTGGATGCTGCAACTCGATGAAGGCGGGGTCCTCCCGCACCAGTTCGCCGGTCAGCCGGTCGCCGTTGGCCAGAATCCAGGTGGCGGCGCGGCCGGTCAGCCCCGCCAGGGCCAGCAGCAGGAAACTGCCGGCTGCCATCCTGGTAATTTTCGCCATCATGGGGTGACCCTAGCAAATTGCGTCACCCCTGGGAATCACTGATTTCGACGATTATTGCCTTCGCCGCATCCGGCTGCTCCCCCGCGATTGACGCCCCCGGTCCCGCGCGCCTTGATGCGTCCGCCCGCCGCATGAAACCGCTCTACGATTTCTCCTCGCTCCCGGTTGACCGCACCCTCGCCCCCCGTGATGGCATGGTGGCGAAGGACGCTGATGCGACCCTGACGGAACAATACTTCGACCTGGGCCGGCGCGCGCTGGAACTGATCCATTTCTCCAGCCAACTCTGCGACAAGCCCCACTACCCCGACATCCTCGACCTGCCCTGCGGCCACGGCCGCGTGCTGCGGTGGCTGCGCGCCCACTACGGCTACGCGAAGATCACGGCCTGCGACCTCGACCGCGACGGGGTGGATTTTTGCGCGAAGCAGTTCGGCGCCACGCCGGTGTATTCCCTGCCCGACCTCCACCAGCTGCCCTTCTCGTCCCAGTTCGACCTCATCTGGGTCGGCTCGCTCGTCACCCACCTCCGGCGCGACCGCTGGCTGGCCACGCTCGACTGCCTCGTCAAATGGACGCGCGAGTGCGGCGTGATCATTCTCACCACGCAGGGCCGCACGGTCTCGAGCCTGCTCGCCCGCGGCCGGCGCAACGTCGCCGAGAACATCGACAAGCCCGCCCTGCTCGAGGAATACGCCCGCACCGGCTTCGCCTACCAGCGCTACTTCGAGAGCAACCCCGAGGAGGACTACGGCCTCGCGCTCAATTCGCCCGAATGGGTGCTGCGCACGCTGCAGCGCTACCCCGACATCATCGTGCGCGCCTACCTCGAGGAGGCGTGGGGCATGCAGGATGTCGTCATTCTCTATAAGAAGGCCGGCCACTTCGAGCCCCTCCTCGGCGTGCCCGAGCTGAATGCGACCGAGCCGGTGACGCCCAAGCCCGCCGGCGGCTTGCTCGGGCGATTGTTCAAGCGGTAGGGCGGCGAGTCCCTTCGCCGCAGTTGCCCGGCGCGGAGCGGAGTCCGCGCCCTACCGCCGGGCCAGGAATTCCCAGCACAAGACCGCGGCCGCGGCGGAGACGTTGAGCGACTCGACCGAGTCCGCCCCGGGAATCTTCACCAGCCGGTCGCACTGCGCCGCCACGGCGGGCGCGAGGCCCTTCTCCTCGTTGCCGAGGATGATCGCCGGGGGCCGCGGGATGCCGCGCTCCTTCACTCCCGCCGGCGACAGCTGGTTGCCGGTCAGGCTCGTGCCGATGAGAAAGTGCTGGCGCCGCAGCTCCGCGCAGAACTCCGGCAGCGCCGGCACGCGGTGGAAATCCACGAACTCCATGCCGCCTTCCGCCACGCGCCAGGCCGCCTCGCCCGGCAGCGCCTGCGCCGGATGGTCAGGCACGATGATCGCCTTCACGCCGAAGAATGCCGCCGTGCGCACGATGGCCCCGACATTGTTGGCGTTGCTCACCCGGTCGAGCAGCAGCAGCGGAGCCCGGGTCTTCGCCCAGTCGGCCAGCACCTCGCGCGTCACCTTCTTCAGGGGCCGCTCGCCGATGACCGCCACGATGCCGCCGTGCAGCTTCGTGCCGGCGATCTTCTCCAGCTCCGCCGCGTCCACCTGCCGGTAAACCTTTTTGTGTTGCGCCAGCTGCGAGCAGAACTCACCCGCGCGCTTGCCCGTCACCGCATCGAAAAACAGCCGCCGCACCTCGGCCGGATGCCGGGCGAACAGCGTCGAGACCGCCTGCCAGCCGCAGACATTGAGTTCCTTTTGCTTGGCGGGATGAGGGGACTTCATGGTGAACCGGCGGCAGCGTGAGGGGCGCCCGGCTGCGGTTCAAGGGTTGTCGCACGGCCGGGGCCGGCGGCATCAGACCAGCTCGCAGGCCCCGCCCGCGCACGCGGTCACCTGCTTCAGCTCCGTGATGTCCTCCGATTCTTCCAGCGTGGTGAAATCCACCGGGGCGTAGACCAGCAGGTTCCACTTCTCGATGTCCGACGCCGTCGCCACCCCCTCGCGCGGGGCCTGGGCATAGACCTTGTCCCCATGATCCTGCAGCAGCGCCACGCCGGTGAAGCCATGCCGGTGCGACCAGATGTAGTCCGCCACGGCGGCCCACTCGTCCGGCCGGACCGAGACGGTGCAGGAGACATTGTGGTGGAGCCCGGGGGAATGCCGCTCGTGCCGCCGGCCGGCCTGGACCCAGTTCTCCTGCACCAGCCGGATGTAGGCGAGGTGCCGCACGGCGGAAAGCTCCTCGCGGAACACGCCGAACACCGGGCCCTCGACGGGAAAGCTGATCACCGCCGTGCGGCCGTTCAGGTCATACACGCTCGGCTCGACCATGTGCGGGTTGGCGCGGCGGAAATGCACATAGACCGGATCATGGATGTTCGCCTGCACGCGCCGGAAATAGCGCCGGGCATGGTGCGGGTGCAGCCCGCTGCTGGTGCCGAGCAGCAGGCTCGCCGTGCCCTCGGGTTTCACGCACGTCGTGCGGGCCGCGGGCTGGATGCCGAGGGCCCGGGCCACAACGGCGTTGACGGCCTGCACCACCGCCGCGCCGCCGCGCAGCACGCCCGGATCCAGCAACAGTTCCGGCCGGTCCAGAATGCCGCAGAGCGACACCCCAAGGAGGGCCTCGCGCTCCGTGATGACCCGCGAGACGGGCGACAGGTAACGAAAATCCGTGTAACCCGCCTGCAGCGTGCCGATCAGCGCCGCCAGCGCGCAGAGGCGGCGAAACGCCGCGGGCGTGTCGGCCGCCGACGCCGACACCGTCGCGAGGTTGCAGAACTGCACGCCGGTCAGCACCGCACCCCGGCGCAACGGCCCGGGGTGGCCGAGTTCGCGCAAGCGCCGGATGACGGCCGCATCCAGCTTCAGGCGCGGATGCAGGCCGATCTCGACGCAGGGATTCGCGCCGTATTCGGCGTCCTCGACGAAATAAAAGCCCGGTTCGCCGAACTGTTTCTGCGCCTCGAACAGCGCGTTGAACTGCGCGCGGGTCGCGGAGGCCCGGATCACGACCGCCGAGTTGTTGCTCGCCACCCGCTGCGGGTGTTCCGCCAGCCAGTTGCCGGTCTTGGCCGCGGCCATCTCGGCGTCATCCACGGAAAACAGACAGATCGTCGCCGACCGGCGCACGCCGCCCGACAGCACGGCTTTCGCCGCCCAGCACAGGATGTCGTAGGCCTCGATGGTCCGCAGCCGCCGGCCGGCCGCGCCGCGCAGGATCCGCTCGATGCGGGTCAGGGTCAGGTACAGCGGCGCCGGGCCCGGGGCCTTCCCCCCTGTGGTCCGCAGGGGCGCACCCTCGGGGCGGATGTGCGAGTAATCAAAATCTACCGACCGGCCGGCCACCGCTTGCGCCATCAGCAGGTGCAGGGCATCGGCCCAGCCTTCGATCGTGTCGGCCACCTGATGGCGGAGCGGAACCGTCCCCTCGCGCCGGCGCGCCAGGGCGGGGAGTTTCCGCACATGCCGCGCCTGCACCGAGAACCCCACGCCGCAGCCGCAGAGCAGCAGGTAGAAGGCCTCGCGGAAGGCCTCGAGCCGGTCGAGGTAGGTGAAGGCGCAGTTGTAGATGCGCGCATGCTTGCCGAGGATCGCCTCGCCGCCGAACTGCAGCGAACGCATCGAGGGCAGAACCTCGCGGTCCCGCACCGCCTTGAACGCCACCCGGATCGCCTCGTGCAGTGTCGCGCAGTCGGCCAGGGCCGCCAGGTCCTCCCGCTTAGCCTCCCCCGCCGCCAGCGTATCGTAGACCGCGCCCTTGAGCGACCGGTCGGGATAATGGGCCAGGTGCATGTCCCGCACGCGTGCGACCGCCTCGGCCCAGGTCTCGCGCCGGCGTTTCGCCGGCAGATACCGCGCATAGCGGGAGACGGCGATGAAGTCCTGCAGGCCGTTGGCGGCATGCACGATGGGGCTGGGCTGGGGGGACATGGCGCGGTGAAATAACACGAAAAACTCCGTTACCGGCGGAGAAAGTTCGCGGGGCGCTTTCACTACAAGTGCGTGGCGGCAGGCGCGTCAAATGCGCGAACGGATGAAGCCCGATTTATCATCGCGGCTCATGGGCGGAAACCTGGCCGCGCGGTCGGTCGCTCGGAAAAACCGGCGCGCCCCAAGAAATGCGCAAACGGTGCGCACCAAGAAATGCGCGGTTTTCCCGGCTCAGCTCCGCTCGCCCGTCACGGTGAACTCCTCGCGGTCGTGATACAAGTGGCGGATGCGGAGATTCACGGCGTGCCGGGCGAAGGGCGAGTCGCCCGCCCGCAGTTCGCGCAGCAGGGCCAGCGAATCCACGTGGCCGAACTTCAGGTTGATGACAAACCGCCGGCACCAGCCGTTCACCAGCCACGGCGTCACGATGTTCTGCAGCACATGGTGCGGTTGCTCGACCAGGTCGCAGAACAGCCAGTCGAAGACCTGCCCCTCGGGTGGCACAAACTTGAAGGCGTCCTCCAGCCGGTGGTCGATCAGTTGATGCCCGAACGCCCCGCCCTTGAGCGGGCCGTTGTCCACGGCGATGACGCGCGCGCCGCGCTTGGCGGCGCTGTAACTCCAGCCGCCGGGTGCCGCGCCGAGATCGACCACCGTCTCGTCCGGCTGCGGTTCGCGCCCGAGCACGATGTAGGCTTCCTCGACCTTGAGGTAGGAACGCGAGGGCGCCGCGTCGTCATCGGCCATGCGGCGCTGCCCGCCCGACCAGGCCTCCCGCGCGGCAAACACCCGCCCAAAGTCGGCAAAGAACACAAACAGCCCGCGCACCTTCCCTCCCCCGCGCGGCAGCTCCGGCGCGGCCAGCTTCGCGATGCGGTTGAGTTTCTTCTTCAGCAGTTCGCCAAAGGCCTTCTCCACCCCGCTGGCCCGGCGGCCCAGCCCCACGACCTCCGGCACGGTCTGGAAGATGCACGGCCACGCCGCGTCGATCCGCTCGCCGCGCAGGCTCTCCAGGAAATAATCCGCCAGTTGCTGGGCCAGGGCGTTGACCGATTCGCCCTTGAACTCGCGCGGGACCAGCAGCGTCAGTTGCGGGAAGGCCAGTTCGGCCACCGACTGCGTGATGGCGTCGCCCGGCACCGGCTCCGCCCCGGCCCAGCCCGGCCCGGATTCGATCACGGTCAGCCCGTCCCCCATCAGTTCGCGCACCAGCAGCGCTTCGTAACCGTGTTGGCAAAGGAAAAGCATCGCCGCAGCTTTGCCTGCACCGGTGCCGCCGCGAGGCGAAAATCTCCGTGCCTTTTGACCGGCGGTGCGCTTGCTTGACCCGCCGTCCATGACCTGGACCCAACACTACACCCCCCTGTTTGACAGCCTCGCGGCCTCCGCGCTGGTGGCCGGCGCACCGGTGGTCGTGCTGCTCAGCCTGCTGGCCTTTGGCCGGGTGCGCGCGCACTGGGCGGCGCTGAGCGGACTGGCCGTCGTGCTGGCGGTCGCCATGCTGGTCTACCGGATGCCGCCGCAGCTGGCGCTCGCCGCCGGCGTCTATGGCGCACTCTACGGCCTGCTGCCCATCGGCTGGATCGTGCTGAACGTGGTTTTTCTCTACGAAGTCACGGTGCAGACCGGACAATTTGAAATTGTCCGGCAGTCCATCGCCGGGCTTTCCGCCGACCGCCGCATCCAGACGCTGCTGATCGCGTTCAGCTTTGGTGCGTTCATCGAGGGGGCGGCGGGATTCGGCGCACCCGTGGCCATCTCGGCGGCCATGCTGATCGGCATCGGTTTCCGGCCGCTGCAGGCCGCCTCGCTCGCGCTGCTGGGCAACACCGCGCCCGTGGCCTTCGGCTCGCTCGGCATCCCGATTGTCTCCCTGGCGCAGGTCACCGGCCTGCCCCTGCTTGAACTCAGCGCCATGGTCGGCAGGCAGTTGCCGTTCTTCAGCCTGATCATTCCGTTCTGGCTGGTGGCGGTGCTGGGTGGCTGGCGCGCCATGCTGGGCGTGTGGCCGGCCTGCCTCACCGCCGGCCTGAGTTTCTCCCTCGTGCAATTTCTGGTGAGCAACTTCCACGGACCCTGGCTGGTGGACACAGCCAGCGCCCTGGCTTCCCTTGGCGCCCTGCTGCTCCTGCTGCGTTTCTGGCGGCCGCGCACCGTGTGGCGTTTTCCCGACGAGGCGTCGGGTGCGGCAACTTCCCCGGCATCTGCCCGGCCAGCCGCGGGCGTGCTCGTCCGCGCCTGGTCGCCCTGGCTGATTTTGACGGTCGTGGTTTTCATCTGGGCGCTGCCGGCCACGAAGGCGGTGCTAAGCCGGGCCGGTGAGCTGAAGTTTGCCATTCCCTACCTGCACCAGGCCGTGCTCAAGGCCCCGCCGCTGGCCCCCGAACTGCGGCCGGAGAATGCGATCTACACTTTGAATCTCGTGTCGGCCACGGGCACCGCCCCGCTGCTGACCGCGCTTCTCGCCGGCACGTGGCTCGGCGTGCGACCCCGCGCACTCGGCCGCATCTATCTGCAAACCCTTTGGCGCCTGCGCATTTCGCTGCTGACCATTTCCACCATGCTGGCGCTGGCGTTCGCCTCGCGCTATGCCGGGCTGGACTCGACGCTGGGCCTCGCCTTTGCCAGCACGGGCGCGCTGTTTCCCTTTTTCTCACCGCTGCTGGGCTGGCTGGGTGTGGCGTTGACCGGCAGCGACACCGCCTCGAACGTGCTCTTCGGCAACCTGCAACAAGTCACCGCGCAACAGGTCGGCATCTCCCCGGTCCTCGCGGCGGCGGCCAACAGCACCGGCGGGGTCATGGGCAAGATGATCGACGCGCAAAGCATCGTCGTCGCCGGGGTCGCGACCGGACAGCATGGGGAAGAGGGCCCGATTCTGCGTTCCGTTTTCTGGCACAGCCTTGCCCTGGCCTCGCTGGTCGGGGTGTTCGTGCTGGTGCAGGCGTATTGTTTTCCCGGCATGGTGCCCTGAAAGGTGGAACCTGACCTCCGGGCAGGTTCAAGCCCGCCCGGAGGTCGGGCTCCACCGATGCCGGCTGAAAATCTCCGTGCCTTTTGGCCGGCGGTGCGCTTGCTTGTCCGACCGCCATGCGCCAGCCGACTTCCGATATCCGCATCCTCACCGCCCGACCGCTCGTGTCCCCGGCCATCCTCGAGGAGGATCTGCCGCTGGCCGAGTCCGGCGCGGCGCTGGTGCAGGCCGCCCGGCGGACCGTCAGTGAGATTCTCCAGGGCCGCGATGACCGGCTGATCGCGATCGTCGGCCCGTGTTCCATTCACGATCCGGCGGCGGCCCTGGAATATGCCCGCCAGCTCAAGCCCGTGGCCGACCGCCTCGCCCGCGACCTGCTGGTCGTGATGCGGGTCTATTTTGAAAAACCCCGTACGACGGTCGGCTGGAAGGGCCTGATCAACGACCCGAAGCTCGACGGCAGCTTCCAGGTCAACACCGGCCTGCGCCTCGCCCGGCAGCTCATGCTCGATGTCAACCAGGCCGGCCTGCCCATCGGCACCGAGTTCCTCGACACCACCCTCGGCCAGTATTATGCTGATCTCGTCACGTGGGCCGCCATCGGCGCCCGCACGACCGAGAGCCAGATCCACCGCGAACTCGCCTCGGGCCTCTCGATGCCGGTCGGCTTCAAGAACCGCACCGACGGCGACCTGCAGGTGGCGGTGGACGCCATCGTCTCGGCCCGGCACCCGCACTGCTTCCCGTCGCTCACCCGCGAGGGCGCCCCCGCCGTCCTCGCCACCACGGGCAATCCCGAGGGCCACATGGTCCTGCGCGGCGGCAGCCGTACCGGCCCGAATTACGACGCCAAGCACATCGCCCACGCCGTCGAACTCCTCACCCAGTCCGGCTCGTTGCCCGTCGTGCTGGTGGATTGCAGCCACGGCAACAGTGGGAAGAAACACGATCAGCAGCCCGCCGTCGCCGCCGATGTGGCGGCCCAGGTGGCCGCCGGTTCGCACGCCATCATCGGCGTCATGCTCGAGAGCAATCTGGTCGGCGGGGCCCAGACGCACGAGCCGGGCAAGCCGCTCAAGCACGGCCAGAGCATCACCGACGCCTGCCTCTCGTTCGCCGAGACGGTGCCCGTGCTCGAAGAGCTGGCCCGGGCCGTCGCGGCGCGCCGCCAGGCCCGTTAAGTTTTCCGCCGCCCCGTCTGATCGGTGTAGGTCGGGCTTTATGCCCGACACCCAAGCGCAATCTGTCGGGGATAACCCCGACCTACAAATGGGCGGATCGGTGGCGATGTTTTGGCCTTCGAACCTGAACCACACACCCCGCCCTGCGGGCACCCCTCTTTGTAGAGGGGATCCTTGGTGGCTGGGTTTGGGTCCCCTCTATCAAGAGGGGTGGCGCGAAGCGACGGGGTGTGTCTGCCTGATAGGCGAGCCTTGATAAGTTATCCGCCGCCCCGTCGAATCTCCTCGCCAAGTCCGGCGGGCGTTTTCAGAAATCACGGGCCATGACCCGCCGGTCGCCTGTGCCCTGCATTTTCGGAGCCGCCATCCTTGGCGCCTTCCTGCTTGCGGCCGGCTGCGTCAGCAAGCCGGCGCCCGCCCCGAAGCCCGTGGCGCCGGTCGTCCTCGCCCCGCCCCCCCCGCCACCGCCGGAAAATCTCCCGCCCGTCATGCTCGGCATCGACGTGTTGGAAGCGGATGGCTTCAAGGCCATCGCGGGGAAGAAAATCGGCCTGCTCACCCACCCGGCCGGCGTGAACCGCCGCGGCGAAAGCACAATGGAGGTCCTGCGCCGGGCCCCCAACGCCAAGCTCGTCGCGTTGTTCGGCCCCGAGCACGGCTTCGATGGCACCGAGAAGGCCGGCGACAATATTGCCGACACGATCGACAAGCGCACCGGCCTGCCGGTCTATTCACTCTACGGCAAGCATAACAAACCGACCAAGGAACAGCTCAAGGGCCTCGATGCCCTCGTCATCGACCTGCAGGACATCGGCACCCGTTCCTACACCTTCAATGTCGTCATGCGCTATGCCATGGACTCGTGCTTTCAATACGGTGTGGAGGTCATCGTGCTCGACCGGCCCAACCCGCTCGGCGGGCTCAAGGCGGACGGCCCGCCCCTCGATGCGGAATGGATGAGCGGCGTCGGCGCCTTCCGCGTCCCCTACGTGCACGGCCTCACCATGGGCGAGCTCGCCACCATGGCCAAGCAGGCGCCCC